>JAYUWH010000109.1:0-34662 GCA_043753645.1 Bdellovibrionales bacterium
TGGAGTTTGGGAACAACTTCGACGCGAGTTTTAGAAACAGTCGCAAGAACAAATCAATTTTCGGGACGCACAGATATTTTGTTACAAGTAGGCAGCGAATTTAAAGTGGTAAATCGTTTATTGACGAACTTTCATCAACCGGAATCGACTTTACTAGCATTAGTAGCTGGCTTTACTAGTTTAGCAGCCGTAAAAAACTGCTATAGCTGGGCTATTGAAAGAAAATTTAAGCTATTTAGCTATGGTGATCTTAGTGTGTGGATTAAAAATTGAAATGTTTAATTTGTGAAAGCATTAAGCTTAATGAAATTCTCATCGTCCAGAAAAAAACAGAAAAGATTTATTACCAGTGCGAAGATTGCGAATTTATTTTCCTAAGTCCTGAATTAAGATTAGATCAAGCCAAGGAAAAGGCTCGCTACCTAAAACATGAAAATGATGTCACGGACGTAGGTTATCAAACTTTCGTAAAACCGTTGTGTAGCACTATTCAGTCGCACGTTCCGAGCTCGGCCGTGGGCTTAGATTATGGATCAGGACCGGCCCAGCAATCTGCTGTCAGTTATCTGCTGGGGCTTGAAGGTTATCAAATGCAGTCCTACGATCCCTTTTTTCACAAAGCCAACACTTTGCACAACGGATCCTTTGATTATATCGTTGTCTGTGAGGTGGCTGAGCATTTTTTCCATCCTATGGCCGAGTTTAAAAAATTAAAAAACTTATTAAAACCAAATGGCTTATTATTTGTGATGACGGCATTACTTTCGCCATTGATTGATTTTCAAAACTGGTCTTACCGTCGTGATGAAACTCATGTTTCATTTTACTCAGAGAAAACGTTTCAGGTTATCACTAATAAATACGATTATCTATCGTCGCAAAAAGTGGCTGAAAATGTTATGCTGCTGACTTCTTCCAACCAAAAATACTGATATCGATAATTTCCGATTGATTCCTATGCTGTAGTTGGTTTGAACCCCGCAAAGCAGCAGGCACTTGATTTTGGGTTGCCGCACATGCAGCTAAAAAAAGATACATCAGTGCGGCAATTATTTTTAGTAACAAAATCCGTTGTTTATGCGTTTATGTTTGTGGTTGCAGCAAAAAATAAGTAGAACTCGGATAAATTAAGGCGATACATAAAATGAAATTAGGCGAATTTAAATTACATAAAAAATCAGGACATGCGCGGCGAGCAACATTTATGACAGCTCACGGATCTTTTGAGACTCCAACGTTTATGGCCGTCGGTACAAAGGCGACTGTAAAGGCGATGACGCCTGAAGAATTAATTCAGTGTGGAACCCAAGTTGTTTTAGGAAACACCTATCATTTGCACCTACGTCCCGGAGAAAAGTTAATTAAAAAAATGGGCGGTTTGCATAAGTTTATGAATTGGCAGGGTCCGATTTTAACTGATTCGGGCGGCTTCCAAGTTTTTTCGCTGAATTCTTTGCGAAAAATGACCGAACAAGGGGTCGAGTTTAGATCGCATTTAGATGGCGGCAAATATTTTATTTCGCCTGAAAAAAGTATGGAAATTCAAATGGATTTAGGTTCGGACATCATTATGGCTTTTGATGAGTGTTTGCAATATCCCGCGACCGATGAAGAAATAAAGCGATCAATGGATTTGACCTATCGCTGGCTGGTGCGTTCGGCGGCTGCTATGGTTCGCCCTGAAAGCTTACTATTTGGAATCGTCCAAGGCGGACTTAGCATTGAACACCGCAAATATTCATTACAGCAGGTAACTAGTGTGGATTTACCGGGCTATGCACTTGGTGGATTTTCAGTTGGTGAACCGATTCATTTGATGCATGAAATTCTTCCGCACATTGCGCCGCTGATGCCCGAAAATAAGCCGCGTTACTTAATGGGTGTTGGAACTCCGCTTGATTTAATTATTTCGGTTGATGCTGGCGTGGATATGTTCGACTGCGTGCTGCCAACTCGTGTTGCACGAAATGGAACTTTATTTACGTGGCAAGGGAAAGTAAGCATTAAACGGAAGCAATATGCCGAAGATCCAACTCCACTGGATTCCGAATGTGATTGTTATACTTGCAAAAATTATTCGAAAGCCTATCTTCGGCATCTTTTTTTGAGTGGTGAAATTTTAAGCTCAAGGCTGAACACCATTCATAACATTTATTTTTATATGAAGCTGATGGAGAAAGTGCGCGAATCAATCCAGCACGATCGCTGGCCGGCATTTCGTGATGACTGCCTAACGCGATTCGTAAGATCTGATAAAGAGAATCCATCATAGTTGTTGATCAAAAACCCGTTTAAGTGTTCAATTTTGTTTCGACATTTTCATTTTACTAGTCGATTTGGAAGGAAACCATGAAGCTATTTGTGTCTCAATTTATTGGGCTCTTTTTTGTAAGTTTAACTTCGTTTGCGCAAACGGCCGAGGTCGCGACTGCAGCAACATCTGCAGCGCCTCCAGCGTGGATGCAGTTTGTGCCGTTTGTGATTATTATCGGAGTGTTTTATTTTTTCTTAATTCGCCCGCAAGCGAAAAAGCAAAAAGAAACCCAGGCTTTTCTGACTGGATTAAAAGTTGGTGACCAGGTCATCACGCAGTCGGGAATTCTAGGTCGCATTGCCTCGATGACGGATGCGATTGTTAATTTAGAAATTGCTAACAATGTGCAAATTAAAGTTTTACGCGCTCAAGTTTTAACTTCGCAGGCTGTCTTACAAGTTAAGAAAGAGGGACAATAATCATGGAAGGACTTCGCACACGCACTTGGCTTTCAGTTATTGGAATCGTCGTTGCCTTACTTTTAATAGTGCCAAATTTTACCGATGTAAGCCATTGGGGCTGGTGGCCTTCAAAAAAATTAAATTACGGCTTAGATATCCAAGGTGGTTTACATTTGGTTATGGGCGTTGATGTCGATGGAGTTGTAACAACCACAGTTGTTCGTCAGACGTTGGCTTTAAAGGCTGAATTTGCAAAAGAAAATATTTCTGTTTCTGATTTCGACACAGCCAAGGCAAAATCAGGGGAGTTCGATATTGCAGTTCCAACGATGGAAGAAGCAAAAAAAGTAGAAGCGTACATCCAGAAAAATCATGCTAGCGCACTTCAAGTTGTTTCAACATCAGCAAATAAGGTTGAAGTAAAGTACTTCGATGCTGCCTTATTAGATCAAAAACAGAATGTGATTCATCAAGCTATCGAAACAATTCGTAATCGTATCGATGAATTTGGAGTTTCTGAACCATCGATTACCCAGCAGGGTAACGACCGTATCTTGGTTCAGTTACCAGGAATGGCCGATGCGGAAAAAGCTAAGCAACTTATTAATACGACTGCAAAATTAGATTTCATGATGGTTTCAAACGAAAAATCGCCAGATGAGCTGCGTAAGTTAATTGATGACGCAGAAAAAGCGGGTAGCTACACCATGGCCACAACGAAATACACTGAATACATCAACAAATTAAATACGGACTTAAAAGGAAAGCTTCCCGCTAAGACGATTGTGTATTTTGAAAAATCAAAAAATGCCAAAACGTTAGAGGCAGGCTCTATTCCTTTCTTGTTACAAACAGACACCGATCTATCAGGTGACTATTTGGATACGGCATTTATTAATTTTAATCAGCAAGATGGATCGCCGGAAGTTTCATTACGTTTTAACCCAGCAGGAGCTATCAAATTCGGCGAGTTGACCGAGAAAAATATCAACCGTCAAATGGCAGTTGTTTTAGATAAAGTCGTAAAAACAGCGCCAAATATTAATTCTAAAATTCCAAATGGCCAAGCTGTGATCACCTTGGGTGGCTCAAGAAATCGCGATGAATCTATAAACGAAGCTAAATTAATTTCGACATCATTACGGGCAGGTGCACTTCCCGCTGCGCTTGAGCAACTGGAAGAGCGACGTGTTGGTCCTTCACTAGGTCGAGACGCTTTAGATAAAGCAAAAATGGCTTCATATATCGGTGCAATTTTAATTATTATTTTTATGATAGCTTACTACCGGGCCATGGGTGTTATTTCTACTATCGCTTTATTAATAAATATCGTGTGCGTTTTTGCTCTTCTTACTTCATTGGGCGCAACTTTAACTTTACCAGGTATTGCAGGTATGGCATTAACTGTTGGTTTTGCAGTCGATGCGAACGTGCTAATTAATGAACGTATTCGAGAAGAATATCATCACGGTGCCGCGATCAAAGCAGCACTTAATGATGGTTATCGAAAAGCGATGTCAGCAATTTTTGACTCGAACTTCACGACGGCCTCGACAGCCGTAGTTTTATTGTACTTCGGAACAGGGCCCGTTCGTGGCTTCGCAGTGACGTTGTTGGTTGGAATTGTGACCACATTATTTGCGAACGTTTTTGTTTCTAAAGTGATCGTGGATAATTTAGTACACCGTTTTGGCGTGCAGAAACTTTCAGTGTAGGATGGGAAATATGGTAACAAATAATAACATCAATAAAAATGATCCAGAATATGGTCGCTTTGATTTCGTTGGTAAAGTTGGATTTTTTGGCGGCTTGTCTTTAGTACTGGTTTTAATTTCTTTGGTATTTATTGCTGCAAAAGGAATTTCATACGGTATTGATTTCAAAGGCGGAACAGAAATTCAAGTTAAGTTCACGCAACCGGTTACGATAGACCAGCTACGAAGTTCGGTCGCAAATCTAGGCTTGGGCGATATTGGAGTTCAATCTTTCGGAGAAGGAAATGAATTTATCGTGCGTTTTCAAGGCCATAAGGGTGCGACGGATAAAGAAACGAACGAACTACTTAACAAATCGATCACCACAGTTAAGGATCACATCACGACGCAGTTTGTAACTCAAGGTGCAGATATCCGCCGGGTAGATACGGTTGGCCCCCAAGTTGGTGCCGAGCTAAAACGAAATGGCTTCCTTGCTGTATTTTATTGTCTACTAGTCATTTTAATTTACGTGGCCTTACGGTTTGATTACAAGTACGCACCCGGAGCTGTCGTTTGTCTTGTGCATGACGTGGTGATTACGCTTGCGATTTTCATCCTGGTCGGAAAAGAAGTTAACGTTCCAATTTTGGCCGCCATGTTAACGCTTATAGGTTATTCGTTAAATGATACGATTGTGGTTTTTGATAGGATCCGTGAAACCGAGCATTTGAACACTCAAAAAGGTTTTAGCTTTATCATTAATAAAGCGATCAATGATATGTTTGTGCGAACGCTAATTACTTCGGGCACAGTTTTTATTTCGTCGTTATGCTTATATATTTTCGCTGGCGGAGTGGTATCAGATATTGCTTTTGCAATTTGTGTTGGCGTGCTGTTTGGAACGTACTCTTCAATTTACGTTGCTGCGCCGTTGATTCTGTTTATGGAAAAACTTAATCTTTCACCTCGTCGAATTTAATCGAGCGGCTTTCGGCGGCTGATTTTCGGTCGGTGATTTTTTACTAGGAAAGGTCTTATGCAGATTTGGACACAGAGGTCGACTCAAACTCCAAAACCCTTAGGATCTTTTCCTGATTTAATTGCGCGGTTATTGGCTGCGCGTGAAATTTCTCAAGAACAATTAGATTATTTACTTCAACCAAAACTTAGCGACCTTAAAGATCCGTTGCTGCTTCTTGGCATGGAAAAAGCCGTTGCTCGCTTAGTGAAAGCTTTTAAAGAAAATGAAAAAATTTGCATCTACGCGGATTTTGATTTGGATGGTACCAGCGGCCTAGCTATTTTAAAAGTGGGCCTGGAAAAATTAGGTTTCAAAAGCGTTGCCTTTTACCAGCCAAAAAGACTTAGCGAAGGTTACGGTTTTCACGCCGATGCGGTGACAGAGCTGCAACACTTAGGGATATCGTTAATTGTTACCGTTGACGTTGGCATTACCTCTTTTAAAGCGTTCGAGCGCGCCAAAGAATTAAATGTTGATGTGATATTAACGGATCATCATTTACCCGCTGAAAAGTTGCCGGACGCGTTTGTGATTGTTAACCCCAATCAAAAGGATTGTACTTCGGGTCTTGGTTATCTTTGCGGAGCAGGCGTTGCATTCTATTTGCTGCGCGCTTTGAAGCGTGCTTTTTTTGAAGATCCTGGGTTACCTAAAAATAATTGGGATTTAAAAGAAGTGCTAGAATTTTTTTGTATAGGCACTGTGACAGATATGGTGCCGCTAATCGAAGATAACCGCGTCCTAGTAAAACATGGATTACTAGCACTTGCTCAAACGCAAAAACCAGGGTTACGGGCTCTTTTGACCGCATTGAAATTAGATGGCCGTGAGTTAACCTCGCAAGACGTGGCAATCCGTTTTGCACCGAAATTGAACGCGCTATCTCGGTTAGAAAATAATATTCTACCTGCGCAAATTTATTTAGAAACAGATTCTCGTAAAGCCGAGCAAATGGTGTCACTTATTTTAGAAAATAATCAGACTCGGCAGAGCCTGCAAGGCGAGGCCGAGAAAAAAGCATTTGAAATGTTAGAATCATGGCAAGAGGCTGATTTTGTTTTCGTTAGCTCAGAGCTTTTTCACCGGGGTGTGATTGGACTTATTGCCACTAAGCTAAGCCAACATTTTAACCGTCCGGCTTTCGTAGGATCCCGAAATTCGGAAGGCTCTATTGTAGGTAGCAGTCGCACAGCGCCAGGCTCAGATATAAGTTTAGTCGAGGCTCTGAAGTCTTGTGAATCGGTTCTTAATCGTTTCGGAGGCCATGCCGCGGCTGCAGGTTTTGAACTTCATGAAAAACAAGAACAACAGATGATTCAGTTGTTGAAGCAGCATTTTATTGAATTGAAATCAGAGCCCAGGCCTTTGCAATTGCATTTCGATACCACCGCCAAAATTTCCGAAATCAATTCTAATGTTATGACTTGGCATGATTTTATGGGTCCATTTGGAATGGGTTTCCATATTCCCGTTATTCAATTTAATAATGTCAAAGTGGTGTCCGTTAAAGAATTAAAAGGCGGACATTTAAAATTAAGTTTATCGACAGAAGAAACTGAATCGGTGGCAACCACGTTTACCACGGTCGAGGCCTTATTTTTTTCTCCGCCCAGCGATATCAAAAATAAACTTACTAAAGGCCAACGGTATCATTTACTAACTGAACTTCAGTGGAATTATTTTAACGGGCAGAAATCTATTCAGCTGTTAGTAAAGGACCTAAAAACTGTATGATTGAAAAAGCGGTCATTTTATTATCAGCAGGACTTGATTCTAGCGTGAATTTTTTTGCCGCTTTACGCGATTACGAAGTTGTTTTAGCTTTGACTTTTAATTATGGCCAAAAAGCGGCTGCAAAAGAAATTGAAAAATCTAAAATCCTAGCAAGCTCTAAAAAAATTCCGCATCAGGTGATCGACCTGCCTTGGCTAAAAGATCTTGGAGCTTCTGGACTTACTCATGCAGATAAAATAATTCCTCAAGGCCGTCAGGTTTCTATTGATAATATGAAGGTATCGGAAAAATCTGCAAAAGCTGTATGGATTCCGAATCGTAATGGTATCTTTCTTAACGTCGCTGCAAGTTTTGCTGAAAGTCTTAAGGCAAAATATATTATTCCGGGATTCAATGCCGAAGAGGCCGCAACTTTTCCCGATAATAGTTTGGATTTTATTCGTGCTTCCCGAAAAGCCTTGTCGTTTTCAACAGCGAATCAAGTTGAAGTTAAATGCTACACCATAACTATGACAAAACCAGAGATCGCTAAACTCGGAATGGGTTTGCAATTGCCCTTTAAAGACTTATGGCCGTGCTATCAAGATCAAGAAAAATGGTGTGGCCAGTGCGAATCTTGCCAGCGCGCTAAAAGGGCTTTTAAAATTTCACACATCGATACCTTAGGCTATTTCGCCAATTAAAGGAAATAAATGAAAACAAAATTTATAACTTCCAAGATTAACTACGATGGATCCCAATTACATGCTTTGTACGCTTACTTGAATCATAAACTGCATGGAGATTCCATGATCGCCTTCACCGGCGGATGTAACATAAGTTTTGCAAATATGGTCGATGCTGAAGATGTCGTGGCACAAGCCAAAATTGCCGGTGATGAAATGTTGCATTTTATAATTGAGATCTTTAATCAAAATCTTATGACGGCTGTAAGCCTTCAGCGTTTACTTGCTTCCATAGCTTTATCGATTATTAATTCCTCATCTTCAATCGCCGTTACAAACCCACTGACACGATCTGGTGATGATTTATATATGTCACTAAAAGGTAAGGCGCATAAATTATCAATTTCGATTGCATCCATTTCGGCAGTTTCCGCTATGATTCATTTTGCAGTTAATTTGACAAATGATGGGACGCCCGTAAAGACGTGTTCACTGCAGGATTTGAAATTAAAATCCAAAGAATTTGCCAACGCCCTTATGAAGCAGTTTAGTGAAGAATATATTTCGATTGTTGAGGCGACCCAAAAAGTTAAACCACTTTCTTAATTTTAAGATCGATCTTCAGCGGGGCTGGAATCGGAAACTTTTATTTTTGTTGTCGTGTAAGCATGATTACAAAGAAGACTTGCAATGCGGCGATATTCACTTAGCAGATCTAAGTGGATAGAGCTGGTATTGATGGATTCGCGCAAGCCGCGGTTTAATCTTGATATATGATTTTCACGAAAAGAAATTTCAAGCTTGGATAAATCACGCTTCAACTGAATAGCAAGTTCGCACATCTGCGCATTATCATAGGCGTTGATTCCCATCGAGGCCACTTTAACGACTTGCGAATGCATTGATTTTATTTCTTCCCAACCTTCAGCCGAGAATTCTAATTTCAAAGCATGTTTTTTTATGGCTAAAGTTCGAATATTGATATCGATTGAATCAGCAGCGCGCTCAAGATCGCTGACAAACATTATCATATTCATAATATTTTGATGAACAACAGTTGTGCTTTTATTAGCGTGATCAAGTAAAAACATTTTTATTTCTCGGTATAAAAAATCTACTTGATTATCGCGGTCTTTAATTGACTGCACTAAACCTGGATCTTCTTGTTCAAACATTAAAACTGAATCACGAATCATGTTAATCACGATATCAGCCATACGCATTATTTCACGTTGCGAATAAGAAATTGCTAAAGCTGAATTCTGATAGGTATTTAAAGTTAAAAACTCAGCTCCAAATTCATCAGCAGCTGTTTTTGGAAACATTTGCTCGATCAATGCAGAACCTTTTTTAATAAACGGAAAAAATATTAGGGCTGAAGCCACATTAAAAACAAAATGGGCATTGGCGATCATACGAATGGGCGTGGTTTGAAGCATTTCTAACAGCTCAATAAAGTACTGTGTGACAGGGTAAAAAATTAACACACTTAAAGTTTTGTAAAAAAAGTGGGCCCAGGCCACTTGCTTTCCAATAAAATTACTTCCGGCAGCTGCAAGTAAGGCGGTGGATGTTGTCCCAATGTTTGCACCATACACCCATAAAATAGCATCGTGAGTTGAGATAACGCCAGCACTTGCTAGGCTCATGGCAAGTCCAATAGTTACAGCGCTGCTATGAACAAACGCACAAAAAATCATGGAAGCTAAAAACGAGTAAAAAGAGTTTTCACGAAGGGTCTGAAAAAAATCTGCCAAAAATTCAACTTTTGCAAAATAATGTGAGCTATCCGAAATCATCTTTAAGCCAACAAACAGTAAAGCAAATCCCATAAGCACGGTCGCAAAGTTACGAATGCCAATTTTTTTAGTAAAGAAAAACATGGTAAAGGCTAAAACAAAAAGCGGTAAGGCAAAGCGGGATAAATCAAACGATATCAATTGCACTGTCAAAGTCGAGCCAATGGCCGTTCCTATAATAATACCCATAACCTGCGGTAGCTTAATGACCCGCGCAGTACCCAGTCCCACCAGCATTGAAGTGACCGCGCCCGAGCTTTGTAAAATTGTGGTAAGCCCAATACCAACTGAAATTGAAAGAATTGAAGACTTCGAAACTTTATTCATTAGCATGGTGATTCTAGAAGTAAGCAGTTTCTCTAAACTGCTTGAGGCCATTGCGCTACCGTAAAGGAAAAATGCAACACCTGCTAAAAGAATAATAAAATAAGAATTTTGAAAATCAAGCATGAGCTGTTCAGGATACTCTACTATCTAAAACACATGCAAAGCAAAAGCGGTGGAATTAGCTTTCATTACTGACGTTCAGCTTGATAAAAAAACAAATACTTTGATAAACTGTTACTGATGCAAAATACTCCAACCGATGTTGTTGCCCTAGCTATGCAGCGAAGTACTGACCAGCGCTATATGATTGCGCGCCGTGGGCCTGCCGAGTCTGGTGCTGGCAACTGGGAATTTCCCGGCGGAAAAATGGAAGCTGATGAAACTCAGCCAGTGGCTTTAGTCCGGGAAATTTTAGAAGAATTCCAGGTCATGATAAATCCTGAAGACTTAAATTTTGTCGACAGCCATTTATTTAGTTATCCAACTAGGGTGATTCGCCTTCATCTCTGGAAAATTGTAGTTCTGGCAGTGCCCCAAATGCAGTTGATCGAACATGATCAAATTGCATGGTGTACTCCGAAAGAAATGGCTGGTTACAACATAAGTCCTGCAGATGTTTTTTTTATTAATAAATTACTTTAACTTAAATGCTTAAATTATTCTAAAAAAAGTTTTCTTTCGGTCTCAGTTGGCAACCGGCATGTTTGGCGCCTGCCAAAAAACTTATAGCGATTTTTGGCAATAAAGTTGTAAATTAAATCGCGAAGTATTACCGGGATTCCAGAGGCAAAGATCGCAAACAACGTCCAGCCGCCCCCTAATTGAAACAGAATTTTTAGCACCGCAGTTGATTTAATGTGCTGATGGCCATCATCATAGAACACGATTGTGGCTAGACCAAAGTTTGAACCCAGTACCGACGTTGCCGTCCCAGATTGCAGTGACGAGAACTTAAATAAATTCTTGGAGTCTCGCTTTATAACGAAATCAACGAATCCGTTGCACAGCGAGCAAACGCCATCAAAAAAGATGATTCTTCGCATAGGATTAAGGTACACTAGGGACTTAGGAGATCCAAGCCTTGCCTGAAGCAAAATCCACTTTTTTTCTATTTCCATTGATGAATGTGAACTTGTTTCCAAGTACCACGAAGCCCTTACAAATATTCGAAGAGCGCTATATTCAGATGATCCACGAATCGATCGTTAAGAAAATTCCGATTGCTCTTTGTTTTGTGCCCGAAGGCACCCAGGAAATTAGACCCCTTGCAGGTTTTGGATTTCCCCAGATTATAGAATCGCGCGATGATGGCACCTTAGTGGTTTTTATCGCAGGCGCGGGTAAAACCCTACTTGATTTGCAGAATTTAAAGTCTGTCGATCCTTACATCATTGCTCAGGGGAAAGCTGTCACTCAAGACCTTACACTGGATGATAAGCTTAAGCCGACTTATACTAAACTTAGCCATGTGCTAGTACGCTGGATAAAAAAACACATAAGTGATGCCCATCAGCAGGAAATCTTTATTCGAAGTCTTATCGGACCGCAAGAGGTGGTTTCGGCTTTTGCCGCCTATTTAGTAACGGATTATGATTTGCAGTATGAATTAATGCAGCTGCATTCACTTAGCCAACAGATACAATTTCTTTATCGCTTGCTTGAATCGGGCGAGCTTACAAACACATAGAAAAGTCTTGCCCAGAGTAAATGTGCTATAAGTAAGTGCGACAACTTCAGATAAACGGGCGAAAGTGTGAGTAAAGTAATAATTCCTACAAAAATCGCAAATAGAAATTCCGCAGCCAGTCGCGATTGGTTATTATTATATAACCAATAAATAAACGAGCCAGCAATCGTAACCGCAAGTAGCGGATGTAAAATTCTTAAGCGCACAAAAATATGAGAGTCACCTGAAAAATCTTGAAGAATTCCTTGAAATAAAGAAATCGATGGAAATAAGGTCGTCGATAGCGAGGCAATAGCTCCGCTAACAGCTAGCAAAATAAAAAATAAAAATGGTTTTACACTAGTTAAGTGAAGTCGTTCAGGCTGTTGCTTTAGCGCCAAATAAAGTATGAAGGTAAAGCCAGTTAGTAGAAAACTATTAAGTTGATGAAAACTCATAACAACAAGACGAAAAACAGAGTCGTTCGTTGTAACCAGTTGTCCTTTAACAAGTAAGGCCCCTAGCAGAGCTTCAGATATCATAAAAAATAATAAGAACCACTTTAAGCGTTGAATTTGCTCTGTATAGCGAGAGATTTTTATTTTAACAAAAATGACTACAACTAACAGGCCATACACGCCACTCATGAGGCGGTGAGAATATTCAATCCAGGTCTTCTTGATAGTTAAATCAGGAAAAAATTGTCCAGAGCATAAAGGCCAGTGATCTCCGCAGCCATTGCCTGAATGCGAAATACGAACCCAAGCTCCCCACAAAATAACAAGTAAAGTGTAAAGCCAAAAGCAAAACAGTAAATTTGCAAATGTTTTTGAGGTAGTTTTTGAGGTAGTTTTTGAAATTATATTATCAGTCATTGATCGCTTTCCAAAATAACAAAAGATGAGTTCTTCGATTCTTGGCTTTCAGTATTTTAAATAATAATTTGGTCATATCATAACAGTAGTAGAGCAAAAATTTCCTTTTCGACAAGCCGAATTTTTTCATAATCCACCGTCGATTTCGTTGAAACAAATAAAGAGTGTAAAAGCGATGTTTATGACAGGTTTTGCCAATCTTATGCTTAACGCTAAAGCTGTCACAATAACCACAGTTTAAGTTAGCGGTCTTGAAAGCTCTTAAGCTAAATTCAACGTCTTCCCAGTAAGTATGCAAAGACTCATCGAAGCCTGACACCTGTGAAAAAGCATTTTTTGTTATGCCAAAGGCGGTGCCAGGGATATATGGCCTTATATTATTTTCGAAGTTTACAATTTGGGAACGGCTTTTTAAATGTTGCAGTCTGCCTGATGATAAATTGATAGTTCCCAAAACCGAATCCACTAAGGACGAATTCCGTTTCAAAATAGTGATTGAAAAAAAATCTAAAGCGGGTGGGAATTCGTCCGATAGATTTAAAACTTCAGTATCATTAGTTAAAAAAAGAATATTTTTTTCAATTTTAAATATCTCAGACAAACCAAAATTAGCTCCTCCGCTGTAGCCTTTGTTTACAGTCAAAATAAGATGTTTAACGCTGGGGTATTTAATTTGTAGTAATGAAACATTTTTTGGATCGCTGCCGTTATGAATAAGATAGACGGGTATTGAAATATCTTTTTTCAGTAAAACCGAATCAACAGTTTTACTGGTAAGATCGGGATGATTGAAGCTTAAAACGACGATGGCATAATTGTTTGGCACTCCCTTTATTAGACTTTTGCTAAAAAAGGATCAATGATTTTTCGTGCGTTAATTTCAGCTTCAAGCCCCGCTAAAAACATAAAAACGCCGCTTGTCTTTCTATCAAGAAACAAAATGTCTTTCGGCGGAGAACGTAATTCAAAATTTCGAAATTGCAGCGCTTTTTTCACTGTGCGGCCAGGTAGATCGTTCTGCTTCCAATTGTAGCTGCCGTCTGGCTTGATTTTGCCGTCAGTGTTTCTTATATCGTTGGGTAGCCAAAAGGGCTCGACTGTTCCATTGCAGAAACTCGTAAATGCTTCCACGTAAGCTTTAGGATCAGTATCAATAATAAAACCTAAGCCACGACTGCCTGTCAAAAAAGTTGTTGAATCTAAAGTAATAGCGCCTTTTATCATCTGCCGGTAAGACTGAATTGAAAGATCTGAAAATGATCTCGTGGCACCAAAATCAAGCAAACAAATTTTATCATCGCCGTACGGATCAATTTGTATTTTATAATTTCCTAAGTGAGGATCGGTTTGCACCAAATTCCACTCAAAGATTTCTCTTAAATAAAGTTCTAAAAAATTTTCAGCTAAGCGATTGCGCCGTTTTTGACTTAAATTTTTAATCAACGGATGATCGGCTTTAAAGCCCTCGATAAAAGTTGTGGCTAAAACTTTTTTTCCGCAGTAACGATCCACTACCTGTGGAGTTACGAAACGCGGATCTCCTTTTATTTTTTCACCATAAAGTTTTGTAAGTTTAGCTTCTTTCTCGTAATCGAGTTCTTGATAAAGCATCTCTTTTACTTCTAAGAAAATCTCGTCCAAATTAATTTCGTCAGGCAGTAACTTGCTGATTTTCAAAAGGACTCGTAAGGCTTTCAAATCGGATTCGATGGCTTGATCGACAGCAGGATATTGAATTTTTAAAGCGATAATTTCTCCGGTGGCAATAATCCGAGCCTTATGCACCTGACCTAAAGACGCCGAGCCAATTGAAACAGGATTAATTTCTAATTCGGAAAGCTGCTCGGGTGACAGGTATGTTGCCAAATACTTCGATATAACTTTCCATTCAAGCGGCGGAGAATCCGATTGCAAAGTCTTTAAAAATTGATTTGCCGCCGGTGGTAGAAAATATTCACCGTACATTGAAAGCATCTGGCCTGCCTTCATCAGGCTACCTTTAAGTTGTCCTAGCTCTTTGGTAATAGATTCCGATTGAGAAATTAAAAAATTATCTATCGAGCTATTTGTTAATTTTGTGGCGGCAAATTTAAGCCCCGAACTCATGCCCAGTTTTGCTATTGAAAAACTACGAGAAAGGACAGACGTTCGTAAACGTTTCAGATTTTTTGTGCTATTGTCTGATGGCATGATTAATACGATGATATCTTGTTTTGTTATTAGATGTAAGATATTTTCCAAAAGTCCAATTCATGGCAAGGAGCTGCAAGATGGCATCTGAGAAGAAGAAGCTTATTATATTTTGGTTTCGGCGTGATTTACGGCTAGATGATAATGCGGGACTTTACTACGCACTTAAGCAAAATGTGTCCGTTTTGCCACTATTCATTTTTGATTCCGATATACTAGATAACCTACCTAAAGCCGATGCAAGGGTCACCTTCATACATCAGACCTTAGAGCGATTAAAATCTCAGCTGCAGGCACTGGGTTCTGACTTGCAAGTAGAAATTGGAAAACCAAAAGAAGTTTTTGCGAAGCTCACTCAAGACCTTAAAATCCAAGATATCTACACCAATCATGATTATGAACCTTACGCATCGACTCGTGATGGTGAAATTCGACAAATGGCCGAAAAAAATGGAATTGCATTTAAAACCTTTAAGGACCAAGTCATTTTCGAAAAAAGTGAAGTCCTTAATGGCAGTGGTGAAAATTATGTGGTCTTTACTCCTTATAAAAATAAATGGCTTTCACAGCTTAATGATTTTTATTTAAAATCATATCCTACACTTGACTATAAAAATAATTTTTTGCCAGTTCAAAAAGCTTTAATAATGCCAACACTTGCTGCCTTGGGCTTTAAGATCAGTCCAATCTTATTTCCCTCTGAATCTTTAAATTTTGCTAAAGTTCTAAAAAATTATGGAGCAGACCGTGATTTTCCCGCGAAAAATGGTACAAGCCATCTTGGAATCCATTTGCGCTTCGGAACAATAAGTGTGCGAAAGCTGGCGCAAATTGCAAAAAAATACTCTGATGTTTATTTATCCGAAATTATTTGGCGTGATTTTTTCATGCACATTTTGTGGCATTACCCTAACGTCTTGAAAAAAAGTTTCCGCGCAAAATATGAAAATATCAATTGGCGTACGAATGCAGGCCAATTCGAAAGTTGGTGTTGTGGTGAAACAGGGTACCCGCTGGTTGACGCCGGCATGCGAGAACTTAACCAAACAGGATTTATGCATAATCGTGTCCGCATGGTGACGGCCTCCTTCTTAACAAAACACTTGTTAATGCATTGGAGCCTTGGTGAACGGTATTTTGCAGAAAAACTTCTTGATTATGATCTAGCGGCAAACAACGGGAACTGGCAGTGGGCGGCAGGAACGGGCTGTGATGCAGCCCCCTACTTTCGCGTGTTTAACCCAACAGCCCAACTGAAAAAATTTGATCCTGATTTTGAGTATGTCTTGAAATGGGTCCCCGAATTTCAAACCACTAAATATGTAAACCCCATCGTCGAGCATGAAGCTGCGCGCGTGCGCGCGTTAGCGACCTACAAAGAAGGATTAAATCGTGAATAAAATATTAATCACCGGAGCTACTGGATTTATTGGAATTCACTTAGTTAAAAAATTAATTGAAAGTGGCTATGAAATCAAAGTTGTAACCAGAAATAAAATTTCAGCACAAAAAAAAATTACCTTGCCGGTTGAATATATCGAATGTGATTTAAATCAGTCAGCATTGCCGGCAAAAGAATTTAATGACGTGTCATGTGTGATTCACCTTGCGGGTGAATCCATCGACGGGCGTTGGAGTGAAACCAAAAAAAAGGCCATCATCCAGTCTCGGGTTGAATCCAGCAGCAACTTGCTAAAAAATCTGCCTGCTAATGTCTTAAAAGTATTAACAGTTTCGGCTCAAGGTATTTATCGGCCGAATGAGGATGGCTTTATTGATGAAGACAGCAAAAAGGGTGACGATTTTTTAGCGAATGTTTGTAAACAATGGGAAGAGCCATTTTTGAACTTGCAAAAAAGCAGCAAGATTCAAATTGCGATTTTGCGACTAGGGTTAGTTGTGAGTGCCGACGGAGGAGCTTTAGCAAAAATGCTACCGCTTTTTCAAAAAAATCTTGGCGCGGCGATTGGTTCTGGCAAACAGTGGATAAGTTGGATTCACGTGGCCGATGTTTGTCAGATCATAGTAACTGCACTAAAAAATGAAGCTTATTCGGGACCGATAAATTTAGTCACGCCAAACCCGGTTACCAACAGCGACTGGACGAATGTCTTATGCTCTCAGCTAAATGTTTTTCAGCTGCCGCGTGTTCCAGAATTTATAATAAAAGCGATGTTTGGTGAAATGTCTTCGATCTTGTTAACTTCACGTCGTATCAGGCCGAAAAGATTGCAACAATTGAACTACAGTTTCCGCTTCGACACGCTAGAAAAAGCATTTACTTATGAGCTTAAAAGCTGACTTGAGAATGAACATAAAAGTTGCTGATTAAATAATTTAAGCTACACTAAAATGAATGCAAATCTGTAGCAAAAGTCCATATCAGGCTGAAATTAGTCTTAAAGATGGCGCGATCCATGTTGTGGGACCGCTAACTTTAATTCAGAGATTGAACGAGCTTAAGTTAAAATATGGGACGCATCCAAAAACATGGCCCGAAATCGCCACTTTAAAATCCCATGAAGACATGTTGATTAACGAATTTATTTTAAAAGCAAAGAACGCTTTCAAGTTAGCTTACGACCACGAAGAACTTTGTCATTGTCGCATGGTGCCCGCTGACAAAGTTTACTCGGCGATAAAACAAGGTTGCTGTTCGATTGAGGACGTTGGCAGAGCCACTTTGGCCGGCACCGGGTGCGGTTCGTGCCGCGATGATATTGAAAAGCTTTTGCAGCAATTTAAAATTAAGTAGAACCTGTTTTTTTGAAATCTTCTGTCGCTAGTAAGGAATCTAGTTCACTTTCAATGGCAGAAAGACTTTTCTCTACCCACGCACCTGCTGAATTAAAATGACCGCCGCCTTGAAACGCACACGCCCACTTAAGTGCTAGCGCTGAATTGCGGCTGCGAAAACTTAATTTGTAAAAGTTCATATTTTCTTCGCGAATCACTACGGCCAACGTCAAAGTTTTTATTTGCATAAAAAAATCGATTAAATCACTAACATGTTCAGCATTTAAATTGTATTGGTTTAAATCTTTTTTTAAGATGCGAATAAAAGCCACGGAATTATTTTCATGGTAAGATACGTGCTGGATCAGATATCCTAAGTAATTCATTTTTTCGATATTCCAATTAGCAAAAAGCTGATCTTGAATTTTCTGAGGCTCAATACCATTAAGTAATAACTGACTGGCCATTGAAAACGGTTTTACTGAATCACGAATTACTTTAAAATTCTGGGTATCAAAAATTAAACTTGCATACAGGGCGGTAGAAATATTCAAATCAAGGCCAATATTCATCCGGCGAATCAAATCATAAACAATTTCGCCAGTGCAAGACGCTGTTTCATCAATAAAAAGGTCATTATTTGGCACCACACTTTTTGTTTTTATATGATGATCTACGAAAAAATTTTGCACATGGGCCTTGACCAAGCTTTCATACAAAGGGCTGCAAAGCAGGGGATCGTGCGTATCAAAAATTAGGGCTAAATCAACAGATTTAAAATCGAGTTCTTCTAACTTTTGAAAGTCTTTAGAAGAAACAGATTCAAGTAGAAAATGGTAGCGACTTGGAATGATGTCGACGTGAACGAAGCTAACTGCTTTGCCGATTTTTTTTAAGGCATGGTACATCGCGATTTCGCTACCGAGACCGTCACCATCTGCACTCTTATGGGTGGAAAGGATTATATTTTGCGCGTTTTTTATAGCTTCAATTAATAGCATGAAATTAGAGTACTTTGACGCGGCATAGTCTGTCCTCAGTCATTGTTCTATGCTGATGTTTTTGGTATAAAATAGGGCTTTTGTAGAGTTTTAAATGATGCTCAAGCAGGTTTAACTGAAAGGTCTGTATACTATGGCTCAAGACGTACTTCCAATTACCCTTCGTGGTAAGCAATTGATGGATGCTGAATTAAAAAAACTGATGCTAGAGGAAAGACCTACCGTTATTCGCGCTATTGAAGAAGCGCGTGCTCATGGTGATATCAGTGAAAATGCTGAATATGATGCGGCTAAAGAACGGCAATCGATGATTGAAGGTAGAATCGGCGAACTTCAAGGTAAACTTGCAGGCGCTGAAGTGGTTGAGCCCAATCAAATCAAATCAGATCGTATCGTATTTGGTGCAACAGTTGATATTGTGGATACCGAAACAGACGAGAAATCGAAATATCAAATTGTTGGAGTCGATGAAGCTGACGTCAAAAAAAATATGATTTCAATTATTTCTCCAATCGCAAGATCAATGATCGGAAAAAAAGTCGGCGATCTTGTGACAGTTCAAAGTCCCCGTGGTGACAAAGAGTATGAAATCTTAGCTTTCAAATATGTGTAACTAATAGCAGATGAGTCGGGCGGTCATCGATCAATCTGGTTTCAAAGTGGTTTTTGTCGGATTGCTATTTTCGCTTCTTTTGGGATTTGCGCTTAAAGCACAAATTTCGACCCCTAAAATACAAACGCTGTTACAAGAATCCATCAGCCGATTAGACAAAGATTTTATCATCGATTTCCAATCGGCTGAAGTTATTTTATCAAAATGGGGTTTACCGCTTCCGTTTCTGCAAATTTCACAGATAAGACTTAGCCCGCGAAAGACAATCTGCCAAGATTCCCAAATCTATATTGAAGAATTAATTTTGCCGCTAAGTCCCGTAGCTTTGCTTACGACTCGCACCCTAGTTACAGAAATTAGCGCCACCAATATCGAGCTTAGGATTTCAGACCTTGAAAATTGTTTTTCGGCGAAAGCTAAATCTTTAGAAAAACCGCCCGTAAACAGTGGGCCCGTGCTACTTTCCAAAAGCACTGTTCAGGCGGCCGAGCAAGTGCCAAATATATTTAAAGTTCGCACTGCGGGTTTATTGCAAAAATTTAAAATCGAGCAGCTGAAGCTTATTTATAAAAAATATCCGGCCCAACCCGTTAATTTCAAACAAATCCAATTAGACTTTTCGTACAATGAAAAAAAATTAGATAAAGTTCAATTTTCTTCGCAGGTCTATGCTTTAAAAGACCCGTTAAGTGATCTTATGTTTTTTAAAGGGGAGCTTAACTTTCAGGTGACTGCAAAATCTGCGGATAACATCGAGACCGAAGCAGAGCTCCGGGGTCGTCTTCTTGACGGGGAAATTCAAGCCTACACGATTTACAATTCCCTTCAGCAGAATTTAAAAGTCGATTTTGAAGTTCGAAGCGTTGCCTTAAAACCTTTTATTCAACTTAATTTGATCGAATCAGCCTGGATGAATTACCCGGTGACTTTGCAGCTTCATGGCTACGGTCAATACCAACTAGATGGTAGCCACATGACACTACTAAAATTAAATGATATCAATATTGCAGGTGAAAAAACACAAATAAAAATTCATGAAATTAATTTAAAAAAAGAAAACGAGCGGCTAGTCGTCGATGCCTTTTCAGCTGACATACATAAACTTAACCTGAATAAGCTAGCAAGTCTGAATCAAATTAGGCACATTTCTCAAAGCATTGAAAATTTCGGTGAAATCAATGGAGTGCTAAATTTCACTAATAAGGATCATATTCAACTGCAAGGCGAATGGTCCGATCTTGAATTTATTTTCTCAAATCGCGGCAGGCGTGAAGTCCAGCGTTTGGATTCTTTTCATATTCAAGCTCAGAAGTTGCAAGATTTAATAAATCTGAAAATGTCTAAATTTCGTATTAATGAAAAAGATATCGAAGGTAAAGCGGATATTTGGTACAACGAAAAAAATGCGAATATGCAGGCCGAAGCCGGCTTCGATGGGCCCTTGTTAAGTGCTAAAATTTGGGAATTGCTTTCACAAAAAAATCAGATGCCAAATATAAAACTTAATTGGAACTTCCGAAAAGCCGTTGATGAAAAGCATCAGCTCAATATTGCGGTTGATGAATTCGCGCTGGAAGGAATAAAGTTTAACAATACGTCTGTTAATTTAATTCAAAATAGTCAAAATGGCACAAGCTTTAGCTTAGCAGTAGCTGCAAAAGTTGGAACGATTCAATTGCTTCTACCAGAAGTGAAATTGAAACCAGTTACTCAGATTTTTAGTTTAAGTCCTTTTCTAAAAGAAGAGTCCTATTCGTCAGACCCGCTGTTCATCAATTTGAAAGGTTCTGATTGGAGAAATATGAGTTATGATTTTGAAACTCATTTGAAGGGGCCTAGCGACTTAAAATATCTAAATGTTTTAAAAGGACGAGGTGATTGGAAAGACGATGATTCGGCGTCTGGTACTATTTCTATGCAAAATCAAAATCAGATATTGCGATTTGAAATTGTCAAAAAAGATAATAATTCTTTTGAAATTCAGCCTCGATGATAAGCTGGCTATGGACACCGTCGAAACAAATTAAATCGTGGTTACCTAAGCTTCAATCCCACCGGGGTTACTGGTCTGATGGGACCACCGAGAACACCTTAGGTGCAATTGAAAATTCTGTGCGCCTTGGATATGAAATGGTAGAGTTTGATGTCAGATTAACAAGTGATTTAGTAGTGATCCTTTACCATGACGAGACTTTCCAAGGTGAAACTATCTCGACCATGAAGTTTTATTTTTTACAAAGTAAAATCAAAACTACCACGTTCGAGGAAGCCCTTCAGTGGTTGGCTTTACAAAAAAATAGCTTAATTAAATATAATATTGAGCTTAAGACTCATTTTCTTTTTAGCGGCGAATTAGAAAGGCGAGTGATAGCCTTAATTCAACATTATCAGCTACAATCGCGCGTGCTTATTTCTAGTTTCAACCCATTTGCCTTAGCCCGCGTGCGGATGCTAGATAAATCCATTTATCGCGCGCTGTTATTATCCTTTGAAAAGCATCCGAAGAATAAGTGGTATTTAAAAAATCTTGTATTAAATATTCTTTGCCGGCCGCATGTGCTGAATCTCTATTATAAAGATTGGCAGGAAGTTAAATATAAAAACTGGGTCAAAAAAATTCCGATTGTATTATGGACTTACAATGGACAGCTTAAAGATCTAGATTCGAACGTACATGGAATTATCTCAGATAAAATAACCCCTTAAGATTTCTATATTATGTAATCGGAACTTGAAGCTACGATTTTTTATCAGTGGGTTTTGATTTTAAAGTCTGATCCGATGTTTGATTCATGCCTGTTTGGTTTTCGTTAAGCTGAGCCTGAGTCGTTACGTCTTTGGCCTCGGTATCAATTTCGTTAAGACCTTGCTTAAAACCTTTGATGGCTTTCCCGATAGACTGGCCAAGAGCTGGGAGTTTACTAGGGCCGAAAAAAAGTAATAAAATCAAAGTTAAAATTAATAAGTGTGTAATGCTAAACTCACCCATAGGCACCTCTTTGTTGAATAATTATACTATTGTTGTGGCTGCAGTTCAACTATTTCAACTTCATTATTATTGTCTGATCCATTCTTCTTTTCCAGTCTAGCCGTATCTAGTGACTCTTCAGGCTCGTTAATTTGTGCATCAACGGGTTCTGCCAGATCTATCACTTGTGTCCCGATCGCGGCAGGTTTTGCAATTTGCCGAGCGCCCGAAGCGCGAGTTCTGTTTTTTCGAAGTTGCACAGAGCCTTCAACATTACTTTTTGTCACCAAAGGTTGAATTTGCGGCCGGTTGTCATCGTCATTTTTTTTATGATCACCAGAAAGTTTTTTTAATTTTTTATCGTACTGATTTTTTAAATTAGCTAATTCCTCTTTATACTCTTTGCGAATAGTTTCTAATTGCACCTGGCGGTTCTCTGTCATGCATCCCTTATAGGTTTCGGCCGCTAATTCTTTTGCTTTAGTTCTACAAGTTAACTCGAATGAATTCTCCGCAAGAGCTAAGTGAGAAAATAGAAACGTAAAAACAAATGCGCTAAATAAGATAAATAATGTCGAGAGTGTTGAAGTCGTCTTTTTTTTCATAATTTCTCCTGTTTAAGGGCTGGTGCTCAAGCGGTTACTCAAAGGTGCCGTTAGTACTGTTACTCAATACTATTCCAAATTGGATGCCACCAGCTATTCAAAGCTAGAGCTTATAAGGAGGGAAGCTGTCACTTGCTTTGTATTAACTACAAACGTGTACAAATTATCGTCGTATAGCCTTCGGATCGATTGCGTCCTGTAAGCCATCGCCCAAGAAGTTAAAGCTAATGGTGACCATAAAAATTAGGACTCCGGGAATGATCGCTAAGTATGGAGCTTGGTAAATCAACTCTTGGGCGTTGAAAAGCATATTACCCCAACTTGGCGTGGGTGGTTGAATACCTAAGCCTAAATAACTTAGCGCGGCCTCAGATAAAATCGATTCTCCAACTCCTAGAGTCACCGAAACAAGCATAGGTGCAATGACGTTAGGAAACATGTGCCGAAAAATAATCGTTCGGTCTTTGGCACCTAAGGTCTTAGCGGCTAAAACGAATTCGCGTTCACGTAAAGATAAAATGCTTCCACGCACTAAACGCGCCACAGTCATCCAAGAGAAGATACAAAGTATAAATACCAATTTTAAAATACTTTCGTTTCCGGATGAAATTAACACATGCAAAAATGGAACTTTTTGTAAGTCAATGGCCGCCACCACTATCAACACAGGAAGAATTGGTAACGACAAAAGCGCATCGGTAACACGCATTAGGGCTGTATCGATCCAGCCTCCATAGAAACCAGCAAGCGCACCAATGATCAGACCTATGAGGGTCGAGGCTAATGCCACTAAAATTCCTACGCCCATAGACACACGGGTTCCGTAAATTAATCGCATCAGGACATCTCGGCCAAGCTCATCGGTTCCTAACAGGTGAACAGTTTCAAAACTTTTCACCATACTGATAAGTTCCGATTTTTTAGGAACCGGTAGGTCGCGAAGGGCCTCAACGGCTTTGGATTTTTCTAGTTGCGCCCAATCGTAAAGAGTATCTTCAGGGCGAACGGGGGTTACACGGCCTTTTTCTAATAACTGTTTTTGAATTTCGGCAGCGTCTGCAGGGTTTGCTGCTATAAAAGATTTGATTGCGGTTTCTTTGGTATCGCTACTTGCTTGAACACGCGAAAAGGGTGGTTTGTAGCGGTTAAATACATTTTGTGCATCTGGATCAAGTCCAGATACCTTTTCAATCAGCGGAGCGCTAAGTGCCACCACCACAAAAACAATAATAGTATAAAATCCAACAACAGCAGCTTTATGTTCTTTGAATTGTCCGTAGACTATTTGAGTTAATGATTGCGCTTTTTCTAAATGCGCAATCTGAGTTTTATTTAAATAATTATCGGCATTGATATTAGGTTCATGGGCAGCGGGTTTTGGTTCAGTTATCGTCATATTATTGTTGTCCTATTTATACGAGATACGTGGATCGACGAAACCATAAAGCAGATCCGCAAAAAGATTAAATAGCAGCACCATGCTGACCGAAATAACAAAAGAAACCATAGCCACGTTAAAATCATTACCCATAATCGAAGAATAAATTAAGCGGCCAACTCCGGGATACGCAAATAATGTTTCCGTAATTAAAGCCCCCGAAAAAACTGAAGAAATACTAATCGCTACAATAGTCACTAGCGGAATTAAGGCGTTACGAAAAGCATGGCGCCAAACCACAACACGGGCAGACATTCCCTTAGCCTTCGCTGTGCGGATGAAATCATTACGAAGTGCTTCAAGCATGGAAGATCTGGCAAATCTTGAAAATCGACCAATCGATTGGATTGATAATGAAAGCATTGGCAAGATTAAATATTTAGCCTTGTCCCAGACTTCGGCAAAGACAGAACTGTAACTCATGCCAGTCGTTTGATAACCGCCGGCGGGAAGCCAATTTAAATTCACGGCAAAAATTAGAATAAGCATTATTCCAAGCCAAAATGACGGTAGCGAGATTCCCCCGAAATTAAATAAATTAATTGCATAATCCAATTTTGAATTGGGCCTTAAGGCGCAAATAATACCAAGAGGAATTGCTATTAACAGTGAAAATATCAGTGAAGCGGACGATAAAATAAAAGTCGCACGAAGAGATGGACCCATCATGTCAGTCACTGGAATTCGGTAAGTTCGTGAATAGCCCAAGTCCCCTTGAGCTATATCAGAAACCCAATTTAAATAACGACGGTACAATGGCTGATCTAAACCGTAAAAGTCGCGAAGTCGTACAACGTCAGCAGAAGTAATTTTAGGATTAGCCGATATCATTAACTCAACCGGATCACCCGGCATCAAAGTCATTAACCCAAAGCAAACGTAAGATAGTATAACTATCACAATGAGTGTTTGTATAAGCCTTCTTAGAATAAATGTTATCATGCTGTCCTTAAATTAAAAAAAACTTCTGCTTTATTCGTCTAAATAATTAAAAAATAAAACCTATTCTAATGTCCATTTTTCAACGTCATCTGTTTCAGGAAACTGATGACCCGTCAATTTGTAACCCTTCATTTGGTTAGGTATAACAGCGACGTCAGAACGGTAGTAAAGCGGAAGCACTGGAACTTCGTCTGTGTAGTATTTTAATACTTCGTGCATCATTGAAACCCGTTTTTCTGGTTTAAATTCAACATCTAAATCTTCTAACAATTGATCAACACGCTTGTTAGACCAGCCCATGTAATTCTGACCTGAGAAACCATTTTTTGCTGACGGAATATTCTTTGTTGTGAAAGTCGATTTCGGCGTTGATTCAGGGGATGAAACCCAAGCAAATAAGGCCATTGAATCAAAAGCGCGCTTTTTAGTAGTTTCACCGAAGAATACACGCGCAGGTTCGTTGCGAGCATTAACTTCTACGCCAACTTGTTTCCATTGATTCTGTAGATAAACTTGTACCAATTCACGAGTTTTATTTCCAGCCGTTGTCATCATTGTGAATGAAAGTTTTTTGCCATCTTTTGCGCGGATGCCGTCGGAACCCATTTTCCAACCGGCTTCATCTAACAGGCGATCTGCTTCACGCTTCGAGTATTTGTAAATCGTAACTTTAGTTGGATCATCTGTGTACCATGGATCTTTTGGAGTCACACTATGTATTGCCGGCTGTTGTTTACCTTCAAATAAAGCGTTAACAAGGTCATCTTTATTGATCGCAAAATGTAAGGCTTTGCGAACGCGAACATCTTTAAGCGCCGGGTTGTCTAAATTTAAATCGATATGCTCGTAAACTGCGCTTGGTTGAAATAGTACAGTGTAGCCAAGTTTTTCTTCTTTGATTTTTTTATCAAATGCTAAAGCTTGATCTAATTGTAAACCAAGAACAGAAATTAAATCGATTGTGCCAGAGCGTAAGTTGGCCTCCATTGTTCCTGTGTTTGGAATAAGCTTTACGATGATTTTTTTGATTTTAGGCTGTTCACCATAAAATTTGGGATTCGGAGAAAAGGTAACGTGATCACCTAATTGTAATTCTGTAACAATGTAAGGACCGTTAAAAAGTCCAACGTTGGTAGGTTCCTTAGAATACAAAGAATTTTTTTCGTAGCCTTCTTTTTGTGTGCTGTGCTTTTTGTAAATAGCTTCTTCTAAATGCTTTGGAAGCGGGAAAAAGTTAGGAATTTGGTTAAAATCCCATCGAACTTTTTCATAAGTAAAAGTACATTTTTTTGGATTCTTTGGATCCGCTTCAATTTTTTCAACCATTGTATAAGTTTCTTTATCAGCAATTGAAACAGTTGGAGACGCCGCAACTTTTAATGCAAATGCAAAATCTTCGCAAATAACTGGCTTGCCGTCGCCCCAAGAGGCGGTGTCTAGGATTTCCCAAATCGCGGTTAATTTTTTCTTGCCACTTTTTTCGGTGATCTTGGCTTGGCCGTTTTCAAGTGTAGGAATTGATTTCGCTAATTGCGGAACCCATTTTCCATCGGCATCAATGACATTCATTGTGCGCGCAACCATACGAAGCATGTATGTCGTTGCGACCATGTTGGCGATAAGTGGATTGAAGTTTTCGAATTCCTGAGAAATTCCTATTTTTAATTCATTATTTGTAAGTTTTGAAGATCCATTAGTTGCCGTCGTTTGCGCGGGCGTGTTACTTGGGGATGCAGCAGTTGGATTTTCTTTTTTTGTGCAACTTACCGCAAGCGATAAAGCCACTAAAATAAGACCTAATTTTTTCATAACAACTCCTTTAGTGTTGCTGAATTTGTTTTTAAACTTGTTTTTAAATCATTAGTTAAATGGCATGATTTTAAATGTCCTGTAGTTCCCTCAAGGGTTGGTGCTAACTTAGAACAAATTTCCATTTTATAAGCGCAGCGTGGATGAAACGTGCATCCTGACGGCGGATTAATTGGCGAAGGAATTTCGCCAATTAATATTTTACTCATTTTTTTCTTACCCATGCCAATCGTAGGAATTGAAGACATCAAAGCTTGAGTGTACGGGTGCAATGGATTTCGAAATAATTCATCACGAGAGGTGATCTCAACAATGCGGCCTAAATACATGACCGCAATACGGTCACAAACGTGTTCGATGACCGAAAGATCGTGGGAAATAAATAAATAGGTCAGTTTCAAACGCGCTTGCAGGTCTTTTAATAAGTTTAAAATCTGAGCTTGAATCGAAACGTCTAATGCGCTGACCGGCTCATCGCAAATAATTAGTTTTGGATCTAAGGCAATAGCACGGGCGATAGAAATTCGTTGCCTTTGGCCGCCAGAAAATTCGTGGGGATAGCGATTTACGTGGGAAGCTTTCAAGCCGACAAGATCCAGAAGCTGTTTAACGCGTAGAGCTCGCTCTTTAGGAGCTAAAAGATTATGGATTTGAAAGGGCTGTTCGATGATCTGACCAACTGTCATTCGCGGATCTAAAGATGCAAATGGATCTTGGAAAATCATCTGCATATCTTTGCGTTTTTGACGTAAGTTTTCACCTGAGGCATGTAAAAAATCAGCGCCATCAAAATCAATTGAACCCGCTGTTGGTTCGTAAAGCCGTATCAAAGCCCGGCCCAATGTCGATTTTCCGCAGCCCGATTCGCCAACTAAGCCAAGGGTTTCGCCGCGGTAAATAGTTAAATCGACATCATCAACAGCTTTAACGTTACCAACTTCACGTAGAAAAAAACCTTTCTTGATCGGAAAGTACTTTTTAAGACCTTTTGCTTGTAAAATGATATCACTCATCTGTTGACCAGGTCCTTTTCGTTAAGCGGGTAGAGGGTTAAAACACGCCACTTTTTGAGTGGGAGTGATGTTAACAAACGGAGGTTTAATTTTCCAGCATTCTTGTAAAACGCGGGGACAGCGATTTGAAAATGGACAGCCTGCAGGTAATTCATGCGGTGCAGGCACACTGCCTTCGATCGTTTTTAAACGATCGGTACGATGTCCCATGCGTGGGCGTGACTCAATCAAAGCTGCCGTGTAAGGATGGCGCGGAGAAATAAGTACATCTTGGGTAGGCCCCGTTTCACACATTTGGCCGGCGTACATCACAAGAACTTTATCAGAGACTTCAGAAATAACTCCAAGGTCATGCGTAATAAACTGCACCGTCATTTTTAATTTTTCTTGCAGGCCTTGAAATAGTTCTAAGATTTGGGCCTGAATAGTTACGTCCAATGCCGTCGTTGGTTCATCCGCAATTAAAAACTTTGGGTTGCAGGATAAAGCCATCGCGATCATCGCCCGTTGGCGCATTCCGCCTGATAATTGATGGGAGTAGTTATCATAGCGTTCAATTGCTGAAGGAATGCCTACAAGTTGTAACATTTCAATGGCGCGGTCACGGGCATCTTTTTTTGAATATTTTAAATGCTTTTCGATTTGTTCGTTCATTTGATAGCCGATAGTTAACACCGGATTAAGTGCCGTCATGGGCTCTTGAAAAATCATGGCCATCTGACCGCCGCGAACGGTCTCCATTTCGGTTTGACTCAGTTTAAATAAATCTTTGCCATTAAGTAAGGCTTCGCCGTTAGTAATTTTCCCTGGGGCTTCGATAAGCTTCATTAATGAAAATGATGTTACAGATTTGCCACAGCCAGATTCGCCGACAATTCCTAACGTTTCACCTTGATCGATAGAATAAGAAATACGATTGACCGCGCGGAATGGGCCTGACTTTAAAAAGAACGTTGTTTCTAAATCTTTTACTTGAACAACTGGATTCAAAAGCTTCCCCTAAATATGTAAAGTGCAACAAAAGCGCGAACAGATCATGACTGTTTACAAGACTGCGGACAAAAAATAAAGAGAGCCTATTGAATAGCGGCTTGCGTCACATCGATTTTGTGATTTTACTTTCCTGTACCAATTTCGAAATTGTCAGACTGAACGCTTTCGAAATCGTCGCAGAAATATTTTCTGAAATCTTTTCCATAAGTGAAGGTTTGTGCTCAAAAGAGATTTTCATAACCTGATGATCTTTCGCTAAATTTACTAAGTACTCATCGCTTGTTTTAATTTCATCTATAAGTCCTAACGACTTAGCGTTTTCTCCGTACCAAAATTCTCCGGTGGCTACCTTGCTTAAGTCTAAATTGGGACGAAATCTAGAAACAAATGTTTTAAATAAATGATGAGTCAGTTCTAACTGCTCTTTGAATTTTTGTTCGCCTTTTTCAGTGATTTCTCCGAAAATACTGACCGTCCGTTTATAATCTCCGGCCGTGTATTCTTTATAATCAACATCATGCTTTTTAAGTAATCGGTAAAAATTAGGCACCTGAGCCACAACGCCAATAGAGCCAATCAATGCAAACGGAGCTGCAATTATTTTATGTCCGACACACGCCATTAAGTAGCCGCCACTTGCCGCAACCTGATCGACACAAATTGTAAGTGGAATTCCGGCATCACGAACGCGAAGCAGCTGAGCCGCCGCATAGCCATAACTGTGAACCAGGCCACCGGGACTTTCGACTTTAACAACGACTTCGTCAGAAGGAGTCGCCACACCAAGCACGGTTGTGACTTCTTCTTTTAAGTTTTCTGACGCTGAAGCCTTGATATCGCCATGTAAAAATTCAATCACAAATATGCGTTTCGATACTTTTACGTCTTCGTCGTCTTTATTTTTTTTCTTTTCTTCTTTTTTAAGCCGCTTTTGCTCTTTTTTAATCTCAGAGTTTGTTAGAAAAGATTCTTTTAACGATTGAACCTGATCTTCAAATCTTTCATGTAGCAGCTCGATCTCAAAGGTATTTTTGTTTTTACCCTTTAAAGCCAGCGACGCAATCGTCAAAAGGACGGCGACAATTGCAAGAACGATAATTAAAGCTTCTGCGAAAAAAATTCCGATGTGTTGTAACATTTCCATAAGTGCCGATGACGTTATCTGAAATCATTAGCAAGGTAAAGACAAAGGTCGAGAAAACTTAGATTCAAATGGGCTTAACTAAGAAAGCAAATTAAAGTAAGACCGTGAGACCTCTTATTTTGCTATTTATTCTAGTTTTAGCGACCTTGCCTTGGCGAAATTACACGCATGCGGCAGACGTTGATGTCGAAGTACTGCAATCGCTTAAAACCCAAGCAAACTATGATCAAAACAGAAGAAAGCAGTTCAACAGCGACCGCGCTGCAAAAAAAATCTTCAGTTCAGAACGTGAAAAAGGTTTAGGATCTTTTTTAGAGGAACAGGAAAAGTGGGACTTGCAGCGCGAAAAAGGGTTGCGCGAGCAGCGAAAACTTAAGCGCACTAAAAATCTAGACGAAGATAGTCCTGAATACCGCGCAGATTTAAAACAAAAAGAAAATGAAAAAAATAAAATGGAAACCGCTCGGCGGTTGATGGTGCGAACCCGCGATCAAGTGATTGTTGCCAAGCCCTCGACTTTAGATGCGGAAGAAATGGAAGAGCTTGGGCTTCTGCAAAATCGACCGCGCTTTGATTTACGTAAACGTGGGAAAAATAAGTGGGTCAAAGGGCAAAGCGCTAGTGGTGCCGGGAAACCTTCAAGTGGTGGAAGTACGGCGCCGCCACAAGCTTTTGATGACTTTCCAGTTCAGCCCGATTACATGCCAGCACCAGCACCGATTGATGGGTTTGAAGAAATTCCACCTCCGCCACCACCAGTTAATTATGATGGCGTGCCTAACGGGGTGAATGGATATCCTTATAATATCGATTCAGGCTTTGGTGATGCTCCGCCGCCGCCTTCACCGCAATTATTCGATGATTTTAATCAGTGATTCATTTAACGATAAGATCGTCGGTGGTTAGGCCGGTCAGCTGATTAATTTTTTTGAAAGTAAAAAACATTATTCCAGCTAAAAAAATAATTGAAGGTAATAAAATTACGCCCATCGAAAACAACGTCATCTGGCTTAACTGCTGGTTAAGCAACGCTTGTTTTTCGGGGTGAGTTAAGTGCTCAGGCAGCGGCGTAAATATTCGCAGAGATAAACCAAAATTAAGCGCAGCGCTCATCAAAAAAGATAGCGATAAAAGACGGGTTGTTTTTTGCATCAATAAATTAAATTCAGTTTTTTTGGCGTCGTTGTCCAAGCGGCTTTCAATTTTTTCAAGATCAAATGTTGTAGGGTTCATAAACAAAGTTTTGAAAAAGGGCTTATCAGTCCAGCTTGAAAAAAGCACAAACGAACCAATTAGCAATGGGAATGCGGCCTCTTTGATAGCAAACCAGATTCCGCCCAAAGCTAGCAGAGTTAAAGTTCCTGAAACCAACACATTAAATAGGCCTAAAAGTGCAATGTAATTAATCTTTTTCGATTGAATTAAGGATTTTACAGCGAAAAATAGCGGAAATGATAAAGCAATGACCACGGTGTAATGAGGTTCTAAACCTAAATTGTGGCCTTTATTTAAGATCAAAACAGGAATGATAATATTAAAAATAATGTTACTGAAACTTTCATTTTTTTGCATGTCGTGATCGTAAGACGAAACCTTGCGGGAAAACAATTGCAAAATTTATTTGGCAAAAGCGAAAGGGTTGGGTAGGTTTGTTTTTTACCAAAATGAAAGGGTAATATATGAAAAAAATCACGTTAACGGCAGTTTTATTCGCACTTTGTTTCGCAACAGGCTTTACTTGCTCTAAAAATGCTCCGCAGCAAACAGCGCAACCGGTTGAGTCGACAACAACAACGACAACAACGGCAACGGCACCAGCAACAACTCAAGAAAATATGGCAGCCCCAACTGATGCAAGCAGCACAGCGGCTACGACGACGTCGACAACTTCAACGACGACGACAGCTCCGGCAGCTCAGCCAACTTCTCCTGAAGCACATAAGTAATTCTTCGTTAATTGTTTTTGTCTAAGGCGGGTAACATCGACAGAAGTTACCCGCCTCTTTTTTTGTGGGTATCCCGTCTAGGCTGCTAGCAGTAGAGTATTCGCTCGACTTGCAAGACAAGAATCCTCGTGCTCAAATTATGTAACGACATAATTAAGGAGCACATCATGGAAGCACTCAATCATTATTGCGGTTTTTTATTAACAGCCGCACCTTTATGGCAAACCATTCTAGGTTCCATTTTTCTTTTACTTTTTTTGGGTTTTTTCACTGCACCATTAATTGTTTGGGCCGTAGTAGGCTTGATACTTTTGATTGGCTTTGGGGCATCTGGTGGCGTCCTCATCGGTTTTTCGATGGTGATACTGATTTTTTTAATGACTCCAATTCGCGCCATGCTGATTTCTGCTGGTGTTATGAAGTTAATGAAAAAACTTGGAGTCGTTCCGAAAATTTCAGCAACCGAACGTACCGCACTTGAAGCCGGAGTTGTATGGATTGAAAAAGATTTGTTTTCTGGCAAACCTGATTTTCAAAAAATTCTAAAAGAACCCTACGGAAAATTAACGAAAGAAGAAGAAGCGTTTATGGCGGGCTCTGTGGAAGAACTTTGCCGCATGTGCAACCCGTGGAAGATTTGGAAAAATAAAGAAATTCCGGCTGATGTTATGAATTTTATCAAAGCTAAAGGTTTCTTTGGCATGATCATTCCGAAAGAATACGGAGGCTTGGGATTTACTGCAATGGCCCATTCAGAAGTTGTTATGAAAGTGGCTTCTCGTTCGCTGCCGGCTTCAATCACAATTATGGTTCCGAATTCATTAGGGCCTGCAGAACTATTGATCCATTACGGTACTGAAAAACAAAAGAAGCATTGGCTGCCGCGCTTAGCTCGCGGTGAAGAAATCCCGTGCTTTGGGTTAACAGAACCACAAGCTGGCTCTGACGCTGGATCTATTACGTCTTCAGGTGTCGTCTTTAAAAATGCGGAAGGAAAAATTTGTGTCCGCGTGAATTGGAATAAACGCTGGATTACCTTAGCTTCGATCTCAACAGTTCTTGGTATGGCATTTCGCTTACGCGATCCGGATCAAATATTAGGAAAAACTGAAGATCTTGGAATCACATGTGCGCTAATTCCTTCCAACACAGAGGGCGTCATCATAGGTCGAAGACATGATCCGCTAACAATTCCATTTCACAACTGTCCTACCCAAGGAAAAGATGTCGTCATCGTCCTTGAAGATTCGGTCGTTGGTGGTCTTGCCGGTGTTGGTTTTGGCTGGTCGATGTTGATGGAGTGTTTAGCTGCAGGTCGCGGCGTATCTTTACCGGCGCAGGCCACGGGCGGTTGTAAATTAGCTTTTCGCACGGCCTCGTCACATGCATTAGTGCGTAAGCAATTCGGCGTAAGCATAGGTAAGTTTGAGGGTGTTGAAGAACCTTTAAGCCGCATTGGTTCTACGACCTACGGAATTGAAGCCGTTCGCCGTTTTACCTTGGGCGCTTTAGATAAGGGTTTAAAACCACCGGTTGTAACCGCCATGATAAAATATCAAGCGACTGAAATGGGCCGCCGTGTAGTGAATGATGCTATGGATATTATGGGCGGAGCGGGTATTTCTTTAGGTCATCGTAATTTAATCGCTGAGGGCTATATTGCAACTCCGATCGGTATCACGGTTGAGGGTGCGAATATCATGACCCGGACGTTAATAGTTTTTGGCCAAGGTGCCTTACGTTGTCATCCCTATGCGTTTGATGAAGTAGCGGCAATTGAAGCAGGAAATGTGCAGCAATTTGACCGCGCTTTCTGGGGTCACATCGGGCATGTTGTACGCAACTTGTGCCGCTCGATTTTACTTTCATTAAGTCGGGGTTATTTAGCTACGATCCCAAGTGGTCTGCATCCGAAGGTGCGCATTCACTACCGCCGTTTAAGTTGGGCCTCTGCAACGTTTGCTATTCTGGCCGATATTGCGATGGGTTCTTTGGGTGGACAACTTAAAATGAAAGAAAAAATAACTGGTCGTTTTGCTGATATTTTTTCGCATATGTACATGGCCGTTTGTGCCTTACGTCGTTTTGAAGAAGATGGTCAGCTTGAAGAGGATCTTCCATACCTGCAACATTTTTTAAAACACAGCATGGTAGAAATTCAAAAGGGTTTTGATGGTTTATTTGATAACTTAAAAATCCCGGGTTTGCGCTGGTTTTTCAAAGGCGTGTTAGGTGCGTGGTCGCGAATTAATTCAATCGGTTCGCAGGCAACAGACGGCTGGTCGCATTTGATATCGACTTCAATGCTAACGGCAGGCCCCCAGCGCGACCGCTTAACGGCAGGAATATATTGGATAACTGAGTCCGGACATGGCGCCCAAGTTGTTAAAGAACGTGCCCGTCTTGAAGATCAAACGGCGCGGTTAGAAAATGCATTCGTCATTGTCACCAAAGCCGAAGCCGCAGAAAGAAAAATTCGCACAGCTATTCGCGCGGGCTCGATCAGCAAGAAAAAAGGAGCTGCTTCTTGGGACGATGCTTTAGCTAAAAAAATAATTTCGGATGACGAATTTCGTTTGCTTAAAGAAGCTGACCAAGTTCGCTATGATGCCATTTTAGTCGACGACTTTAGCGAGGCCGAATACCACGAAGTTTTGAAATAGTTTTGAAACTGACCCACAAAATTGTCCCATGAAACCATAAAGCAAATCTAAAACCCACCTAGTTACAACGCTATAAGGGTTTTTTGATTACAGTATTAAGCA
>JAYUWH010000110.1:0-34613 GCA_043753645.1 Bdellovibrionales bacterium
CAGATCAAGCACGTTCAGTCGGCGCCTATTTAGAGACTTACTTCCGTTACGGCGACAGCCCGAAAACAATTGTCGCGCGGTTGCACTTATTAAGCACGCGTATGAAAAGTATGAAAGAAGAAGAGCTGAAGCAGACATTAGCTAAGATGGAAGAACTAAGTCAAAGAAGTGAACTTATCAACGTGGACCAATTCAAAGTGACGATGTTAGCTGATGGTTTTACCCGACGAAACGAATATGAAAAATCAATTGACATTCTATCAAATTTTTACCAACGAAATCCAACACGTCCGGATTCAAAGCAAGTAACTAAACGAATTATTCGTAATATATTTGATCAGTTAAAGAACTTTTCCGACGTTGGTAAGCACAAAGAAGTTTTGCAAACTTATCAAAAATATTCAGACACGTGGCTAAAACATCAAGATCGAATAGATACCAATTTTCTTCTTGGACTGGCGTATGAAAAAGCGGGTGATTATGACGTGGCTTTAGAAAAATACAATAAGACGCTGAAGGGAATGGAAGCTGTTAAAGGAACTGATAAAGAAAAGTGGATTGCTGTTTCAGAAAACTTGCCGTCGGTTGACAATCTTAATTTGCGGATTGCTAGTGGTAATTTTCAGCTGAAAAATTATCAGAAAGCGTATGAGCAATTAGAAAAAATTACAGAGCCCCATCTACTTTCAGAGTCTGATCAAGTGCTTAGAGTCCAGTTAGCCTCTGCACTTTACGTGCAGAAAGGCGATGTTGATACAGCCTTAAGATACTTAACTGAATTGGTTCGTGTTTGGAATGGCAAACCAGAATTAACTGCTGATGTTCTTTTGCAAATTGCAGAAATGCAAAATAAGAAAGATAATTTTGAGGCGTCACAAAACAATTTGTTAAAAATATTTGAGATGAGTAACAAAAATGCGAAAATTAATCCCCATACAGTAATAAAGGCCGCGAACTTCTCTGCAGATCTGTTTCTTAAAGCTGAAAAGGTTGACGAAGCGGCGAAGAAATACAGCTTTATTTTAGAAAAGTATGAAGCTACTCAAAACTTGGCTGAGGAACGTTATAAATTAGGAAATATTTTTTTTAAAAAAGGCGAAATTAAAAAGGCGCAGGGTATTTGGTCAAAACTCAAAGGCGAACAAAGCGCCGTTTGGACCAAAATCGCAGAAAATAAATTAAAAGAATCGCAATGGGCTGACGAATATAAAAAGTATTTGAAGCGGATTCCTGCTATGTCACAGCTGGAGGCTAAGGAATGATAAAATTCAATTATGGCTCTATAGAAGTTAAATCACTAAAGATGCAGGAAATATTAAATAGGTCGTTACAGCTTGACCCGAATCAATTAATTATGATTGTTGGTGAAAGTGGAACGGGTAAGTCAATGTTTGCCAAGTACTTGCAAGTTGATGTTTTTAAGAATCAAGGTATTGCTATTCGGGAAGATGCTTCAATTGGATCCTTAAGCTCAGTTCATGGGATTTGCATTTTTAGCCAAGACCAGTGGACTGAGTTCAATGAAAAATTTAAAGACAAAACGATTCAGTTAATTGAAATGCCTTCATTAGCTCAGCGGAAAGCAGACATACCCCAATTAGCTGATTTTTTTCTACAGGTTTTAAGTTTAATGAATAATAAGCCTAAGGTTAAATTAACCGAAAAGGCCTTGGAAAAAATTCTACAATACAATTGGCCAGGGCAATTTACAGAGTTCGAGAATACTTTAGAAACAGCTTTTATGAGCACTGATAATGGACTTATTGAGCCTGAATGCTTGGTTATGGGTCCTTTAAAAACGAATGTCGGGATTCCCACAGGTATGAAGTTAGAAGAGCTCGAAAGAAAATATATATTACAAACTTTATATTTTGTTCATCAGAATCGCACCAAAGCCGCTGAAATTCTTGGAATTTCAATACGCACTTTAAGAAATAAAATTAACCAATATCGTGTAGAGGGGTTTATATGAGTAATCTTTTTGACAAGACAACGGATGCGCTAGCGACTTCGTTGAAAATGCGGCAAATGAGACATAATGTGACCTCATCAAACATTGCCAATGCAGAAACTCCTCATTATCACGCTAAAAAATTAGATTTTGAAAATGCCTTAGCAGCTGCGCTAGATATGGATGGAAAAAATTCATTATCAACGTCAGACGCTAGACACTTTGCTATCGCTGCAAAGCCAACTTTAAGTCCTGATATTTATGAAAATCCCGATGTTGCCGTCAATAATGATGGAAATACCGTTGATCTTGAAAAAGAGATGTCATCGCTAGCTGAAAACTCGATTCTGTACAAATCCGCATTACAATTAATTAATAAAAAAATGGCCGCATTGAAATATGCGATCAGTGAATCAAGATAAAGGTCTAGGAGACTAACGTGGCAGATTTTTTATCAGGTTTTAGAATCAGTGGAAGTGGAATGGCGGCGCAACGCTCGCGCATGAATTCAATTTCATCCAATATCGCAAATATCAACACGACCAGAACTCCGGAAGGTGGCCCCTACCGCAGAAAAGACGTCGTTTTTGAATCGATACCTGACGCACAGTCATTTGGCGAAATCATGGGAGCCAACGATCCCAAATCTGATTTCCAGCGCGTTCAAGTGACAGATATGGTCTACGACAAAAAAGCGCCATTATTAAAATACGAACCCAATCATGTCGACGCCAATGAAGATGGCTATGTTGCTTACCCGAATGTAAACCTCATGGAAGAGATGACCAATATGATACAGGCGTCCCGCTCTTACGAGGCTAACGTACAGGCTATTCAAGCGACCAAAGATATGGCTTTAAGTGCATTGGAAATTGGTAGATAATTTAACTAATCGCGCTAACTGAGCGAAACAACTTCAGGAGTACAGACCATGGATGGTTTAACAATCTCGAATGCCAACCGTTTTTTAGAAACGGCAAATCTAGATAAAAATCTAAAATTAGATCCGACAACTCCGTCAACAAAAGAAGCTGGTGTTTCGTTTGCCGATACTTTGAAACAAGCTGTTAACAATGTGAATGAAATGCATGTTGATGCTGACCGAAAAGCCCAGGAACTAGCTACCGGAAAAACAGACGATATTGCTGGAGTCATGTTAGCTAGTGAAAAAGCGGACATTGCGCTACGAGTAATGGTCCAAGTGCGAAATAAAATTATAGATGCGTATCAAGAAATCATGAAAATGCAGGTGTGATGTGGAGAAAATTTTTGGTGGCATCATTAGCCAGTTTCGTGAATTTTACCGCTCTCTTGGTCCGACCAAGCGGACGGCTTTACTAGCTTCCTTCTTCGTTGCCGTTGTGACTTTGGGAATTGTGATTTTCATGACGTCAGGGAAAGACTACGCAATTTTACTTTCCAATGTGCCTGCGGATCAAGTTTCAACGATCATTGATAAATTAAACTCAAAAAATATTCCTTACCAGTTACAAGATGGCGGAAAAACAGTTTATGTTCCAAAAGATTTTCTTCATGCAACGCAAATGCAATTGATGGCAGAAGTTGGATCTTCAAAATTAGGAACTATCGGTCTTGAAATTTTTGACAAACAAGAATTCGGAATTAATTCTTACGCGCAAAAAATAAATTATCAACGCGCTTTGCAAGGCGAGTTAATTCGGGCAATTAATACTTTAAGTGCCGTAAAGCAATCCAAAGTCATATTAGCCTTACCTGCAAAAAAAACCATTATGGAAGAAAGTTCTCCGCCGTCAGCTTCGGTAGTACTTGAGCTTAATGCTGGAAAAGAATTATCCGCGGATCAAGTTCGCGGAATCCGATTTCTAGTTGCGAACGCCGTCGAAGGCATGGATGTTGACCGCGTGTCGGTATTAGATGACAGAGGTAAAATGTTGTCTCGTCAAAATGATGGAGCCACAGGCGCCTCAAATGACATCATGGAGTTAAAGCAAAAAGTCGAAAAAGATTTAGAAGCTCGTATTGAAACAATTTTATCAAAAATCGTAGGCCAAGGTAAAATTGTTGCTAAGGTTGATGCGAAAATAAATCACAAAGTCGTTTCTGCCGTTGAAGAAACTGTTGATCCCGATAAAACAGCTATTCTGTCGCAGCAAACTCAGGAAGAATCATTAGACGGTGCTCGTACAAATCCAACTGGTGTTCCGGGTTCAAGATCAAATATTCCTGGAGCCGAAGATAACAACGGGCAAGTTGGCTTTAAGCAAGACGTTAAAAAAGAAATAAAATCGGTCAACTATCAAGTTCCAAAAACAGTGCGAAATATTAAAGAAGCTGCTGGCAGTGTAGAAAAAATTAGTGTTGCGGTACTTATAGATAGTGTTCCGACAACAACAATAGGCGCTGACGGAAAATCTGATACAAAGTGGAATTCACGGTCACCTGAAGAAATCGCAAAATATGAATCCCTTGTTAAAAATGCAATCGGCTATGTGGCCTCACGGGGCGACAGTGTCAAAATTGAATCGATTCAATTTCAGCCTGAAGACTTCACTGAAAGTGAACGAATCCTTACCAATTTAGAGAAAAAGAAGTTAATGCAGTCTTTATTTAAGTGGGGACTGCTAGGATTTTCATTGATGCTATTTTTCTTCATGGTTGTTAGACCTTTCATGCAATGGATTACCGATTCTTTCACCGACTCCGTAGAAGATATGTTGCCGCGAACGATAGAAGAGTTAGAAGAGCTGCAATCTGTTGATAATTCATTACCTGGTATGGGCGGAGTTCTACCAATACTTCACGAATCTGTTGACCCTGAAAAAGCAGAAAGCGAATTGCTGAAAGATCGTATTATGAATTTAATTGATCGTGATGAAGAAAAAGCATCAAGCGCAATTAATATGTGGGTTTCTAGGAAGGAATAGCCATGCGTCCGATGAAAATTGAAAATTTAGATTACGATGCTTTACGAGGAATCGATAAAGCAGCGATTCTAATTAATTACCTTGGCAAAGCAGCGATTAAAATTCTGTTTCATAAAATGGATGATGGCGATATTCGAAAGCTTATTCACTTAATGTCTAAATTTAAAGTTGTCCCAGTTCATATTACAAAACGTGTGTTGGAAGATTATTATGAAATGCTTAGTGAAGCTGAAGATTTCATTTTCTCGGACCAAATGGCAAATAAAGACACTATCATTGACGCCTTGGGTGAAGAACGCGCCCGTGGCATTATGGGTGGTCTTAATATCACTTCCGGATCAGGCCGAACTTTAGAATCCTTAGAAATGGTTGATGCAAAAGCTTTATCAACGTTTTTAGTCAATGAACATCCTCAGACCGTAGCCGTAATATTAGCGCATCTGGAGCCCGAGAAAAAAGGCGAAGTTTTGCGACGACTACCCGAATCTCTGCAAGCCGAAGTTGTGCTTCGTATGGCTAATTTAGAAAATGTTGATCCTGAGTTAATTGCAGATATTGATAAGGTCTTAAAAAACCAATTATCGAACACGCATACGATCGAGCAAGCCTCGCTTGGCGGAGTACAGCCAGTGGCCGAAATGCTTAACGTTATGGATAAAAATACTGAGCAGTCAATCATGTCAAGATTGGAAGAAAAAGATCCATTATTGGCGGAAGAGATTCGTAAATTGATGTTCGTCTTTGAAGACGTCACTAAAATTGATGACCGTGGAATTCAAATTCTTCTTAAAGAAGTTCCAAATGATAGATTACTACTTGCACTAAAAACGGCAAACGAAGAAATTCGTGCAAAGATTTTCAAAAACATCTCAGCTCGTGCGGCCGAAATGTTACGTGAAGATTTGTCAAATATGGGACCAGCGCGATTATCAGATGTCGAAACCGCTCAGCAAGAAATTGTCAATGTGGCTCGGCGCTTAGAAAGCGAAGGAAAAATAATTATTGCTCGTGGTGGTACTGAAGATGCAATGGTCTAGTGGCGCACCCGAAGAGGAAAAGTCGAATATTTTAAAAAAAGCTAATGAATCATCGTTGGCCGCGGATATTTCCATATTAAACTACGTTCCTAAGCAGATTGAATTTGGAACGCCTGAAGCCGCCCTTGATTATTTGCGCGAAAAAGAAAAAGGCTCTGACTTTATCATGAGCAATGTACTACGCCAAACTACCGGCATTGATGCCATTGAAAAACTTTCGGAAGAGACGAAAATTGAAAATAAAGTTCTAGAAAAATTAGCTGTTATTCAAGCGGACGCTTATCAAAAAGCTTTCGAATTAGGGCTTGAAGAGGGTTTAAAAAAAGCATTAACCGAAAAAACAAATGATATTAATTATAATTTGGATGAATTACAAAAGCTTATGGCTAAATTAATAAGCTTAAAAGAAGAAATGGTTAAACAAAATGAAAGCCATTTAGTGCAATTAGTATATGAAATTGCTAGGCGTATTGCATTTGATCATATTGAAGAAAAACCAGAAGTTGTTATTTCAGTTATTAAAAATGCTATCGAAATCGCGCAAGCTGATGAAGATATCAATGTTTTGGTATCTAGTTCTCAAGTGGACTTTTTAGAAAAAATGAAGTTACAAACCGGCCGTGAATATGAGTTCTTAAAAAAAATTAGGTTCCAGGTTTCTGACCAAGTTTCATCAGGCAGTTGCATTATTGAAACCAATTTTGGGGTTGTGGATGCGCGAATTGAAGAACGTGTAAACAAGTTATGGACCGAACTTAAGCAAGCTTTGCCGCGCGTAAAATCTCCAATTAGCTAAAGAAAGAAATAGATGATTTTAGATTTCGAGAAATACTACGATCTTTTAAAGAATACTCATCTTACGAAAGACAGCGGTAAAGTTACTGACGTCACGGGCCTGCTTATTAAGGGATACATACCTAACGTTAGCGTCGGTAGCATTTGTGAAATTCAGGTAGCCCACTTAGACCGGCCTATCCTAGCTGAAGTTGTTGGTTTCAAAGATAAGCAAGTTTTAATGATGAGCTTATCTGACATGCGCGGAATTTCGATGGGATCAAAAATCACACTTTCAAAATCAATTGCCACCGTTAAAGTAAGTGAAGAATTACTTGGCCGTGTGGTCGATGGTTTAGCTCAGCCGCTAGATAATTTACCTGCTTTAGAATTTGTTAAAGAAGTTCCTTTGTATAGCGAAGTTGTAAATCCATTAGATCGAAAACCGATTCGACAAAGCTTAGATGTTGGTGTTCGCGCTATCAATGCGACTCTAACCGTGGGCCGTGGTCAACGTATTGCCATTATGGCGGGATCTGGTGTTGGTAAATCAGTTCTTATGGGCATGATGGCTCAGCAGACTGAAGCCGATGTGAACGTCATCGCATTAATTGGCGAGCGTGGACGTGAGGTCCGTGAATTTATAGAAAATGAATTAGGCCCTGAAGGTATGAAAAAAACAGTTGTAGTTTGTGTGACCAGTGATCAAAGTCCGCTTTTACGTATGCGTGGCGCTTATGTCGCAACTGCAATTGCCGAGTATTTTTCGGGCATGGGGAAAAATGTTTTATTGGTTATGGATTCGGTCACTCGTTTTGCAATGGCACTACGAGAAATTGGATTAAGTATCGGCGAACCACCTACTACACGTGGTTACACCCCATCCGTATTTTCAACATTACCAAAACTTTTAGAGCGTGCAGGAAATTTTGAAAATTCAGGTTCCATTACTGGATTTTATACGACGCTAGTTGAAAGTGATGACATGAATGACCCAATAGGAGATGCAGTTCGCTCGATAGTTGATGGTCACATAGTTCTATCAAGAGATCTTGCGCACAGAGGGCATTATCCAGCGATTGATATTTTGCAAAGTGCCAGTCGAGTGATGAAGGCCGTGTCATCTCCAGAGCATGCCCGCCAAGCCATGAAACTTCGGGAAATTTTGGCGACTTATAAAGATTCAGAAGATCTTATAAACATCGGTGCGTACAAAGCTGGCGCGAATCCGAAAATAGATCGTGCGATAAAATCTATCGATCAAATAAACGAGTTCCTTAAACAAAGAACTGATGATCGTTCATCAATGGCTCAATGTTTAAAACAATTGCAGCAAATTACTGCCGGATTCTAACTTTAACATTGTAGGGAATTTTAAAAAATATGAAAAAATTTAAATTCTCGTTAGATAGAGTGCTGCGACAAAAAAATATCCAAGTTGATATCCGTCAAAAAGAATTCGCGGAGGCAGAGATTGCCTTAGAAAAAGAAATTGAAAAACTAAATTATTTTATTAGCCAAAAGGAAAGCGCAATAGCGCAACGCTATCAGGCAGTTAGTGGCTCTGCGACATGGTCTGCGTCGGTCGAACTGATCAATATGTTCCTAACTGGACAAGACTTACGAATAAAAAAACAGAACGAAAGTCTGCAAGAATTCAGAAATATAGTCGAGTCCAGACGTGAAATTTTGCAGCAAGCGCTAACTGAGGCTAAAATGATAGAGAAGCTTAAAGAGAAGAAGAAAGCCACATTCTTCAAAGAAGTTTTGCAGAAAGAGCAACAAGAGATGGATGAGCTTTCTGTTATACGGTTTTCAAGGAACGAAAACTAAAAAAGGATGTCATGAAGACAGGGTACGATCAGTTTTTTCAAAAAGCTAAGCAGACAGCTGTCACTCAGACTCGCGCTGAGAATTTGCGTTCTTTAAGAAATCAGAAAAAACATAAAAATAAAAAACGATTTCCAATTGTTCAATTTTGTATTTTTGGCTTAGTTGGTTTTGGTGGATTATTAGCTTTCGAAAATATTGACCAGATTGAAGCACAGTTGAAGAAAATTGATATTACGATGTCAGTTGCAAATGCTGAAGAAAAAAGCCACGCACCTGATGCGAAGGCTGCCGCGGGTGCTATAGCCCCAGCAGCTGATCTAGCTAAAGAAAAAAAGGCGCCGGATGATGCTGACTATATGTTTAAGTTGGCAGAACGTAAAAAAGCTTTAGATCAGCGGGAAGAGGATTTAAATAAATTGGCCGCTGAAATTGAAAAACAAAAAGTTGAAATTGAAGATAAGGTCAAAAAAATTGATGAGACGCGCGCAAAAATTTCATTAGTGTTAGAAGAAAAAATTAAAGCAGATGATGCTAAAGTAGACACCTTAGTTCAAATGTATTCAAACATGAAACCTCAGCAAGTGGCTAAGGTGTTTGAAACTTTAGATGAAGACTTAGTTATCGAAATACTAAGTCGCATGAAAAAGAAGAATGCAGCAGATATTTTAAATTTAGTTAAGCCTGAAAAGGCACAAATTTTTGCAGAACGATTTGCAGGGTATCGCACCCCCGCAAATCAATAACTTTAACAACAAGGAGGACAGTGCTAGAAAAAATACTTGGTGTCAGCCCCGCGCAAAAGGGATTGGCTCAAGACTCAAAGGTTGCAGATCAAAAAAATCTTCAGCCCGACTTCAAAAAGGATTTTGAACGTCAACTGCAGAAAAAATTAGACGATAAGTCGAAATTTTTGAAAGAAAACGAAAAAAATCCTCAGGTTCAAAAAAGGCAAGAAGCTAAAGAACCTAAGAAAAATGAAGCCGAGTTCAGAGCAGATCACAAAGATAAGAAGCCATCTGGGGAAGTTAAGAAGAAGATGGTGGAATCCGACGAAGAAAAGATGATTTCAAATGTCATGGCCTTACCGAAGAATGAATTTGAAATTCCAGATGAAAAAATAAATCTGGCGACGATCGAAACCGACGGAAAATCTGAAAATGCAAATAAAGTTGATATTGCAGCCACTAAAGCTGGGGTAGATGCTAATGCAATTTTCACGAAAACTCAGGATGAAAAGCTTAATTTAAACAATGACATTAGCGAGCAGCTTAAGGCTGCGGGCATTGCAATGCCTGAAATAAATGAGACGTCAAATGTCGCCGAAGATGTTGAAATTAAGTCTGCAGAAGCTAAAACCGATGAACTTTTTCAGCAGCAGGTTTTAAATCCGTTTGAACAAAAACTTGCAGACCTTAAGCAAGCTAGCGGAGAAATCAAAGCATCAGCAGAGAAAGTTTCAGCCCAAGATCAGCTTAGCCAAGAAGTTGGATTTGATTCTGATTTGAAACAGCATGTGGCCCAAGCAGGTCTTGTACAAAAAATGAAAGAGTTTGAAGCTGAAAAAGGTTTAACAGCCGAAAAATCGCAAGATTTTGAACAAAAAGTTCTAGAAAAACTACAGCAAGATAAATCGACTTTAGTGGGATTAAATTCTGAGGCTAAGCAAAAATCTTCAGATTCTGAATCTCAAAAAGACGGATCGCAAGATTCGTCTTTAAAAGACATTCAGGCTGACAGTTTGAAACCAGATGCGAATCTGCATACAGGCCAAGCTCATTCAGATTTCAAAGCTCATTTGTCATCACCTATCGACAAAGCGGGGTCGCCAACAGCGATGTCGCAATTATTAGATAAGCGCGAAGAAAATGTTCAAGAAGTCATGAAGCAAGCTAAATTCTTAGCTGTCAAAGGCGGCGGAGAAATGACGGTCAAGATGAGTCCTGATGGCATGGGAGAAATTCAATTGAAAGTTCTAATGCAGGACGGGAAATTGACTATCGATATGCAAACTCAAGACAAGTCGGTAAAAAAATTAATCGAAGATAATTTATCTGAACTTAAGTCGGGTCTAGCGGCTCAACAAGTTCATGTAGATCATGTTAAGATTACTTCTGTGAGTGGAACGAATACGGATAACTCTGCCCAGTTTCAGCCAAGCCAAGATCAATCGGGAGCCCAGCAACAGCAAAAAGATTTTTGGAGAAATTTCCAAGAAAATTTTGGCAGCCAATCCCGCAGATCTTCGTATGCTGATGTCGGCGCCGTGAAATCGCGTACTCCAAGTGATCCAACAGCGTTAGAGCCCATTAAAACAAATGCGGCTAGAACGTACGGACGCACAGGATCAACGATTAACAGAGTAGCCTAAGATAGCTTAAAGGAGAATTAAATATGGCAACAACGATGTCGACGAAAATTGGAACAAAAACGTTTGCCGATAAGGCCGAGCCGGCTAATGAAGCACGTCAAATTTCAACCTTAACAGACGATCAGAAAAAAAGACTAGGCGAAGAAGATATTGGTGCCGTTTTAAATAAAGCAGCTGATCCAAATTGGGTGGACCCTTCGAAAAAAATTCGTGGGGTCGGTAGCAATCAATTAGACAAAGACGCTTTTTTTAAATTAATGCTGACGCAACTTAAGAATCAAGACCCTACGAATCCGCTGAAGAATCACGAAATGGCTGCGCAATTAGCGCAGTTTTCAACGCTCGAGCAGCTGAATAACATGAATTCGACGTTAACAAAAATCGAAGGTAAAAATTCTCAACCTGAAAATTTTCAGGCTTTGAATTTGATTGGTAAAACAGTCGCCGGAGATTCTTCGAAAGTTGTACGCAGTCAGTTCGATACGACTCATGATTTTAATTTTAATTTGGGTCAAGATGCTAATGAAGCAAAAATTAAAGTGATGAATGACAAAGGTGAACCTGTTCGTGAATTTAAGTTAGGTGCTCTGAAAGCCGGCGCAAATAAAATCGCTTGGAATGGTATGAATGACAAAGGTGATAAGCAACCTGTTGGTCAGTACCAATTTCAAATTGAAGCGATAGCAACTGGTGGTCAGAAGTTGCAAGTGAAGACAGAATTTTCTGGTGTGATCTCGGGATTAAGTTTTTCTCCGGAAGGACCTGTACTTCAGGTGGGTAATCAGACGATAAAAATGCGCGACGTTCGTCAAATTACAGACTCAAGCCTTATGAAGAACGACCAGAATGTGAAAGATGTTACTAGCCTTGACTTGAAAAAGACCGATGCACAGGCGCAAACTAATATTAAGCAAGGAACGAATACTTCGCCGAATGTGCAACCTCAGGCAGCTGGGAATGTCATGACGAGTGTAGCAATGTCGCCGGAACTCATGGGCAAGCTACAAAAGGAGACGAAGTAATGTCGCAGATGAAATCAGCGCATTTAACTAACGGGTTAAATCGCATTGAAAATCTGATACCGACGAAACCCTTAGACATTAAAAAGTCTGAAGGTGAAGTCAGTAGTGGGCAAGTGTCCTTCAAAGATGTTCTAGGTAAGACAGAAGCACCTGCTGCGGCAACAGTTACAAAGCCGCAAGCAGCAGCCAAAATCGAAGCTACCAACATCAAGTTTTCGAATCACGCGATCGAACGAATGCAGTCACGGGGAATAAGTTATTCGCCGGAAGACATGAGTCGAATCGGAGAAGCGGTATCGAAGGCGGCTGCGAAAGGATCGAAAGATACATTAATTCTAATGGATCAGTCGGCCTTAATCGTCAGTGTAAAAAATAATACCGTTGTGACGGTCATGGATAAAAATGCATTAAAAGAAAATGTGTTCACAAACATCGACAGCACAATTGTAATGTAAGTTTAGGTTTAAAAAGAGTTAGTTAAACAATTAGGGCTGGTCCTCGTAGAGGGGGCCCTTCAACATCGGTAAAAACTTTCGACATAAGTTTTTACCATCGACATGGAGGTCGTTTATGGGAGTTCTCTCATCACTATGGACTGGTGTATCTGGTCTACAAGCACAAGGTGAAGGTTTAAGCGTCGTTGCAGATAATATTGCCAACGCGAACACCACTGCGTTCAAAGCATCACGCGCTGAATTTCAAGATATCATGTCTAGAAATTTAAAAGGTATCGATGGTGGAAATCAAATGGGTCGCGGTGTTCGAATCGGAGCCGTCAATCCAATCTTAGCACAAGGAAATTTAGACCACACAGATCGCGCGACAGATTTAGCGATCAGCGGTGATGGCTACTTTCAAGTTAAAGGAAATGAAGGCGTTGCGTACACACGTGATGGTTCATTTCACTTTGATAAATCAGGACATTTAACAACGACCAGCGGCCAAAAAGTTCAAGGATTCATTGCTAATGATAAAGGCCAAATTGAAACAAAAATGGGAGATATTAAATTTCCAAGAGCTTTGGTGAATGCATCACCTACAAAAGAAATTAATTTAGACTTAAATTTAGATTCACGTGCCATTTCAAATGCCAAAATATTCGATGCAAAAGATCCATTTAAAACCTCTGATTATGCAACAGCCGTTGAGACTTTTGATTCTCAAGGTAATAAGCATATGATGAATTTATTTTTCAATAAAGGCGAAGATCGCACTTGGACTTACCGTGGATTAGTCGACGGCAAAGAAGTTGAAGGCGTTTCTAACGACAAAGCTAGCCAACTGGCGCAAGTTTGCGAAGGAAAAGTTAAATTTACTGAAGATGGAAAGTTGCAATCTCAGGAATTAACAAAATCTAATTTTAACTTCAAGGGCGGAGCAAAACAAGATCAACAAATAAAAATTAGCTTTGGCGATGACTTGAAATCGGGTGGAAAAGGCGAAGGAACTAAGCAATTTGGTAAAGAATCTGATGTGATCACTTGGAGACAAGATGGTTATTCAGCAGGAACTGTGACCGGCTTATCATTCAATGATGAAGGCATATTAACAGCTTCTTATTCAAACGGTCAGGTTCTGGATTTAGGACAAATCGTGTTAGCAAAATTCGAAAATCCGGAAGCTTTATTTAAACAAGGTGGAAACTTATACAAGCAATCCCGTGACTCTGGCGAGCCCTCAGTAGGTGCTGCCCGCATGTCGGGGCGTGGATCGGTCATGGCAAAATCTCTTGAGCGTTCAACAGTGGATTTAGCTGCTGAATTCGTGACAATGATCACTGATCAGCGTGCGTTTCAAGCCAATGCAAAGACGATCACGACATCGGATGAATTATTAAATGAAGTGATTCAGTTAAAAAGATAATTTAAATAAGTGAGAATAAATAAATGAACTCCAATTTATGTCGATTAGCTCTGACCATCAAGGTCAGGGCTTTTTTTGTTTTGGTAGCTTTAATGTCAACGGCATGCCAATCGGAAATTAAAAAATCTACGCGGCACTCAGGTACTGAAACGAACCGGCATTTACAATCTGATAGTGGTATTGCTAAAAGTAATCCTATTGTGGTTTCGTTTTTGGGTGACGTTATTATCCATGAACGGCTGCGAAAGCGCGAAGAACTAACTAACGAGGGCTATCAATCAATTTGGTCGGCGCTTCAAAGATACATTGATCGCGCAGATATAAGTTATGCAAATCTTGAAGGACCCGTAGCCCCTGAACTGGGTGGAGTTTCAGGATTTCCGCTATTTAATTATCCTGAAGAAATAATTCCAACATTAAAAGATAATGGATTTGATATTGTCTCGACCGCTAACAATCATGCTCTGGACCGACGTGCTGATGGAATTCGAATAACAATTGAAAATTTAACTAAAAATAAATTGGCTTTTACGGGAACTATCAGCTCTGCATCGCAAGTCGATTCCAAAAAAGAAACATGGTGGGGCTTTACACCTATAAAAAACACAAATGTTAAACTTGCATGGCTTGCTTGCACCGAGATGACAAATGGAAATGTCGATAAAGAAGAGCAAGTTTTATATTGTTACAAAAATCGTGAAAAAATTAAAATTTTAATTCAAGCGCTAAGGGCGGAACCCGATGTGGCGGGAATTATCATCACTCCACATTGGGGTGAAGAAGAAAAATTTGATATTGCAGCGGGCCGCCGTATTTGGGCTCAGCAGATGATCAATGAAGGTGCCCTTGCTGTTGTTGGATCTCACCCCCATGTTGTGCAGAAATTAGAAGATTACACGGCTAATGATGGCCGGAAATCTTTTATCGCATATTCTGTTGGTAATTTCGTAAGTAATCAGCCGTGGACTCCCAACAAAACATCGATGATGCTGTTAGCAAAATTGCACTTAAATGCAGTTCAAAAATTAGAGGTCACAGAGGTAAAATATATTTCGTTGTGGATGACTAGGACCATTGAAAAAGACAATTCGTCAAAGTTTAGGTTGTCGCCAGTTTGGGATTTATCGAAAGTGCCAGCAGATGCGGCGCTAATTTGGAAAGAGCAGCTGGGATTAGAGAATCGAATCAAGTCGGCTAAAGAGGCCGACCTTTTCTTTGACTGAAAGAAATTAATTATTTCCAGATGCCCGTGATCGGTTGCGATGTGGCATCGTTTCTATTTAATGAACCCAAGCCCCAATCATCTTCAATCATTTTTAATAAGGAATAATGTGAATGTGATGCTGTTACAACTGAACCGGGCTTAATCATTGGTCCTAAGAAGACATTATAAATTTTATTGTCGCCTGAATAAGAACTTTCATCGTAAGTTAAAATGACTAACGTATCTTTCATCATAGTGGGATCGTTAAAAGCAGCATCAAAAGTTTTTTTAACGTAATTTGCAGCGAAATCGATTGAAGTGTCGTGACCATCATTATTTAAGTCAGGGATATATATCGAATAATTTGGTAACTTTCCGGTTTTCCAATCACTTATAAAATTCTTCTCATTAACGATATTACTACATCGGGAAGCACTGTTCGTGATATTCACAAAACTAATTAATGGCACGTGTTTGCGCGCATACTTACCACTACGTGAACCTTTAAAGCAGTTTCCGGGATATCCCTCAGCATACGTTTTCCACGTTCTATTTTTATTCTCTAATAGATCAGCAATATTTGGAGCATTCAGGTCAATGTTTCCATCACCTTGCACGCCCAGTGTATCGCCAGCAACCATCGCGATATAATTTCCTTGTGACGGATGCGACTCGGCTTTCATATTGGTAAAATTAGCACCTTTATCTGCTAATGATTTGAAGTATGCATTACTGATAACTTGTTTTTGATCTTCATTTTCAAAAATGACATAAATTACGCGTGAAAATTTTGTCGGTGTGCGAGGCGGATCATGCGGAGCCACTATCGGACCTTCTGGCTGATGTGCCGTACTCGGATTCGTGACCACCGGAACTTTTGGTTGCTTTGGTGCAGCGGCATCCGGAGCTTTCGCGCCACCATTGTCTGGTATCGTCGGCGAATTATTAATTGGTATAGTTGAAGAATTTGGATTTGCAGATTTTTGCGGGGAACACGACGCTACAAAACTAAGTGCAGCAATTAAAGTAATTACTTTTTTCATTCAACCATCCTTGGCTTAAGTTGAGTAATCTTAACAAAAGTGGATGAATTTTTGAATGAAGAGCCTGTAAATTAGGACGAAAGGAGAGCTGGTTTGGTTAACTTAAATAAGAATCGCGAACCCGCTTGTCATCTAGCAAAGCTTTTCCAGATCCTGACAATGTGATTTCACCAGTTTCTAAGACATAAGCAGATGTAGAGACTTCGAGTGCAAGAGAAGCATTTTGTTCAATAAGTAAAATTCCAAGCCCTTTATTTTTTAGATCCTCAAATTTTTGAAAAATTTGTTCAATAATGATCGGAGCTAGACCTAAGGAGGGCTCGTCTAATAATAGCATTTTAGGTTCCGACATGAGCGCACGTGCGATAGCTAGCATCTGTTGTTCGCCGCCAGATAAAGTTCCAGCATGTTGTGCCCGGCGCTCGGCCAAGCGTGGAAACATTTTGTACTGCTCTTCGATAAGTTCATTTATTTTCGCGTTTGATTTATTAGTGTAAGCACCTAACTGCAAATTTTCAGTGACCGTTAAATTTGGAAAAACTCCGCGACCTTCAGGACATAAAGCTAAACCAAGTTTTAAGCGTTCGGGCGCAGTCATTCGCGAAATATCTGTACCGTCTAAAATAATTGTGCCCTGGTGGGGAAGTAGTCCAGCCATTGCTTTTAAAGTTGTCGATTTCCCAGCTCCGTTGGAGCCAATTAAACAAGTGATTTGGCCAGAAAAAAATTCAAAAGAAATAGAGCGCACGGCTTTTATTAAACTGTAATTGACGGAAAGATTTTTTACTTCGATTCGACTGCTCATGTCGGTTTTTTTCCTAAATAAGCTTCAATAACAGCACTCGAGGTTTTAATTTCTGCTGGCAGACCTTCCGCAATTTTTTGACCTCGGTGAAGAACTGCGATGCGGTCACAAATATTCATAACGACTTTCATGTCATGTTCGATTAATAAAATAGTCAGCTTAAATTTATCTTTTATGAAATGAATTAATTCATTTAAAGTCGCTTTTTCCGAATGATTCATGCCTGCAGCGGGTTCATCAAGCATTAACAACTTTGGTTTGGTTGCAAGCGCGCGGACGATTTCTAATTTTCGCTGAGCTCCATAGGGAAGGGAATCGGCGAATTCATTGGCAAACCGGTCCAAATTAAATATTTTTAAAAGTTCCATCGAATGTTCTAATAAAATTTTCTCAGTACCTGAAAAATGTTTTGACTGCACTAGACTATCAAACCAAGTGTGTTTTTCTTTTTGCTGAAGAGCCACAATAACATTTTCTAAAACGGATAGTCCTTTGAAAAGTCGGATATTTTGAAAAGTTCTGGCGATTCCTAATTTATTCACTTCATGAGGATTCAAATCTGTAATATTCTGTTCGCCAAAAATAATTTCGCCTGAATCAGCCTGATAAAATCCTGAAAGCATATTGAAGACTGTGGTTTTGCCGGCTCCGTTTGGACCGATAAGTCCAAAAATTTCATTTTCTTTGATCGAAAATGAGACCTGATCAACGGCTTTCAGACCGCCAAATCGAATCGATAAATCTTTGACGTCAATCACTATACTCATGCTTTAATCCACTTTTTAAAGCGCAGATATTCAACTAACTCCATTCGGCCAAGTAAACCTTGCGGACGAAGAATCATCATTAGAATTAAAATTATCGGATACACGATCATCCGCATGTCAGCGGTACCAGTGGGTAAGCTTCTTAAAGCTTCAGGTAAAACCGTCAAAATAAAAGCTGCGATAATGGATCCAGACATCGAACCCAAACCACCAAGGACCGCCATAATTAAAATCTGCACCGAAATTAAAAAGCTAAACGAATTCGGACTGATATATCCCAAGTGGTGAGAATAAATTCCCCCACCTAGGCCCGCGAAAAAACTAGAGATAATAAAGGCTTGGCGTTTTGTTGCGGTTAGATCAAGACCCATGACTTCGGCAGCAATATCGTCTTCATTTAATGCCCATAAGTTGCGGCCAAACCAAGATTTTTTTAAACGATAAAAAACAATAAAGGTTAAAACTAATAAAAATAATGCAAAAAAGTACATCCATAAAAAATCTGGAAATTTAACGATGCTATTATAACCACGCGGTCCGCCCACATGTTTCCAATTTAAGATCAATACGCGAACTATCTCAGCCATTCCAAGGGTAACAATAGCTAAGTAATCTCCCTTTAATTTGAATGAGGGTAGCGAGATCAAAAACCCAACGAATGAAGTTACCAGACCTGCAGCTAAAACTGTTAAAGGAATAAAATACCAGTGATCAGATAGAAATTCTTTGTTTAGGATGGCTGACGTGTAGGCCCCAACAGCCATTAAGCCGGCGTGCCCTAAGGAAAACTGGTCTGCTAGGCCCGTAATAAAGTTAAGTGATAGCGCCATTATGGCGTTGATCATAAAACTGATTAAAATCGAATGAATGTAGGAATTAACAAAATAATTTAAGACAACGCCCAACACAGAAACGCTAACCAAGAAAATAAAAAACTTAGGAATTTTCATTTCTAAATTTTTTCCTTTCGCGTTGAACCGAATAATCCAGTCGGCTTATAAAGTAAAACTAGAATAAGTACTGAAAAAGACAAAGCATCACGGTAAGTCGAAGCGCCATATCCAATTAGGTAATATTCGCCTAAACCTAAAACTAAGCCACCGATGATGGCGCCATGCAAACTACCAATGCCGCCAAAAACTGCTGCCACAAAGGCGCTGGTGCCGATTTTAGTGCCCATCATTGGATCTATTTTTGGATATTTAATAGAAACTAAAACAGCTGCGATGCCCGCTAGTACTGAGCCAATAATAAATGTCATAGAAATAATTTTGTTATTATCAATACCCATTAGCGGAGCCATATCAGGACGGCTGCTGACGGCGCGCATGGCACGGCCCGTTTGTGTTCTATAGATAATAAAGCTTAAGCCAAGTAACGAAACGGCGCTAACACCATAAATAAGTAAATCGATGAGATGGATTTGGCTACCGGCTAATTCAAATAAATTTTGATCTTCTATTAAAGTCGGAAAAGATTTTGGATTGGCGCCAAAGATAATTTGGCCGCCGAACTGAAATAAAATACTGACCCCGATGGCGGTGATTAACACATTCATTTTTGCAGAATTTCGTAGTGGTTTATAGGCTAATTTCTCGACCAAAAAACCAATAAGGCCGGTGCTAAGACCTGCAGCCAGCAGGCCTAATGTGAAATTCATTGGTGAAGGAGTAGTTAGGCCCATGTACAGCGCAAAATAGTAACACATGAACGCGCCCATCATATAGATGTCTGAATGGGCGAAATTGATCATTCCAAGAATTCCATACACCATGGTGTAGCCTAATGCGACCAAAGCATAAATGCTTCCGAAGCTAAGGCCATTTAAGGTGTGCTGAAAAAATTCTTCCATCGCTTATTAAACTATTACGGTTACGTATTATGGAGAAACTTCAGAAACGAATTTGTACTCTTCACCCTGAACTTGAACCACAACAGCGCTTTTAACGGCGTCACGATTTTCATTCATCGACATTTTCCCAGTGACGCCGTGAAAGTCTTTAATTTTTGCTAATTCATTTCGAATATTTTCTGGAGTAATTTCTTTGGTATTCTTCATGGCTTCAGCCAGCATGTACGCTGAATCATAAGCTAAAGCAGCCATCACGTCTGGAGTTTCATTAAATTTTTTCTTAAATGTATTTACAAAATCGATTGTTTTAGGATCTTTAGATTCTGTCGTGTAATGGTTTGAAAAATAATGCCCGTTGATGGCTTCTTTTGCAATTTTGAATAAATCCGGAGACGACCAACCGTCGCCGCCAAGCATCGGTTGTTTCATGCCAAGCTCTTTTAGTTGCTTAGCTATTAAAGCCACTTCGCCATAATAACCTGGAACGAAAATAACATCCGGATTTTTACCTTTTAAAGACGTTAACTGCGATTTAAAATCGATGTCGCCTTCTTGGTAAGAAACATCGCCTACGATTTCTCCGCCCATGGCTTTTAGTTTTTCCGCGAAATTGTCAGATAACCCCACCGAGTAATCGCTTTTGATATCACGCATGATGGCTGCTTTTTTCATTTTTAAATTTTCAGTCATGAATTTCGCCATCACTAAACCTTGAAATGGATCGATAAAGCAGGCGCGGAAAATATAATTTCCAACTTTAGTTACTTCGGGATTTGTTGCCGAAGACGTTAACATCGGAATTTTGTGTTGTTGTGCTACTTGGGCGCCAATTTTCGATCGACCCGAAGTTGCTTCACCTAAAATAGCGACCACTTTATCTTGTGTGATTAGGCGGTTAACAACAGAAAGTGTTTCGTCATTATCCGATTTGTTGTCATAATTAAGTAATTTAATTTTTTTGCCATTGATACCGCCTTTGGCATTAATTTCTTCAACGGCCATTTCTAACCCACGTAATTGGTATACGCCAAAAGTTGCAGTAGCGCCTGTGTTAGAGCTGTAGGAACCAACGAGGATTTCGTTATCATTTTTTTTACTGGTGCATGAAAATGCCAATAAAGAGGCCGTAGCAATTAAAATTAAATTTTTCATTTCTATTCTCCTACAAGGTTTATTCTGACAGTTCGATTGAACTAAACAGAAAGTATTCTGGCAAGATGAATTAAAGATTTGTCTGCGGTTTTTGTTTTCATTGTTACTTCGGACAACGGGATTTCCACAAGTTTTCCAGCAAAGGGTCCAACCATCAAATTACTTTTACCATCAACCAAAGCCATCACTGCAGCATAACCCAACTTCGATGCTAAAATCCGATCATTCGCAGTAGGACTGCCGCCCCGCTGCTGGTGTCCTAAGATACTAACCTTGGCATCAAGGCCTGACTTTTTGCGAATAGAATCTGCTAAATCGTAAGCGCGACCAGGTTTTTGGCCCTCGGCCGTAATTAAAATACTGCTAGTTTTTCCACGCGCTCGAGATTCTTTTAACTTTTCAACTATTTTATCCACAGGAATTATATTTTCAGGAGTTAGAATTTCTTCAGCGCCTCCGGCAACTCCGACGTGCGAAGCAATGTATCCGGAATCGCGCCCCATCACTTCCACAATAAAAATTCGGTCATGGCTGTCGGCCGTGTCGCGAATTTTATCAATGGCATTAAGGGCGGTATTGACAGCAGTATCAAAGCCAATGGAATCGTCAGTCCCATAGACATCATTATCAATTGTTCCTGCGATCCCTATAATAGCAATGCGATGTTCGCTGGATAGTGCTTGTGCCCCGCGAAACGAGCCATCGCCACCTATGCAAACTAAGCCGTCAATATTTTGCGTTTGTAAGTTTTCAAACGCTTTTTTTCGGTATTCGGGTTTCATAAATTCAGCACAGCGTCCGGTTTTTAATATGGTGCCGCCACGTTGAATAATATTGGCCATATCACGCATTTGTAATGGGATCATTTTATTTTCGATCATGCCGATATAGCCTTGCAGGATGCCAACAACTTCAATTTGCTGAGAAACAGCAGTTCTAACAACGGCGCGAATGGCCGCATTCATTCCCGGGGCATCTCCGCCACTGGTGTAGACGCCAATTTTTTTTATTTTTGTAACTTCAGGCATACTTAAAGCTGACAGCAGGTAAGCCTTTTATCAAACAGTAAAATCAGAAAAAGAACATAAAAAAAGCCTTAAGAAAACTTAAGGCCTATTCAAATTAAAAAAGTGTAAAGTTTTTCACGAATGAATAACTTTACACGATTAATTACTTAACTAAGTGCTTGAATTCAGCGCCAGCACGAAATTTTGGAGCCCATGCAGCAGGAATTTTGATCGCTTTTCCAGTTTGTGGATTGCGACCCATGCGTGCTTTACGCTTAGCTTTAGTAAAAGTACCAAAACCAACTAATTTAACGTCGTCGCCTTTTTTTACAGTAGCTTTTACGTTAGTCATAAAGCAATCAACGATATTTTCGCATTGAGCTTTTGGCATTTTTGTTTGCGTAGCGATCTTTTCGATCAGTTGAGCCTTGTTCATTGTATCTCCTCTGTGAGACGTGGGTTGTTGTTACGTCCTGTTGTTAAATCATCTTCCCTGATACCCAGATCAGAAAACAACTTCGCTATGTCGTCAAACAAATTATTATTTCTAAGTCGATGTAAGGTGATACTTGACGCTGGTCACAATAATCCGCTTCTTGTAAATCAAGCTCAGCTTGATTAACCAAGCGGTCTGATTGTGTAACAGCTGGTGGTACCACTTTGCAGTCACAAACTCGGGGAAAATAACGGTGATAAATTCCGTCGGATGCTCTTTTGCGACCTCATCAATAAATCTTAATATGGGCTCTGAGATCGATCGATAAGGCGATTCCAGGATATATAATTTTTTGTCGGGAAATTTTGACAACCACGATGCTTTCATACGCTCGCCCGATTCTTCATCGGTTTGCACGAAGCAAATTCGCAAATCGTGACTAATACTTTGCCCGTACCGGATGGCGTTCATCACACCACGATGAAGGCCAGATATTGGAATGACCACGACGTGATCGTTGGTACGTTCAGCTTTCAGAATATCGTAATTGGCTTGAGTCAGTTCGCGCGCAAACATTGTGTAGTGATGATGAATGCGATGAAAAGTGTAGACGATAATCGGTACTAACACGATCACCATCCAAGCGCCGTGCGAAAATTTAAAAGCAGCAATCACTAATAAAACGATAGTTGTCGTAAATGCGCCAATGCCGTTCATGATCATCGAAGGCATCCAGCCTTTTTCACGCAACTTATAATGATGAACAACCATTCCGGCCTGTGACAACGAAAACGATAAGAAAACTCCAACAGCATAAAGTGGAATTAAATGATGTGTTCTTCCGCCAAACATCATGACTAGTAAAATTGCACACGCAGTTAAACCAATAACTCCGTTTGAAAATACCAAGCGATCACCAATGCTTGCTAGCTGTCTTGGAGCATAACGATCTTTCGCCAATAGCGAAGCCAAACGTGGAAAATCGGCGTAACTGGTCGAAGCAGCCAAAAATAAGATTAATGCGGTCGATGCTTGAACGACGTAATAGAAAAATCCAGTGCCAAATACAGATTTTGATAATGAAGAAATTAAGGTTTCATTTTCGATATGATTAAGGCCGAATTGATTCACCAGATAGGTGATTCCCACGAACATAAAGCCCAAAATAACAACCATCCAAACCAATGTGCGATTTGCATTCTGTGATTGCGGATGTTTAAAAAGCGGAATTCCATTAGAAATAGCTTCAATACCTGTTAGGGCGGTACAGCCTGACGAAAAAGCCCGAAGTAGTAAAATAATTCCAATATCCGGCAATGTTTTCGCTAATGCCACCGAAGCCACATGGCCCTCAATAGGTCCGCGCACGACGCCGACAATGATCAAAGTAAATATCGAAAATACAAAAAGATATGTCGGTATCGCAAACACTGTTGCTGATTCACTAACTCCGCGCAGACTTAAAATCATGATGATTAATATCACCCACGTGCAAAAGAAAACTTGCACGCTTTCAAGTTGCGGGAAGGCGGAAATTAAATTCTCTACACCGGCGGAAACGGACACTGAGACCGTTAACACGTAATCAATCATCAGCGCAGCGGCTGCGACAAGACCAGCACCTTTACCAAGGTTTTCTTTAGCAACGATGTAAGCACCGCCGCCGTTAGGATAGGCGACTATTGTTTGGCGGTAAGAAACCGTAATGATAATCATCAACGCCAAAATTCCTAAGGCAACTGGAATGGACCATGCTGTAGCCAATAAAATTCCTGAAAGTGATAGCGGGATAATTATTTCTTCAGTCGCATAAGCCGTCGATGATAAAGCGTCTGAAGATAGAACAGCTAAGGCTTTCCATTTCGGAATTAATTGATGATGTTGTTTGTCAGAAGCAATCGGTGATCCAATAAGTAAACGGCGTAGCTTAGAAACGATCATATTATTTAATCCTCAGGTTCAAGTTCCTCAGCATCGTCCAAAAGTTCTAAAGTATCAATCTGTACTGGGATCTTATACGATTGGTCAGCCCATTCGCCCAAATCGATAAGTTTGCAGCGATCGCTGCAAAAGGGGCGAAATAGATTTTTAGTGGAATAAAACGTCAAAAGCCCGCACTGCGGGCATTTGATTTGACGAGAATTTTGATTGCTATTTTCCGAGCTCACGCCGCGATTAAAGACCACAATTAGGTCTTTGACAACGACTCATGACTCCTTGTGCAGCAGTAACGCCTTGAACTTGAAAATTGAAGTTTAAATTAGCGTCTTCAGTTTTACCCTGTGGGACTTGGATTGCTAAAACTGTTGTGTTTAATCCAGTCCAATAATCGCCGTAACCACGCGCCTCAAAGCCTGCCGAGTTATTAATTTGCGAAACGACCATTTGCACTTGTAATGGATTCCGCTGAGCACCTGTGTAATAAGTGGGATCTGGTAGCCAAACTCCAGTTGTGTAGCCTAAAGCTATGCCGACTAAGCCCCGACCTGAAGGTAACTGCGCCGAATAATTAAAATAAGGATCATACTTTGGCTGAGCAATAAACGTTGCAATTATGGTGTTCGCAGCACCTGATTGAGGAAACTGGATAATAATATCTAGTGAGCCATTAACGTAAGAATCACAATTCGCTTGACCATAATTGTTCGAAGCAAGGTTACAAACTCCCATTCCATACTTAAATAAGTCTTTCATTTTGGTCGCATTGACTACGGTGATACGACTTGTTCCCGAGTAATTGTCAGCATAAAATCCGCGAGTTAAATTGAAAGCCGCGTTTCCGACATAGCCAGATTGTGAATAACAAGAGCCATTAGAATAGTATTGTCCGACAGGACAAATCTGCTGTGCAGGTTGCACGACCACCTGAGGCGGAGGAGCTTGCTGGTTATTACCTTTGTCATTGCACCCAAAAAATACGGTCGTCAGTAGTAATGCACCCACGATCCAAGCTAGATTTTTCATACACACTCCTTACATATATATAGATGTATTCAAGCCTAGGACCAGGGCTAGCTAGCACCTTGCTGCTTATAAGATGTCTACAACTTTGACAGAGCCAAAATTGGTTTCCAATACAAGCCGCCGACTCATATAAAATTTGTTTTATAGAATTACTAAGTGGTTGTGCTTTAATGCGCACGCTCGAGATGCGACATGTCTTACCCATAACAGACATTGATTTTAATTTTTTTACAGCGCAGTTTAAACGCCAAATCGCTTGGAGAATTCATGAAAAAAGTAATATTTTTGTATTTTGCACTGACACTGCTTTGCTGCGTATCATCGTTTGCGATTCAAGAATTTGAATCGGTTGTCGTTGACCAGAAATTTAATTCTTCCAGCACTATTGTTATCGATCAAAAAGAAATTCAAAAATCGCGTGCGAAGGACTTAACTAGTTTGTTAGCCTCGCAAGCCAATATTTCGATCACCCAATCAAACTTCCAGCCCAATTCGATTTATCTGCGCGGTGGCGATTCAAGTCACGTTTTAATTCTTGTCGATGGCGTCCCTTTTTATGATGCGACAACAGTACAGCGTACGATTAATTTAAATTCACTCAATCTGAAATCAGTCCGCCGCATCGAAGTTATCAAGGGCAGCCAATCCGTTCTTTTTGGTGGTCAGGCTTTAAGTGGTGTTATAAAAATTGAAACCATTCCTACGGAAATAAAATCGCAGGGCTTTGTACAAACCCAAGCGGGTACAGGGCAAAGTTTAGCAACTGCAGTAGGTTTTGTGCAACCCATCGGTGAAAATCAAGAATTGATTTTTCGCGCAAGTACTTCGCGCAAAGACAACCGCTCACCAGTTGAAGATTCGACGAAACTTTATCCAGCCCGCTTAGCAACCGGCGAAGCCGCGTATGTTTTAAGAAACGAAACGATTGAAACTTTAGTTAAGGCACAAACGTCTTTCGATAAAACTTTCATTGCTTCAACTAACTTTCCTTCGTACCAGTCTATGGATGCTGATAATTTTGAAACTTCTACCTATCAGCACAGTGGATTAGTATCTGTAAAAGGTATTGGATTTTATGGAAAGCCATCACTATCTTTAGCTCAACAGCGAAGTGTTCGACTTTACGAGCAAGATGCGATTTCTGGTGGAGGAGTGTCTACGAAGCAGGATTACGTCGGCGACCTGCGATTAGTTCGCTTTGAAATATCGCCATTGGATCTAGAAAAATGGAAGTTACGACTTGGCCTAAGCGAAACCGAAGAGCAACTAGTCTACCGAAATAAAGATATTTTAAAATCCGATGATAAAGTCGACTTCCAGGGCGTCTTCGGAAAGCTAGATTACCTACCAGCCACTTGGTTAAGATTAGAAGCTGGAGCACGCGCGGATTATAAGAAATATAAAAGTGCAATAGGGACTTATCAATTAGGTGCAACAATTAATGATGCAATAAAATTAGAGCAATCTACTGGATTCAAGCAACCAAGTTTATTTCAGCTTTACTCAGGTTATGGTAACATTAATTTAGAGTCCGAAAAATCTACAAGTTTTTCCTTGTCCTATGAACATAATTTTACAGCCGACTGGTTTGTCTCTGCGACTTATTTTGAAAATCGATTTAGTAACCTTATTGTCGCGCTTGGGTCGCCACTTCATTATGAAAATATCGGAAGCTCTAAATCTACTGGGGTCGAAGCCACGACTGGATTTCGTTTTCCAGATCAGCAAATGAATTTAAATATGGCTTTAGGTTACCAAGAACCTCGCGATCTTGATGCGGATAACTGGCTGGTGCGACGGCCATTAAGAACTGCGAGTGTAAAGATATCCAAAGATTATGAAAAATCAGGCTTTGGCCTTGAAATTGTTCATAACGGTGATCGTCGTGATGCGGTTGGCAGCGGAGTTTACGGAACTATCAACTCTTATACTTATCTTAACGGAACTGCCGAATATCGTCGTAATGAATTCCTAACTTTTTTCGCCCGCGGACAAAATTTAACAAATCAACGTTATGAAACAAGCTACACATTTTTTGATGAAGGAATAAATTTAAGTGTCGGAGCTGAAACTATTTTCTAATTTGATAGCGAAAAAATGCCGTTGTGAAAAATATCAGGGATATAATCATCAGCCCCAAGCTGACCACTTGAGAAACTGATAAGGCTCCTAAAGCGGGTAGTCGAATCAAACTTCCACGAAAATCAGTACGGAAGAATTCGACCACATAGCGTAGAAAACTGTGTAGAAAAACCCATTTAAAAAACAAATGACCATCAATTAGGAATTTAGTTTTTAAGCTGTATCTTTCTTGCAGGATTAAAAAAGTAAAAATAAAAAATTCACCAACAGTTAAGTAGATCGCCGTTGGATGACGTCCTGCAATTGCCCACGGCAATTCGCAGAATTGTCCAAAACAACAGCCCGAAAGAATACAGCCCACGCGCCCCAACGCATGAGCCAGCGATAATAATGGAGCAAAAAAATCAGCCCACTTTAAAAAAGACAATTTCTTTATTTTGCAATAAAGCCAAGCTGCTGGCCACGCCGTCAGTAAGCCACCTAGAAATACAAAGCCGCCATTCCAAAAGAAAAGAATTTGTATTGGCTCGGCCTTGTAATATTGAAATTCTTCGTAAAAGACATGAAATAACCTTCCGCCCAAAAAACCAAATACCATAAGTACTAATGCCAGATCATAAGCGTATTTGCGATCCACCAGAAAAGAATCTACCCGTTTAGACAAATAAAAAAGTAGGCCGGATAAAGTAAGGCTAATGATTAAAAAGTAAGTGGGAATTTGAAAAAAACCGAAATCTAAAACGGGTATCATGCTTCAGCAGTCTTTTTTTCTATCAGCATAAGGTAAACTAAAAATAAAACTCCGCAGACAATTGCCATATCGGCAATGTTAAAGGCTGGCCACGAATATTTTCCATAAAGATGAAAATCCAGAAAATCGATAACATAACGAAACTGCAGACGATCAATGTAGTTTCCCAAGGCACCACCGAAAATTGAAGCTAGTGCCATAGTTTGTCTTTTATCATCGTCATCAACACCCCTAAGAATGTACAAAATGATAATACAAGCCAACGGCGGCATCGTTAGAAAAAATATTTCACGAAAGGCCGCGGGAGCCTGCGCCAAAAACCCAAAGGCCGCGCCAAAATTGCGAATGTAGGTGATATTGAAAAAATGGTCTAAAATAACTTTCGATTCATGCAGCTGAAACTGAGTGTGGACATAAATTTTTGTTAGCTGATCAATAGCGATAATTAAACCCGCGAAACAAGCTAACACCAAATATTTTCTTGTCACGATAATGCCTCAACGCATTTAGGGCAAACGCCAGCCGTATTTGCAACTTTAGAGATATTAGAAGAATAAACCCAGCAACGAACACATTTTTCACCTTCTGCTTTTTCGGCAAAAACATTGTAAGGCCCTTCCGCTAAAGTAACATGTGAAACAATCAGAATTTCCCGAAGGTCCGCCGCCACTTTTAGTGCGCCTAATACTTCTTTATCTGCCGTGATACGCACCTGGGCTTCTAAGCTTGAGCCAATTGTTTTCGCAGCGCGAAGTTCTTCTAATTTTTTTTGCACATCGCTTCGAACCGCAAGAATTTTTTCAAATAAAGTTGCCAGTTCTGGCTTGAACCAAGCCTCTGTCGGTGTTGGAAAGTCCTCAAGAAAAACGGACTCTTTCTTTTCATGCTTAAAATAAACATAAGTCTCTTCAGCTAAAAATGAAAGAATCGGAGCCATCATGCGAATCAACGACGAAGTCACCAAGTACAAGGCTGTTTGCGAACTACGACGGGGAATTCCGTCAGCCTTCCAGGTGTAAAGCCGATCTTTTAAAATATCCATGTAAGTCGCAGAAAGTGTGACAGTAAAAAAATTATTTAATAAATGATAAACACGGTAAAATTCATATTTATCATAAGCCGTTGTGACATCCATTATCAGCTGAGTCAGCTGATGCATCATCCACTGATCAACTTGAGTCATTTTTTCAACTGGGATTTGATTTTTAGAAAAATCGAAATCTGATGTGGAACCCAATAAAAATCGCATCGTGTTTCTAATTTTACGATACGTTTCTGTGACGCGGGTTAATTCTTCTTTACCGCAGCCAATGTCATTTCCATAATCTCCGTAAGCGGCCCATAAGCGAATAATTTCTGATCCGCTTTTTGATGATACTTCGTTCGGGTCGACCACATTGCCCAAGGACTTACTCATTTTACGGCCCTGAGAATCATTCACGAATCCGTGCGTGATCAATGCTTTGAACGGAGGTTTTTCCGTGGTCGCCATTGATGATAACATTGAAGTATTAAACCAACCACGATGTTGATCAGAACCTTCGATATAAATATCAGCGATAGAATTTTTATAGCCATAGCCTGCATCTTTAGAATGAACGGCCGCATGGCAAACGCCTGAGTCAAACCACACATCTAAAATATCACGGCCAATTTTAAATCCTTCAGATCCGAACGCGGGCTTAGCATTCGCAGGCTTTCGCCAGTCTTTTCCTGCAAGCACGTTCGCATCAGCTAAATAATAAGCTTCGATTCCACCTTGTTCGACCAGATTTGCCGCGCGCAGCATAATTTCGACGTCGGCTAAAGGCTCGCCCGTTGCGATACAAGTAAGAATTGGAATCGGCACTCCCCAAATGCGTTGGCGGGATAAACACCAGTCCGGTCGATTTTCCATCATGGCTTGAAATCGTGCGCGACCCCAGTCTGGAAAGAATTCAATATCATCCAAAGATTTCAACGTTTTTTTACGAATTTCCGAGCCTTCTAAATCAATGCCGATAAACCACTGGGCCGTTGTTCTAAAAATTAATGGAGTCTTTGATCTCCAGCAGTGCGGATAGCTATGAACAAACTCTGAAAATTTTAATAGATGATGGCTTGCGCGTAATTTCTCAACAATTAGCGGATTCGCTTTGAAAATATTGATGCCTTTCATTTCTGGAAATTCATCCGTGAATTGGCCAGCATCATCTACGGGGCACAAAACTTTTAAACCATATTTTTGACCGACTTTAAAGTCATCAGCTCCGTGTCCGGGTGCGGTGTGAACACAACCAGTTCCAGCATCCGCCGTCACATGTAAGCCAAGGGCCACGGTCGAATCACGATCAATAAAAGGATGGCGAGCTTTCGTTAGTTCTAAGTCTGCACCTTTATGTGTGCTGACTTCGGTTAATAAAAATCCCATCTCTTTTTCAAAATGTTCTTTCAGTTTTTTGGCGATTACATAATTTTCACCATTACCGGAAAAAACTGAATAGTCAAAATCAGGGTGTAATGCGATGCCTACGTTGGCCGGCAACGTCCAAGGTGTTGTCGTCCAGATAACGAAAAAAGTTTTTCCTTTTGGATTTCCCAATTTTCTTAATGTGGACTCATCAATCACTTCAAATTTTACGTAGATCGATGGCGACTTATGATCATGGTATTCAACTTCGGCATCAGCCAAGGCTGTCCGCAAAGTCCAATTCCAATAAACAGGCTTCACACCTTGATAAATAACGCCACTCTTAAAAGCTTTTGCAAATTCTCGAACTTCAGCGGCTTCGTAAGCTTTTGACATTGTTAAATACGGATTTTCCCAATCGGCTAGAACTCCAAGACGTTTGAATTGTTCACGCTGATGATTAATCCACTTCGAAGCTTCTTCGCGGCATAAAGCTAAAACTTCTTGATTGGTTTTAACTAGTTTTTTCTCAGCTAAATCTTTCATAACTTTATGTTCAATCGGAAGACCGTGACAATCCCAACCTGGAATAAACGGCGCGCTAAAGCCTTTCATGGATTTATATTTAATCACGAAATCTTTTAACGATTTATTCAGCGCATGCCCGATATGAATCGAGCCGTTCGCGTACGGCGGGCCGTCGGGCAAAGTAAAACCGTGTTTGTGCTTATTTTTAATTTGAATTTTATGATAAATTTGATCCGCGTCCCATTTGGCAATAATTTTAGGTTCATTTATTGGCAAGTCGCCCTTCATCGGAAAATCAGTCTGGGGCAGGCGAATGGTATTTTTATAGTCCGGGGTGGCGGCTTCTGACACTTAAACGCTCCTTCAAATGGTGATCGTTTAAATTATCAAAAAGTTCAGCTCTTGGGCAGTGCTTTAAAGGTAGACCCTAGGTTTTGTGCTAGGCGAAATACAAGATCACATTTTTTTGATTTGTTTATGCCCTAAAGCAATCAAGGCACGCAAAGCTTCCATGTCTGAACTCAGATTCAAGACTTGTTTTACCTCGCTGATCGCCTGCAACGAGACCAAGTCTAAATTTGCCAAGGTTGAAGAGACTGATAGCGCCACCGCAGAGGCCTTAGTGGCTGTTGTAGAAGAATAATGGGGTATCTGCTGTAGCGATGACTGTGAGCCTGCCGTCACCTGTGACGAGGGCGGAAAAATGCTGCTGGCCGAGGCTCCTGAAGGCACTTGCAAGTCACCCATGATGCCGGCAAGCGATTTTAACTCTTGTTTAAAGTTTTGGATACTGGGTGTTTCTAAAGAGGCTTCGCCATTTCGCTGAGCTTTTAAATAAAGGCTTATTAACATATCTTGTGACGAGGCAATTTCCTTGATGGCTGGACCTTGAGTCAAAAGCCATGTGTAGGCCTTTTGCAAAGTTTCTTTAGTGTAAGCTTGCGGTGGTAACGGATTAACTGCCATAAGAGTTGATTACGCTAAACCAAACTTGAAAACTCCGTCAACAGCATCTGAAACTTAAAAAACAGCGCACAAAAAATTACAGGAATAAAAAATTATAATTTAAGCTCTGCATATTCTTTAGCCACGATGCCATACTTTTCAATTTTACGAAGCAGAGTTTTTTTTGGAATATTGGCGTGCAATGCCGTCTGATTAATTCGACCTTTAAAGGTCTTTAAGGCCTTGATAATAAACTGTTTTTCGAACTCTTCTTTTTGCGCATTGAAATCCAAAGTGCCACTTGCAGAAACAGTCATGCTGATGTCATCTGCAGAACTATCGTCACCCAAATCATCATCATTTTCTGAGTCAACATCTAATCCATCATCAGCATCAAAATTTTCTTCGCTCAGAACCTGTGCAGATTTTTTCATACTTTCCGATTGACTCTGTATTTGCGACATCGCTTCGATTAAATTTACTCCGACCGCCTCAAGAACGCCTTCTGGTAAGCTTGCCAGGCTAATCATGTTACCACTTTCTAAAACGAACGCATGTTCGATAACATTTTCAAGTTCTCGGATATTTCCTGGCCAGCTGTACTTTTTCAGAACTGATAAAGTGTCTTTTGTAACGCCAAACATTTTTTTATTATGAATCTGATTAAACTTTTTAATAAAAATATTTATTAACACATCAAGATCATCTTTGCGCTCTGCCAACTGCGGTAAATAGATAGGTACAACATTTAAACGATAATAAAGATCTTCGCGAAAGCGCCCATCTTTCATCATATCTTCAAGCGGCCGGTTGGTAGCTGCGATGATGCGCACATTGCTCGAGATTTCACGGTTTGAGCCAACCGGTGTAAAAAGCTTTTCTTGCAACACACGCAGAATTTTCACCTGCATCAGCTGTGGCATGTCGCCAACTTCGTCTAAAAATAAGGTTCCACCATCAGCGAATTGAAATTTACCAATTTTTCTTTCGTTAGCCCCCGTGAAAGAGCCCTTTTCATGGCCGAATAATTCGGATTCAAATAAATTTTCAGGTATCGCCGAGCAGTTAATGGCGACAAATTTTTCATCTTTACGAGTAGAATTAAAATGCACAGCCTTAGCAACAAGTTCCTTACCAGTTCCAGAAGCGCCGCGGATAAGTACGGGAGTATCCACTTTAGATAACTTGTGAATGACATTAAAAACTTTTTGCATCTGTGAGGTGTTGCCAATAATTTTTCGGCCTTCATCCACAAACACCGGGGAAGAAACAGCTAAAGTCGAAATTAAGGTGTGCGCGGTAATGGCTTTTTCAATAAGTAAAATAAGTTCAGGGCCTGATATTGGCTTAGAAAGAAAGTTATAGGCTCCATCGCGTACGGCTTGGACGGCCACTTCAACTGTGGCGTGAGCAGTTAACATTAAAACGATAATTCCGGGATCAATTTCTTTGATTTGCTTTAAGGCCTGCAGTCCGTTCAAGCGCGGCATATCGACGTCTAAAACAATTATGTCGTAGGGTTTTTGCGCTTCAGCTGCGGCTTTCACTTTTTCTAAGGCATTAACGCCGTCGAAAGCTTCTTCCACGTTAAACTTTTTTGTACCATCTAAGGCCGATCTTACTGTCAGGCGCTGGGCCTGATCATCATCAACTACAAGTACGTTAAGCATAAAAACTCCCCGTTTAAGACCCCGCGAACAAATACATTTCAAACGTCATACAACTATTTAAGATAAAGGTAAACTCACTGAAAATTGCGAACCCTTATCAGGTTCACTGGTTACGGTGATGCGGCCTTTATGCAATTCTACAAAATAGGAAGCAAGATACAGACCTAACCCCGAGCCCTTGATAGTTGAGGTCTTAACCTGATGAGTGCGAAAAAATTTCATGAAGATGTTAGGTAAATCAACACTTGGGATGCCCATGCCCTGATCCAAAATATCAACAATAAGCTCTTCACCTTGTTCACGACTTTGCACCGTAACGATCGAATCATCGGGGCTGTACTTAATAGCATTCTCTACTAAATTTGAAAAAACTTGCTTCATCAGCTCAGGATCTACGGAAATGGGAAATAAAGGTTCAAGTTTTTGCACAATTTTAATCTTTTTAACCTGCGCTAAAAATTCATGCTTTTTGATGACGTCCAACAACAGCTGATTGATATCTTTCGATTGCTTGTGCAGTTCTACGCCTTGGCTTTCGATTTGGCCATACTGCAGAATTGCATTTATAAACTTCAGCAAGTCGTTCGAGCTTCCGCGAATGGTATCAACGGCCTCACGCTGAACAGAACTAATGGGAATCTCTTCCTTTAAAATGACTTCAGTCATCCCTAGAATACGCGCGATTGGCGTTTTTAAATCATGACTCATCATCGATATAAAATTAGTTTTTAATTCTTCGACCTGTTTTAACAATTTGTTTTTCTGAAAATATTCCCAGCTTCGGCGATTTTCGACAATCAGCCGGTACGGAATAAAAAAGTAATAACATAAAAATATCGCCAAAAACGGATGAGCTAAATCAATCCAAATACCGGCGATTAAAAACAGTAAAAAAGCGAAGATAGCAAAACCTACTAAAGTAGAGCCTAGAATGCGTAACCCGCTTGATGGCTTTAGACTTAAAACCACGTGCACTGTCAGCACTGAAATTAAACATGTAAATAAAATATTAAACCAGTTGGGTAGGCGAATTGGCGCTGAATTTTCTATTAATGTCTGAAACATGTTGGCGTGCAGTTCCATCGATGTCATGGCGTTAATTTCGCGCGAATAAGGTGTTGTTACATATTCTTTTGCAGATTTACCCGTATCTGTTCCGACGATGACGATTTTTCCGTTCAGGGCATTAGCGGGAATTTTTTCAGCAAGCACATCTTCAAAGGTATAAGATGGGAATGATCCTTTTGGATGATAATTAATATAA
>JAYUWH010000111.1:0-3943 GCA_043753645.1 Bdellovibrionales bacterium
CTCTGCGCACTTATGATTTAAAAGCTCGTTGTTCGCTTCTGAAAGGCTGTAGGTTCGTTGATTACAGACCGGGTGTGATAGTTTTTCGTCCCATTCCGACTTTATTTCGTCGGGAATAAAAACATCTGCACCCCTCATAATACGGCGGGCGCTTAGCATTTCCCCGCCATGTTCCCGTTTTAACGTTGTAAGGGCTTTAGTTTTGTTTTGAGCAATGCAGCCAGCAGATCGCTTGATGTTGAAAGCGATCTCCCTTTGGGTTCTACCTTCGAAATAAATTGCCCGTAAAATATATTCTTGCTGACTTGGAAGAATCGATAACAATCGATCACAAAAGCTCTGAAGTTTTGGACATGACTGATATCCAAATTCTTCAAAAATATTTTTTTCAATTGATTCGCCTTGAATGTTGTAAAGCGTCGGCGAAACAAGTTTATCTTTTCTGCCTACTTCAAACCAATCAAGATAATCATTCCAGATTTGTTCGTTCCAGTTTTTTGAAATCGCCCTTAGCTCTGCTAGTGGAATTTCAACTTCAGAAGCTGTTAGCCATGGTCTATCTATTTTCGTTTTCATCAATACCCCTTGTTTGTTTGCGATCATTCGCGAGGGTGTTGATTTCAATTCGTGAACCGAATACCATGCGAAATCTCAAGTGTTTGATACTTCTAAAGAAAATTAGAAAATGACTGCTTTTATGTTTTTTTAGAAAAATAATTTTTGGTCGAAATCTCGACCAAAAAACTGCCTACTCAAAAATAGACGGCTGCCGAGTGGTCGAAAGTTCGAACACTTGGTTGAAATCTCGAACAGCAATTTTTTACATGGTTTGACTTTAATTGGCGTAGTGAAGAAAGTATTTTGTTTTATAAAAATGCTTTTGGATTGGAGTCCGGCTTTGTCGATACTGAAAATAAACAGTTTGGCGAATTAATAACGGGTTCTACCAAATTAGGGTTTGTTCAACACCAAACAGCTTCCAGCCATGGATTTCAATATGAGCGTTCTAGCCTTTCTAAAAATCCCTTTGCTATAGAAATTGGTTTTATTGCTAGCGATGTACAAGCAGCCTTTGACAAAGCAGTGGCCGTTGGCGCAACGCCAGTAAGCAAGCCACTGCAAAAGCCTTGGGGCCAAACTGTAAGCTACGTGCGCGATCTTAACGGCTTTCTCGTTGAACTCTGTTCTGAGATGAATTAACTCAGCTGAGAATAAGGATTGCGTATCTGATATACTTGCTACGCTAAATAAAAAAACAAAGCCCTCGGTTTTTCAACAGAGGGCGAAGTGATTTGCATCTGAATTTTAAGAAGTGGTTTGTTCTAAATTAAGGTGTTGTTGGAATATCGACTTTAACATCGTCGCTAATTCCAATTCTTGATCTAGATACTGGCTCAAGGCCCGTAAAGTATAACCAAAGATTTTTTAATCTGTCTAATCCTAAAAATGTGCCCTGTGGAATTTCATCAAATTTGTTGTATGATAAATCTAAGTTTTCTAAGCTTTTAAGATTACTAAAAATGGCTTGCGGAAGATTCAAAAATTCGTTTTTATAAAGAGATAGACTTTTTAAGGATACTAAATTTTTAAAAATATCTTTATTCAATTCTTGGATTTGCGAGTTCATCAGTTCTAGCTCTTCTAAAGAATTAAGACCAGTGAAGAAATCCTTTTGATTTAAATAGTTAGACGAAAACCCAGCAGAATTATTTAGTTGCATATCATTCAGATGCAAAATCTTAAGATTTTTTAGGTTTTTAAATGGTTTTATACCAAATGAAGGTTGACCATAATATCTACCTGGCTGCGATAGGACCAGTTTTTTCAAATTAGTAAGGTTGTCAAAAGCACCGTCTGAAATCTTTGTAAGCTCCGAAAAACTTAGATCTAAAGTTTCTAAGCTTGTCAGTCCAACAAAATCAGAAGCAGCTACTACGCCAGCGTCTTCGCGACACGACCATCTATTACAAAATCCGAATACATCCAGTTCCTTAAGTTTTTGCATTTTAGTAACAGAAACTCGATCACAACTAAGCGTTCGATCAGAATCCATATGGTCCTCAAGAGTTCTGTAAATTGAGCGAACAATAGCCCCTGAAATTGCGTTTCCGCGACCACAGATGTTAATAAAACTTTCAGCTTTTGCTAAATTATTTATGAAAAACATCGAAATAATGAAAACAAGTAACGGCAGCTGTTTCATTTCAATCCTCACTTTTTAAATATACCATAATTAACGAATCAACGATTTATCACATAATGGTTATTTAGTTTTTTAGGCTGGTCAATAAAGGAATCCTTCAGCCTGTAATGCGTTACCTTTGATCTGATCCTTTTAAACACTCTTAAAGCCTTTAATGAAAGATGACCTCAACGAATAAAGCGTCAGCTTTTTAAGTCACAGGCGCTAAATCAATTCCAGTCGTAAGCCAGCTAGGTCAGTTTTTGAAATAATTGGCACCTTGAGCAGCTTAGCTCGTTCAATTACTTTTGAGTCACTAGCCTGCCCAGTTACCAGTGCGGACTGTCCATGCAGCTTATTGCTTTCAATAAAATCTAAACCGTTGATTTGATCATTTAAGTTATAATCCGAAAATACATAAATTTCGTTTTGGTCAAAATTTTTAATTTGCTCTGATAATTTCAATGCGCTTTTAAAATACTCAGCTGGTCGATCAAGCTGTAGGTCTTTAAGTTTTAGTTTCCACGCGTTCAATACAAGTTCATCATCATCTAAAATAAAAACTTTTGTATCAGAAGTTAGAATTATTTTTTGCTTATTTTTTTTTGGTAAGCACAAAGTTAATTCGGCACCTTGTTTTTTCTGTGAATTAATAATGATGCGGCCATTATTTTCTGTAGCAAACCCGAAGGCACCAAAAAGGCCTAAACCAGATCCAAATTTTTTACCCTGCGTAAAGCCCTTTTCACCAAGCCGATTGATTATTTCAGGCGGAATACCTTGACCGTCATCAGTGACCGTAAATTGAGTTTCATTATCAATTTCGGTGATGCTAATCTTAATATGCGTGGCACTTGCTTCAATTGAATTCTGAATAAAGTTAGACAACACCCGAAGTAGTTCGTATTTATCAGCAAAGACATCATCTAAAGACAGAGGTGCAACTAGTTCAAATTCAACTTTGTTACTTGTAGCTAGCTTCTTTTCAGCGACTAAACTTTCAATTTGTTTCAATAAAGCCTCATCAACTTCTGGCTTTATATTTTCTGTAGCGCTTATTTTTTTGCCGGACAAATCGTCGACGATATTATTAATGCGCATAATTACGGAATGTAAGACATCATTACTCGTATCTTTAAAGTGATGAGTCATAGAATTTAGAATCATAATCGGTTGAGCAAGATCATGAGCTACTTGCTTTGCTTTTTGAGCATAACTTTCGACAATTTTTTGCTCAGATTTTTTAAGAAAAAATATGATTAAACCAAACAGCAGCGTTAAAAATGAAAATATGGAGCTGGTGATCCAAAATAAATTATTTATTTTTTTTGAATAAATCGAGAAAATTATTTTCAAATTAGGACTGTTTGGAACTTCAAGCTGTATGTATTTTTTGAAAAAACCTACGTTTTGAATTTTTGCTTCGTTCAGCCGAATTTTCGTAAGATCTAAGCGCTCTCCGAATTCAACTAAAGAACGAAGTTGTTTGTCTGTCTGATCAACAACCGTTAGTCCCTTAATAAACTCACTTGAAAGTAATACTTTTTGTGTTTTTGTCATGCTTGAAAGCAAGCTGCCTTCAATAATCGAATTTTCTTCGCCCTTAACCCAAGCCATCATAGCTTCGTTTGAAGCTGAGGAGATATATTGGTCAAACAATATATAAAACAAACCAAAAAAGATAAGTACCAGCGTCACTACTGAAGTAAGTGCGTATTTCGGTTAAGGCGCCCAGTTGTTTCGGTTCGATTGCGCCCGACT
>JAYUWH010000112.1:0-3928 GCA_043753645.1 Bdellovibrionales bacterium
CTTTTCGTTTCTAGTTAGAGCTAATTCCATCGCACACCTCTTAGTCTTCATAAGAGCATGTCGCGGACCAATCTTTAGGGTTAAGGTCGAAGGGATTACTTTTAAATGCGCTACTATGAGACACTTGTTAGAACTAACAAAACACGGCACCACTTTTCAATATTTATTTGTCAGTGTCTTGCCGTGAGACTATTTTTTATCAGCAGGGCAGTACCCTGTTCGAGTTCCCATAACGGCAGGAAAATCACGGCACGTCGAGGGCCGATTCTCGTAGACTTTACAAAAACGTGTTCTTTCATCTAAAAAGTAGCAGTCGCCATTAGCTTTCTGAGTCAGCATAAATAAATCTGTTCCCGCCCTGTAGGTAGAAATGACGCCTTCTTTTTTTAGCCTTTTGGCTGTTTTTTTAAGAGAATTTGAAATTTCATCTTCAGTCACTAAGTTCAGACGAAGTAAATCTTGAGCACGGATTTCGACGGGCATTGTACAACAACCGGCCTTGCATTGAATGCAAAAACTAGCGTCATACTTTTTCCATGTCGAGGGCCTGTCTTTATCAATTTTCACAAATACTTAAGGTAGCTTCCCACTTGATAGTAGCGGTGGATTTGTTTTTAACGAAACATCTCTTGGTTGTAAAATGACCGAAGTATAACCCTTCGCAACTATCCGGCTTAGTAGCTCAGGTAATAACTCAGCGGTGCGGCGGTGCACGTCGTGCATAAGTATTATCCCGCGGCCACGACGATTCAACTGATTCATAGTATCTTCCACAACTTGTAAGTTAGTGCGCACAGTATTGTCTAGGTTATGCATTCTCCAATCGTTGGAATCGATGGCCCATTTAAAATCAGCCATTTGATTTTGGTAAAGCACTTGATCCAGGGCCGGTGTATTATTTCCGAAAGGAAATCGGAAAAAAGGGTCAGCCCAACCTAAGACGGAAAGTAATAAAGAGTGTGTTTTTTTAATTTGCCGAACACCTTCTTCGAAAGAAATTTTACGCATATCGGGATGGCTCCAACTATGGTTTCCAATTGTATGGCCCTCGGCCGCCACTCGCTTTGTAATGCTGGGATTTAATTGAATGGCAGATCCGACTTCAAAGAAATGTGCTTTCGCGCCGAAGCTAGATAACGTCTGCAGGATCGATAACGTATTAACCGGGTCTGGACCGTCATCAAAGGTCAAAATCACTTGGCCGGGCTTTACATCGCCTGTCACAGCGAAATATCCTTTGGAAGTATCGCGACGCTGAATTTCAGTATTAAATTTAGGTCGATCTGATTTTTCAAAAGCAGCTTTAACATCTGACGGCGCAAAACTTGCCTGAATGCTTAAACCTTCGTTTCGCTGTTTAACTATTCTGTCTAAACGCTCTGTAAGCGTAGATTTGCAACTTTTGATTACCACTGCAAACTTCTCATTACGGATATCAACTTCACAAATAGCTAAATCAACATCGCTGCGGGTAAGCAACTCATCGCAAAATTCTGTATGATCAAGGCCATCCTCTGAATTTATCTTAAGCTTAGCTTCATTAAAAGCTGCCGTACAGGCTACTGAAGCTGCACAGGGGTTGTTGGAAATCTTATTCTTATAAACAGCGACATCCAAATTTTCTTTTGCCGTGGGAGCACATCCAATTAAAACTAACACGGCTACACAAGGGATTAAAAGGCCTAAAACTTTTTTCATTTTGATTCTCCGCTGGCGTTGTCTTTATTAAAAATTTTAAAGGATAATTTTTTCGAGGCTGCATCAGAACTGCTATCTGAATCGTCAGCAAATTGATTATGCCTAAGACGAAAACGAATCTTAGTGTTTTCTATTATTACCCGAGGATCTAAGCTATGGCTATCCATGATGACAATGTCCCGGGATGAATGTGCAGTTACTGAGTTAGAATCCCAGATGTACATTATGTAAATAATTAAACTGCCAAGAATTTGTGACACCACAAATGAAAGCATCAATAAAATAAGTAAGCTGACCTGTGGAACTACTGTTTCAAGACGCCCACTCTCAAGAATTTCAAATCGGTTTTGCACCGATAATTTTTGTGCTTCGACTTTAGATAAATTATTTGAGTACTCCTTATACTTGTCGAATTCAATTGCTGATTTTTTCTTAAGCTCATCAAAAATTTGGCTGGCTACAGGAATAGATTTAGCCTGTGATGTCACTTGATCAATTGCTTTTTGAATGTCCGCTAGCTTAGATCGGTGCATTTGATTATCTAATTGCAATGTCTGGATACGGCCACCGTTGCCATAAAGTTGACTTTCACGACGACCTGATTTTTCCTGTGCTAAAAAATCAATAACTTTTTCATTTTCTGCTATTTTCATTCTGATTTCATTTTTTCGAACCATAAGATCAGACAAATATTCGCCGACTTTATCTTTGGAACTCAATGAAATTAAGTTTTCTGGCTTATTTTGAAATTCAGCTAGCTGCCTATTAAGATCTGTCATATTTTTCTCAACTGAACCCATCTGCTTTTTTAGAAAATTGTCTGTTTCATTAATTTCAAGCATTTCCTTGTGTTTTAAATCCTCAGCAACTGTTTTCAAAGCGGTATTATTTAAAAATAATGCAGTTTCTTTCTCGGGGGCAGAAAATACTAAATTAATTTCAAACTCTGAATTTAACTTTATTTTTAATTGTGAATTTAACTTTTGAATAATTTTTGACTTTATCCCGTCCGTTAGCGCCTCATTTAAGTAGGTCACCTTGAAGTTTTCATACCCGACTTTTTCTGCGACGCTAAGCTCGGGTGATTCGCCCCGAGTTTGCAGGTTTGCTAAAAGATGCTGAAAGAATTCTTCAGTTTTCAGATATTCTGCATGCTTTTGCAAGGGTGAGTTATTCTTTTTCCCATCTGCCACACTTTTTGTAAAACCAAAAAACTGCGATGCAAAAGATTGAAGAGAACTATTCTGGGTGTCGTTGACGATTACCGATCCCGAAGATACATAAGGAATCCGGTAAATATATAACCCTATCGATGACATCGAAGTTGCAATAAAGATCGTAAGAAACAATAACCAATTTCCCGTAAACATTTTTGCAATCTCTTTTAATGACAACTCTTCCGTTAACTTTTGACTAGTTTGCTCGTAGCGGGCTGAAGTCATGCTGCTGCTGCTGCTGCTTTGAATTAGCGAATGATTCACAGCGGATGGTTCTGAATTATCGTTAGTTTTCTGATCCATAAATAAGCTCCCAGCAGTTGGATGTCAATTTACCCTACTTCTGGAAATTCACTAAGAATTTTTGGTAATTGGTTTACAGCCTTGAATTTTCTTCAAGTTACACTGTCAAACTTTTTGTCACTTGAGCTTCAGTTGGACGACCTGCTTGTTAAGATCAAAGTTGATTTCATCAAGCTGCCGAATTTTTTCTTTGAGTTGAGCTATTGTTGCTATCTGTCGAACGCAAGAAATGGATTCGCTAGTTTGCGCGCCTGGTTTTGAAGATTCAGTAAAATTTAATTTAGTTAAAATCTCAGAAAGTTGTTTGCGTTCGTCAATTATCTTTTCAATATCTTTATCATCGGAATCAATCGAAACGCTACGCGCAGCCATTGCTGAAGAAATATCTTTAAGCTGTTGATAGTTCGCATAGAAAGTCTTTATCTTTTTTAAATCTGGTGGGAATTGTTTAGTGAAGAATGATAAGCTTATAATACCAATGACTGCAGAGAATAATATCGACCGGAGAATATAAGTTAAAAATTCTTTAAGAATTTTTATTAAAGCCATAATGCAATATCGGTTTAACTAAAAGCAGAAGTGAGCAAATTGTTGTGTCATTTTGATACGTCTACCGTGTTGCCCAAGTAATTCATGTTACCGAAATGACTCGTTTTGAATCGTTTTTTTGATAATTCGGATTTCATGAGATTTCCTTTTTCTTGTTTTCA
>JAYUWH010000113.1:0-3926 GCA_043753645.1 Bdellovibrionales bacterium
CGTTGCAAAAGACCCATTCCAATCACACAATTTTAACAACAACGACGGCCAAACTAAATGTTAGACTTGAACGATTCGGCCTTTGAACCGCCTATCCTCTACAAGCACGATTTTTAGGCTCTTGCGGACTACATTAAGCCGCATCTTTGAACGAAGTCATGATCTTGCAAAGCGTTTCAAGTGAAGGGTTTCCATTTTCGCTAATGGCTTCGTAAACCACGGTTCGGCTGAGTTTCGTGCGACGACACACTTCTAAAATATTATGTGTTCGCACGTAGCCAGAAAGAATTTCAACGAAAGCTTCTTTGTCGCCGTCGATCAATGCTTCTGACAAAGCCTTTTTAATTTCTTTGTGATTTTTAAAAATCAAAGAAGGATCGTGTTTGATCAGCTTTACGCCATTAACTTGAATGGACTTTTTCTGCAATTTTTTGTGCCCGTTTGATGTTTTTGTCTTGTCCATTTTTATTTCCTCCTAAAATTAGGATGACCGTTTTGCCGTCGATTACAGTTTCAGTGCAGTAAATACGATTGCCATTATTAAACTTAATTTCAAACAGCAATACACTTAGCTTTCGCACATGCCCGTAATGGTCAAATTCACTTATTTTTTGCAACCGACTATCAATCTGAGCGCGAACTTTGGCAGTCTGTTCGTCAAACCAAGCTAAATAGTCTTCTGTTTTAAGAAAAGTGACCATAATTATTTGTACCTTATAACGTACAAAATAGCAAATTCCGATTTAGGATATAGGGCTATTGTATTCGATTTAATCTGCTTTAAACGCATAAATTTGAGCCTCCTCAATCCCGTGAGTTTTAATTTCGTCTAATACGCTCGTTGAATCTTTGATGTTGATACCGGCCTTCCGCATGTAGATCATCATCGTGTCCAGATTCGTCCAACCACACTGAGCCATAACTTTACTAGGCGGTACTCCTTTGTCTAAAAGCCAAGTCGCCCAGGATGCACGAAGATCATGAAACCGAATAGGATGAAGCCCGATCGACTGAAAGAAAATTCGCAAATCATGGGCTTGTTCACCCCAGTCTCAGCGACTAAGTCTTGGTAAAACAAAATCACACCCGCCAGACTGCAACTTGAGTTCACGCAGAAGCGGCAATAATGGCTTCGGGATTTCGACAATCCGGTCGTTCCCGGATTTCGTGGATTTAAACCCATCTTTATTGTTCCAAGAGCAGTTTACAACAATCTGTCTTTTCTCAAGATTTACACTTTGCCATTTTAACGCATACAATTCTCCATTTCTTAAACCAGTGAACAGAGCGACCGAGTAATGCGGATACCAATCAAAATTTTGCTCTTGAGCTTTTTGCAATAAAATTAAAATCTGTGACTCAGTGAGGACGCTTTTAATTTTACTTTTTATTTTGAACTTAATCACTGGTGTTGGGTTATTTTGAAGGATCATTTTATCAACGGCGTATTGAAAAATACTACGAATACATTTTAATAAAAATTTGCGATGTGAGTCTGTATTTAACGACATTCGATCTTTTAAAAGTTGATGAATATCAATCGTTGATATTTGATCGATTAATTTTTCACCCCAAGCGTCAGCTGTATGAAGGCGCAGTAGCTTTTTGCGGTTGTATCGTGTCGTATCGTATTGGTAATATCTTCAGTTTGCAGATGACTAAAATAATTTTGTAGAAGCTGCGCCCACGTGGGAATAATTGATTTTCTAAGCTGATCCTCAACTGCTACGATGAGCGAATTAAAAATTCTTTGAGCCTCAGCTTTAGTTCTTATCTTAATTTTTCTGCGCGATACGGGCAAATTTGTTTTCGGATGTCGTTTGTGATAACTGACAGTGTATGTACCGTCAGCCTCTTGTTTAATACTCATATTCTGGACCCTTTCGATTTGATTCTAAAAGGTTATCCAAGTCTAATTTCTTGTATCTGTTTCGACGACCCAGCTTGTAATAAGGAATTTTTCCATTCGATGTCATATTTAATAATGCTTGTACGGAAACATCCAAATAATTTGCTGTTTGAAGCGTCGAAAACCATACGTTGTCTAATTGAAATTTCAAAGAACTGCGAGCCGTCGAAGTTAGCTCAGATTGATTTGAAAGGCCATTTTGTGAACGATTAGTGGATGTCATTTTAATTTCCATGGGAAGACTCGCCTAAATTTTTATTGTCATATAAAAGCGTTACTGCAGGAAATGCACCCTTTTGGGTTTCAGATTTGATAAGACCCACCGCTTTTAACTTTTTTAGAGCCCGGTATGATGAGTAGCGTGTAACCCCCAGCGCCTTTAGACGAGCGCCTTGTGGTTTAACGGGGTTTTTCTTGGTAACGTAGTGGACCCACAGTAAATGAATAGCTAGGGCCAAGCAGGAGCCCTTTAGCTTTGAACAATCCTCAATCCACGCTAAAGGTACCTTTACATATAAATATAGGGGTCGTTTTACGATTGGTTGAGTTGTGCCAGTTACTGTTTGATCCAAGTTTGGCTTAATTTCATACTTCATTTAATACTCCATATTATTATAACTAAAATAAATTGTACGGGTGTAACACTAAAGATCAGGTTGGGTGCGTTGATGCACAGGTTGCTCTTCGAACTCAGCAAGGCATTTCATAATTTTATCCCACATCTCGACCCCTTCATCTTCTGAATATCTGTCTGGATAGTAGGTGAATTTAACGTCCGAGCGAAGCCTGAAACCATTTAAAATGATTGCGCTTGCATCTTCCATAATTTGCTGAGCCCTCCGCACGGTGGCTGAAATGTTTTCGGTTTTATCCTCAATCAAAATGGCATCGTGGACCGTGGCGCAAACTTTAATTCCAGATTCGGTAATTAGCTTAATGCAGGCAAGACGAAGTAGCTCGGCTCCATTAGCTTGCATGGGAAAGTTTGAAAGCGATCTTACGTTTGACTGGGGTGGAACGTGAGCACGCCAATCAAATACTGTCGCACAAAAACTACTGATCATGGTCGCGTCTAATAATCTGTCAGACCACGACCAAAAAATGTGATACGTTTCCTTATGAAGTCTTAATAGGTGTCGGGCCTCGGGAATCGAACAGCCGATACGAGCAGCCAGTGACTCCGGGCCCATTCCATACTGGACAGCTAGAACACATTGTTTAAATAGGCCACGCTCTTTAGGGTGAGATTGTTTCGTGCCACCAGGCGGTTACGACCATCTTTTCCAACCGACAATTTATTTAGCTTTAAAGTGTTTATTAAAGCCCTTAACTCTTTCAGTGAAATTAATTTAGGGTAAATGAGTGACATTTCTTTGAAGGTGTCCTCATCTAATTCGAGATTACCTTTTTCTGTCCGAGGCCAGGGAATATTGTTTTCCGTAAGGTATTTTTCGAAATTTTTAGCTTTAAAAACAAATTTTTCGTAAACATTGTATGACTTATCGACCTCAAAAATAAGTCGATTTTTAATTTGAGGCCAATAGGTGTTAATGTCACTTAGCTTCTGTGTGTCGAGTGGCGTCCCTCTGTGTTCAACACATGCCGCTGACCGCATAAATTCTCCACGTAGAAGTGCGTGATTTATATCAGTCCCAATAAATGGCATTTTTCTAGCTAATCTATCTAAAGCAATAACATCAGTGGCACAGTAATTAAGTAAGTCCGATCTTTCAGAATCAGTGAAAGGACCTCCACGCATAGAAAGCCCTCGCATTTCTTCTTTTTGCGAAGCGCCGATGGACTCAATATCGTAGAAAAAAAGTGCATCTGGTGAATAAAAAGAAATGCTTCCATCAACTGTTTGTGGACGGCTGCTACGAACTGAGCGCTAAAAACGAACCCATCGACTTCTGGGTCGCAGCACCACCGACAGTTAAAGAAATTGAAGAAGTCCTTACAAAAATCATCGTTAAGCTCACCAAATACCTAGAACGACAAAAGATCATTATCAAAGATG
>JAYUWH010000114.1:0-3898 GCA_043753645.1 Bdellovibrionales bacterium
GGCAAGCAGGATAAATAGTGGTAATCGAGAATTCATACAAACCCACGTAGCAAAATCTTACCCAAGTAGGCGCTTCAGAAGTCCAGCCCAGAAATACTAGTACCATTGGGAAATCAATAGCATCTTAGCCAGTGGGAACAAGCTGTTTTATTTTTTAATTCAGATAGTTACTGATGCAATTCAGCGCTGGCATTCTTTGCTGGTGCTGGCGGCGGAGTCACAAATCTTACTGGCGCAGGGACTGGTTTTCGTAGTAGTGCGCCGGCCGGTCGACGACGTGGAAGCGAAATTGTAAAAGTGCTTCCATGACCCACGTGAGTTTCTAAAGTTACTAAACCGCTATGAGCCTCAATAATAGATTTAACAACAGCAAGTCCAACGCCGGCACCAAGTTCTGCCGTTTTTTTTGCTTGCCAGAAATGAGTAAAAATTTGAGCCGCTTGCTTTTCAGGAATTCCGGGACCGCTGTCGCGTACGGATACGAAAACAAATTGCTGGTCACTGCGAACTTTAACAATCACCTTACTTTGTTTTGGGCTAAATTTTATCGCATTTCCGACCAGGTTCGTAAGTACTCTCATGACACGTTCGCGGTCGATAAAAGCCAATACAGGTGGGTTTACCGGGGAAAACTCTAGTCGAACATCTTTTAATTTTGCGACGGGCTCTAACATCAACTGAGTATCATCTAAAATAGAATTCAGCCCAATTTGTTCGACACGCAAAATTAAGTTTCCATTTTCAGCTTTTGTTTCATCTAAAATGTCTTTTATGCGATCTTCAATCGTACTGACGGAAGTTTCAAGCAATCCAACAGCATTTGTAAAAGTTGTCGCATCTAATGGATTTTTTAAAATATTTATTCCTTGCGAGATATTATCTAACGGATCAGTCAAATCGTTCGACACCGCTGAAAGCAAACCATCTCGGGTGTGGGCGGCAGCTATAGCTGCGTGGTAAAGGCGTAAGCGTTCTTTGTTATGATGAAGTCGCTGTGCGACCATACGTAATACTAGTAAGGAAATAACAGCGAACAAGGTTGAAATTAGAATTGTGAATAACATCATAACTTGCGGAATTTGTGCTTCAGAATTATGAGCGGTGGCTTGAGCTAAGTTTTGAGAACGTTCGAATTCAGCGTTATGGATGACAATAATTTCATCAAAAGCTTTATTAATTAAAGTTCGAAGGGGCAAGACCTTGGCACGAAAGAATTGTCCTACGATCTTTGATTCGGTTTGTTTTGCACGAAAGTCCATTCCCTGATCGAAAAACTCTTGCTGCTGCTGCCTTGCAGTTTCAATTTTTTTTAAAATTGCTGGTATGCCGGGTAGGGCAAATTGCTTTTCAAAAGAGGCAAGTGCTTCTGTAAGTGTGTGTTTATCTTTTTTCTGCAAGTCGAATAGATTGCTAGCGCCCATTAAGAAAAAGGTAAGACTATTCGAATTTTCAGACTCAGCTAGATTACGCAGGCGTTCGACTTCAACCAGCGCGCGAGCATCAACAGTTGTTACGGCATTTTTCGCCAAAAGAGTTTTTCGTAAATTCATTGAAAAAGCCCAAACAGATGCCATAAGGACGATAAAGAAGGCTGTTAATATTAATAAAAGTTTTCTTTCGATACTAGATTTTGCTGTTGAAGTTTTAAGTTTTTCCATACCTCTAAACTAACTAGTATTTCTAACGACGTGCAACCCTAAGTTGCTGAGATGTAATTAATAGCTTTTCAGTGACATTTTTTTTCTAACAAGCCCGAATCTACAAAAAAGTGCTGCTAGAATTGCCATTTCGCAAAAGAAATAATGTTTTAAATTACCGTGTAAAAATCTACTGTCCAGTTTTTGGTCATGCGCAAAATTGGCAAGATGACAGCAATTTGTGTCGCGTGCACCAAGTAAAAATTTTAAAGACTTTTGCTAAATAATTTTAGCGACCACGCCGCGCTAAAAACCAGATGGGATCTGCGTTTGCTTTATATTTGGTTAAGAAAAGAAACACTTAATTTCGAAAGGTAAAAACGAGGTCACTATGGGATTTTTTACAAATACAGTACAGGCTTTCAATCACGGCGGATTTGTCATGTGGGTTATCTTTGCGGGGCAGTTGGTGTCGATCGCAATTATCATTGAACGTGTTTATGCACTTTATATGATACGTAATTTGAATAATGGCACTCTTGCGAAATCCATCGAAGAAGATATTAAAAAGGGACAATTAGAAAAAGTGATGATGAAGACCCAAGCTATGACCGGTCCGGCATCTGCTTTTGGAAAAGCGGCCTTAGCAGGAACACAAGCTGCTTACCACATGGGTGGTAACGAAGAAATTCAATCGAAAATGGATGAAGTGTTATTAAAAGAAGGATCACTTCTAGAAAAACGTACAGGATTTTTGGCGGCGATTGGAAATATTGGAACATTAGCAGGCTTACTGGGTACAATCATTGGTCTTATCGATTCTTTTCAGGCAGTGGCAAACAGCAATCCGATTGAAAAGGCAACGTTGCTATCAAACGGAATTTCGATGGCCATGCACGCAACAGCCTACGGCTTAATTATGGCAATTCCTGCTTTAGTGATGTTCGCTGTTTTACAAAATCGGGCGAATGCCTTGGCTGATGATTTAAATCAGTCATCATTGATGGTGTGCAACTGGCTATCGTATAATTACGAGCCCGTTAAACAGAAAACTCCACACACTTCTAACATGAACGCTTAACTTTAACGATAGACGAGGAAAGTTATGGGATTAGCTCAGGGACCACAAAGTAAAAAAAATCTAAACGTTGAACTGAATCTGCTTCCAGTCTTTGACATTTTATCTGTTTGCATTTGTTTTCTTTTAATGTCCGTTGTCTGGGTCGAGGTTCGGTCATTAGAAACAAAGCAAGCTGTCGGCGGACAAGCCTTAGCTGAGACGGCCAAAGAAGCAAGTGTCTGGGTAAGTATTGATGAGGCTAATAATTTGATCATCGTATTAAAGCCAGTCGTTGGAGCTGAAACAAAAACTTCAGTTCCAGTAAAGGGTGGCTCTATAGACTATGCGCAGGTCAAAACATTGCTGTCGCAGGCCTTTGCAAAAAATGCTAAGACCACACATATTTTACCTTCGAAAAATACCAAGTATGACCAAGTTATTAAGATAATGGATATCGCAAAACAAGTTGGAATTCAAAATATTGGACTGTCGCCGATCTAATTCTGCAAAGAAAAGAAGGATTTATGAAAGCAAGTATTTTAAGACAACTACAACAAACCACTCCGCTAAAAGCCATGCAGCGAGTGCGCGCTGATGGGCAAACTAGAAAAGAAAAGTCGCTTTTCTTTTCGCTAAATCTAACAACTCTAATTGATGCTTTTTGTATATTAGTTATTTTTTTGTTATCGAATATGAACACTCGGGTGCAAACTATCCAAGACAATCAGAAAATAATTTTGCCGGTGGCGATGAAATCAGAAGCTCTAGATGCTGGTTTGGTAGTCCGCATCGAACAAAATCAGTTTTTTCTTGAAAATAAAAGCGTAAATAAAAATGATTTAGCAAAAGCTGTTTTGGCTGCGAAAAAATCAGATATGACCTCATTAATAATCCAAGCTGACCGGAATTCTGAATATGAAAACATAGCTTTAGTTTTAAGAGCTGGCGGGCAAGCTGGCTATGAAAAATACATTTTTGCGGTAATGCCGGGGACATGATTATGAAACTTGTAACAAAGCTATTATTACTAGCTGTTTTACCCTTATCGGCGCTAGCTGCTAAGTTGGATTTAGCTACGCATGATAGCCTTATTCAAAAACTTGAATCCGCAGTCGGCGCTGAATCTTCAGATGCCATGCTACTACAGACGAATATGTCTCATCGGTTAGCTGATCTTTACGCTGAGCGCGCCCGATTAAAA
>JAYUWH010000115.1:0-82802 GCA_043753645.1 Bdellovibrionales bacterium
ATTTCTCCGAATCATTCAGGTTTTTCGGGATTTGATGCCATGGTGCTTGCCTACATCCTACAAGAGAAAACGAAGCGGGTTCCGCGTGTATTGACCCATCATTTATGGTTTTTATCCGAAACCACTGCACTACCCGCGCAAAAAATGGGTTTCATTGAAGCTACTTTCGAGAATGGAATCGCTTTACTGAAAAAAAAACATATGGTGGTGCTGTTTCCGGAAGGCGCTAATGGCAACTTCAAGGCCACCAGCAAGAAATATCAGCTGCAGGAATTCAAGCGGGGCTTCATTCGAATGGCACTTAAAACTGAAGCTGTTATAGTTCCCACTTTAATTATTGGTGCGGAAGAAACTCATATAAATTTACAAAAACTAAAATTTACTAAATTTTTGCGTGGTCTAGTATTGCCACTACCACTTAACGTAATTCCACTGCCCGCGAAATGGAAAATTATTTTTTTAAATCCAATTCGGTTGCCATTTGCGCCAAGCAAAGTTGATGACGTGGAGCTTTGTCACGATCTAGCGGCTGAGGTGCAAGAATCGATGCAAAAAAAGCTAAATAAGGAAATAAAATTGCGGGGCTCGGCCTATTTCGCAACTAAGGAGAAAAAATGAAGTGGTTAACACGGATACTAGGATTTTTATTTTTATCGACCCAATTGAATGCGTATGAAGGTTTTCGATGTATTCCTTCTATTCGAGACACCCGTTTGCAAGTTATGGTTCGTGATAACCAAATTGAAGCGTTGATTACCAACGGTATGGGTTACGAATTTATGCCGCAGTTTGAGGGGCCAAGTTCAGCCTACCTTATTTCATTTAATAAAATGCAAGCTGCTGATTTGAAAGACATAGGAGATATGATTTCTTTGAAATGGCCAAAGGAAAAGTGCACGCTAGACACTGAAAAATTCACATTAACATGTAGTGGAATTGCAGAAAGCTCGGTTAAGTCTATTGAAGGACTAGGACTAACAACTACAGAAATTACGGAAAAATATGAAACTGAAACTTATGCAAAGAGAAAGTTCCGCTTTTCTTTGCATAAAGATAATTATTATTTTGTCAGTTTAGTTTTTGATATTAAAAATTGTGAAAAATTATAAATTCAAGGTGTTGCTGGACATTTGGCGCCATTACCAGAAAAGTTAGTTTGCTTGGCGCAATCCGGAATGTCGTTACCGATAATTCTTATAATTTGATCCCATTTATCAATTATGATTCCAGGCTTTTTATTGCTGTTAGGGCCTCCGCCTTCGCGTCCGATAAGGCCCTTAATAAGAATTGCTGCGCAAGCCACGGCAATAACCATAAGCAGTAAATACTCGACTAAAACCTGACCTTTATTATTTGATGATTTAATTTTAAATAAGCTAAATTTCTGCAGGTGCATCATTTAAGTCTAACAAGCTTTGTTGCTGCAACCAAGTCGTTAAATTTTTCTCGATGAAGGCAAGCTGAGTTTGCAAATCATCATCATTTTGTGGTTGGACAAAACCAAAGGCTAATCCTTCGTCCCACGCTTGCATAAATTGAATTTCTGCCGATTCCAAAATTGCAGGACTTTCAAAGATGCCTTGGACGCTTTTTTTATCGGGGTACATCAGCAAAAAGACATGTTCTTTATTATGTTGCGACCACCGCTTTACTTCGTTCCATAAGTTCTGATGCTCGGTTTGCAAAAGATGATATAGCTTTAACGCCGCAGATTCGTAGGTCTGCGAAAAGTATATCCGAAAAGCCCCATCAAACACCGCAGTGTTGAAAACCGGATTGTAAAAACGAGTCGTCATAAAAGAAGAATATGTTGCTGCCATGTTCGTAGCCTAGAAAAGCTTGGGCCCTTTTAACAAGCAAAATTTAAGAATCTTAAATTTTTAATGTATTGCGTTATAAATCGAGCAATCCTTTAACTTTTCTAACAGTTCCTCGTATGAAAAGCTGATGCAAAGGCATGTGACCCGCAGAATAGAAGAAATCTGATATCTCGGCGTCTGTGCTGATAAAGTTAGCGCTTTTGCCAATGACAAGTTCACCCTCTTCGCTGAAAATTCCTAAGGCTTTCGCAGCATTGGCTGTGTACGCTGTGAAGACTTCGGGCAAGGTCATTTTCATTTCCAAGCGTGCAAGCAATCCAACAAGCGATAAATCTTGAGTCGGGCAACTTCCTGGATTGAAATCTGTCGCCAACGCCACCATGGCGCCGGCATCAATTAATTTTCGCGCTTGTGGAAAGGGACATTTCATATACAAGTCAGCAACAGGTAACAATACCGCGACCGTTTTTGATTTTGCAAAATCCGTGAAGTGCTTTTCAGTTAAGTGAATCACGTGATCAGCCGACCTAGCATTTAAATTTAGGGCCAAATCTGCAGCGCCCGAATTACTGAGCTGATTGGCATGAATGGTAATTTCAAATCCCAACATTTTAGCTGTTTTCAAAAATATTTCCGCAGCATCAATTTCGAAAAAATTTTTTTCAATAAAGATGTCGACTCGGCTAGATAATTTTTTTTTCTTGATAACTGGTAGAACTTCTTTGGTTAAATACGATAAATAATCACCGTGAGATTTAAACTCTGCAGGAAGTGCATGTGCTCCCAGAAAGGTAGATATAATTCTCGGCCCTGTTAGTTGCTTTATCACTTGCAACATTTTGATTTCATTTTCTAAATCAAGAGCATAACCTGATTTGATCTCGAGGGTAGAAACTCCCTGCAACATAAATCTATTTACAACCTTTTGCGCTTTGATCTGCAATTGCTTGGCTGAAGCTTCTCGAGTTTTTCGCATCGTCGACAATATACCGCCGCCCTTGGCTGCGATTTCTAAATAACTAATGCCTTGGTTTCTCATTTCAAATTCATCAGCACGTGAGCCCGCAAAAACCGAATGAGTATGGCATTCAATGAATGAAGGCAATATCAATTGATTCTGCATATTAATTTCACTGGTTAGTTTTTTTGTCTTTGGAATTTTAGATTGGGGTCCAATCCAAGCTAACTTACCGTCTTCGACAATAAATGCCATTTTGCCTTGGTGACCTTTAAAGTCAGCCTGAGTCCATCTGCAATTTCTAAAAAGTTGACGTTTCACACCGAAAATTATGGTCGGTTTACGGAGTTAGTTCAACGACTGAATACGCAATTAAGGTCGTTTTGCTGTCAAAACAATTGCCAGGTTTCAAAGCTCATCGAAGACCGCCACTGCAATGTCATTGTCTCATGCTGAGATGGCTTGACCCCAACTTGAACAGAAGGACTTTAGAGTGTCTCAAAAATGGATTGCTAAACTAAAATGAACTTATGGAGCTTGGATTGCAATTATACAAGCTTCGGAGGTTCTATGAGATTACTATTCACAACATTATTGCCGGTGTTAATGCTAGCTAGCCTTGCCAATGCCGAAAAAATCTTGGTTCTGGAAACTCCACAGGAATCACTGGATGCGCGCGTAGAACTCATCATGAATGCAAAAAAAACAATTGATGTGCAGTACTTCACGGTTGAACATGATTATATTTCGATTAGTGGTTTAGCCTTGCTACGAGAAGCTGCACGCCGTGACGTAAAAGTTCGAGTCATCGTTGATTCTATGCATAACCTTATGACTCGTGAAATGATGGGCGCATTTCTAGATAACTTGGATCCAAAGGCACAAAAAAATATAGAAATTAAAGAATTCAATACGTTTAACATTTTCAAGCCTCTTTGCTACACACGAAGGATGCATGACAAATCCTTAATTATTGACGGCCAATTCCTTATCGTTGGAGATCGAAACGTAGCCAACGGCTACTATGACATCCCAGATGTTCAAAATGGTGTGCAACTACCATCCTTTGAAGGAACTGACGTTTTATTATCTGGAACTAAATCAATAAATGAAGCGCAAAGATATTTTGATGAGCGCTGGAAGTCACGTGATGTAACGTCGGTCCAACTTTACGAATATAGCGACACGCAGTTAGATTATTCTTATTGCAATTATCGTTATCCAGACGACACTTCTGCGTGTGAAATGCGCCGGCAAGATGCCGTGAAGAAAATTAAATCGGAAATTCTTCAATTGGATACCGCTTATGCAAGAACAACTTTAAATTATGCAGAAAAATTACGTCTAAGTCCAACTGCAAAAAGTTTGGAAACAGCTTATGAATCTAACGATGTCACTTTTATTCACGACGATGCCAACCGTCGGGTTTGCAAAGGTAAAAATCCAGAGCTTAATATCGGAAAAACACTTTATGAAACGATTGCCGCAGAAACAAAGCACGATTTAATTATAGTTACACCCTATCTAATAGTAACACCTGAAATGGAAAATTTAATCCGTCATTTAGTCATCGATAAAGGAGTGTTAGTTCGATTTTTAACGAATTCAACTGAATCAAACGATGTTGCAGGCGCAACTGCAGGATATCTAAAAACTCGCAATCGCCTGATGTCTATTAAAAATCCTAAAACAGGTAATGGTGTTCGCATTTATGAATTTTTTAACATTAGTAATCCCACATTGCACAATTTGCAAGGTGAAGTCATCCAGCAAGGAAAAACTTTAGATACCGTGCATGCGAAGATCGTTTTAATGGATAGCAAAAAAGCTTTCATCGGATCTTACAACTGGGACTATCGCAGCCAGAATTTAAATAGCGAAGTTGGAGTCCTGATTGGCTTATTGGGTTTAAAAACGGAACCCACCAAGGAAATTCGTCATCGTCTTGCGGAATTGTTAACCACCGCAAAATTAGTTCGAGCAGATGGCACAGTCAATGACGAGCAAAAAATTAAAACTCAAATGACAACAAAAGAGCGCGCAACGATTGATGGCATTATTGCAGCAAGGGCTAAAAATGCGAAGTTATGGCAACTGATTTTAGAGTTACCATTAAATTTTATTAATCAACTGTAAAAAGTAAAGAACTAGAAACGGTGATGGATATGAAACGAAATCTATTAAGAAAATCGCTACTTGGATTATTTTTGGCCGCGGCTGCAATGACAAGCTGTCAAAAAGCTGCAGACAGTAAAAAATCTGAACCTGCACCAATTATTGACACAGATAAAAAAATTAACGATGTTATGTGCTCTGATGAAATTCTAAAATTAAGCGCTGATTTCCAAGTTTCCCAAACGCAAACAACGGATATTTTCGAACAGCTTTCTATTAAAGCCGGTGACGCAGGTCTGCAGCAAAGGTATAAAAAATCAGGTCAAAAACAAGTCGATCTGTGCAACGCCTTAAACGCACAACTTGCTAAAGAAAATGTTTCAAGCTGTTTAAAATCTGCAGATATCAATTTGAATGACAACTTAATAACAACAGCAAAAATCGACAGCGATTGTAAAACAACCACAGACTTTTACAATCGTATTTTACGACAATATGGTGGCGAAAACTTAAGCGCCAAATCCAAGCGCCTTTTATTGCAATTTTCGGATGCCGCGAAAGTACTTATTCAATCTAAAGGAGTTAGCGAATTTAAATATCTAGCTAACGGAGAAATTAAATCAGGCCGTGAATTATTAAAACAAGACCTTCTTGATAAGAAAATTACTTGCCTATTTACCGCGACAGCGAAATCAAGTCCGAATGAGTCTACTTTCCGTGTCTTATCAGAAATGTCCGAATCAACTTTTGAAAATGATCAGGCGACTGCTGGATCCCACTTTGCTTTAGCGCTTGAGGATTCTTCACACTTAATGCTTAGTTTGTCGTGTATGAATGCGACTTTTAATTTAGCAAAAGACGGCAAAGAAAACTTACAAAAAATATTAGGCACGTTGATAAAAATCGAAGATAAAATAGACACTTCGGCCGATTTAAAAGACTCAACTCATTTAAACAATGATGTCGCAGCAAAGCCACAACCGAAGCAAAACCCGGAAGATGGAAAATCGACCGCAGCCGAAGCCCAGAAGAAAGCCGCAGGCATGGTTGATGATGTTGTCAGTAAAGCCAAGGCTACAATCCATGAAGTGGTGAAAGACACTTTGGTTGAAATAAAAACGACGACCGATCAAACGCGCTCTGAAACCATCGTTGAGGTTAAAAAAGCAACTCAAGAATTAACGTCCGAAGCCTTGGAACATGCAGCCCTTGTTGCGCAAAAGCTATCTGAAGAAACGATTAAAAATGCGACCGCAGCAGCCGAAAAGTTATCAGATCATATCATTGAAAAAAGCGCTGCCGCTGCCCAAGTCATCGCTGATAAAGCCATAGAAAAAGCTTCGGCTGCAGCGATAACTGTTTCTAAAGAGGTGCTTGCAGAGTCCGAGAAGACTGCCGACCGCGTCGTTAAAAATTCAGTAAAAACGGCTGTAAATGCAGTGATAGAAACAGCTACAAAACCGTTAGAATACGTTCAAGGCAAAGTGAGAGACGCCATCGAAGCTTCTGTAGACACGACAAAAAGCATTTATAATTATTTTAAAGAAAAAATAAGCAGTGCTAGCAAAGCTGTATCTTTTGCGACAGAATCTCCGTACGAAAAATTGAAAAAGAAGAATACAGAAACAAAGTAGTAAAGATTATTTCAAATAAGCTTTACTACAAACTTTAAGATTCTCATCCAATTCATAAATTAAGGGAATTCCCGTGGGCACATTGGTTTCCAGGATCTCTTCAGGAGATAAATTCTCGAGATATTGAATTAATGCCCGTAAAGAGTTGCCGTGAGCTGCAATCAAAACTTTTTTACCTGCTAAAATATCTTTTGTTATTTTCGAATTCCAAAGTGGCAGCACCCGCGCCACGGTGTCCTTCAAGGATTCTCCGCTTGGTAATTCATTCGGCAAGACATCCTCGTACCGTAAATCATGATTGGGATGGTTTATATCTGTCGCTGGCATTTGCGGAGGGCGCGTGTCATAACTTCGACGCCAAATTTTAACTTGCGCATCACCATGCTTCGCCGCAGTTTCAGCTTTATCTAATCCTTGCAGCGCGCCGTAATGACGCTCGTTCAGCCGCCATTCCTTAGTCACAGGAATCCATGCTAAATCCATCTCGTCTAGAATAATATTGAGCGTTTTAATGGCGCGGGTCAGGCGACTTGTATAAGCTAAGTCAAACGCAAAACCTTTTGCTACCAGCAGCTTGCCCGCTTTTTGTGCTTCAGTAATTCCAGTGGGCGAAAGATCGACATCTTGCCAACCTGTGAATCGATTTTCTAAATTCCAAGTGGATTCTCCGTGGCGGATGACGACCAATTTAAACTTTGAATTTTTCATGCAAAACCCCTGAATTTTAATTCATCTTAGAATCTTTTTATGAGAGGATTATGACTGAATTCACAGTCGAGGTCAAAACACAATGAATCACTTAAATATGGATTATTTAGAATCACTTTACTTCCAGTTTCAAACCGCACCCGAATCTGTAGGTCTTGAGTGGCAACGTTTTTTCGAAGGCGTTGATTTTTCCAAAGATTTTAAGCAAGGCGGCCTTTCAGAAAAGGAATTGGATGTTTTTAATTTAATAAATGCCTATCGTAATTATGGCCACTATGAGGCTGATCTAGATCCGTTAACGAACACTCCTTCGCCAAGTGATCAGCTGCACTTGAGCAAATTTAATCTAAGCGAAAAGGACCTTGAGACAAAGTTTCAAATTAGTTCTTTGATTGGCAAAAAAAATTCTTCGTTAAAAGAAATAATCTCTTTTTTAAAAAGTGTTTACTGTGGTCGCCTCACTGTCCAATGCGCAGAGGCTTTGCCTGAAATCCGCAACTGGTTCATCAAAGATTTCGAACAAAATCCGACTGAGTTTAAAGTGGCTGCTGAGTACAAAAAGGATATTTTGAAATCGCTAACGGCAACGGAAGCCCTAGAAAAATTTATTCACACCCGCTATGTTGGAACCAAAAGATTTTCGATTGAAGGTGGCGATGCCATTATGCCGATGCTAGATCACCTGGTGACAAAAGGTGCTTCCTTAAAAATGGAAGAGCTTGTTGTTGGAATGTCGCACCGGGGTCGTGTAAATGTTCTTGCTAATTTTATGGGTAAGGACGTCGGCACGATGTTCGCCGATTTTAATGGCCCGACGGAGCTTGAAGTTCCGTTAGAAGATTTTGATGGCGACGTAAAATATCATTTAGGTTATACGAAAACAAAAAAAACGCCGACAGGCGAAGTTGCTACGCATCTAGCATTTAATCCCTCTCATCTTGAGGCCGTTAATCCAGTTGTACTTGGCATGACTCGCGCATTTCAACGCCGCAAGAGCGATATCACCGAGCGAAATCGTGTGGTCCCTATTTTAATTCACGGCGATGCGGCTTTTGCTGGTCAAGGTGTCGTGATGGAAACATTTCAGATGGCCCATGTGCGCGGCTACACGGTAGGCGGAACAATTCATGTCGTGATCGATAATCAAGTTGGTTTTACCACGAATCCTGAAAGTGGTCGTTCGGCCCACTACTCGTCGGATGTTGCAAAAGTGCTGGCAATCCCCGTTCTTCATTGTAACGGTGATGATGTCGAATCTTGTGTTCGCGCAATGGATATTGCGATTCGTTACCGGCAAGAATACAAGCGTGACATTGTTATTAATTTACTTTGTTATCGTCGTTTTGGACATAACGAAGGCGACGAGCCAGCTTACACTCAGCCACTGATGTACGATATTATCCGCAGTCATCCTACTTTGCGAGAAATTTATTCTAAAAATTTAGTTCAGAATTATGTTTGTGATCAGGCCTTTGCCGATGCATTACTTGCGGATCGCATGAATGAGCTACAAAAAATATTCGAACAGACGAAATTATCTGCACCTAAAATAAAAACTTTTAAATTTGAAGGCACGTGGGCTGGGCTAAAAAAAGCAACACAGGCCGATGTCGAAAAACCAACTGATACAAAGTTCGATTTGAATCAACTTAAAAAAGTGGGTGCTTTAATTGCGTCGATACCTGAATCTTTTAATGTCCATCCAAAGCTTGTAAAACTTCTAGAAGCCCGTCGCGCGATGGCTTCCGGTAAAGAACTTATCGACTGGGGTATGGGCGAACTTTTAGCCTATGGAAGTCTGCTTTCAGAAAACACGCCGGTTCGATTAACCGGGCAGGATTGCGTCCGCGGGACTTTTACTCATCGTCATTCGGGTTTTTACGATGTGAAAACCAGCGAGGCTTATTTTAGCTTAAAAGAACTTAATTCTGAGAAAACTAATTTCTGCGTTTATGATTCCATTTTATCTGAATACGCTGTGATGGGCTTCGAATATGGGAACTCGATCACCGACCCTAGCTTCTTAACTATGTGGGAAGCGCAATTCGGGGATTTTAGCAATGGCGCCCAAATTATCATTGATCAATTTATCGCAGCCGGCGAATCAAAATGGCAGCAGATGAGCGGCTTGGTATTACTATTACCGCATGGCTACGAAGGCCAGGGGCCCGAGCATTCTTCGGCGCGACTTGAGCGCTTCTTGCAGCTGTCAGCACAGAACAATATTCAAGTTGCAAATTTAACAACGCCGGCACAAATGTTTCATGCCTTACGCCGACAAGTTCGACGCGAGTTCCGTAAGCCATTAGTTATCATGACTCCTAAATCTTTGCTTCGACATCCCCGCGCAACAAGCACTTTGGAAGACTTGGCGCAAGGGACTTTCCAAGAAGTGATCAATGATCCATTTATTTCTGATCCAAAAAAGGTTGAAAAGATCGTTTTAGTTTCAGGAAAACTTTATTATGAACTTTTAGAAGAGCGTGAGAAAACCAAGGATTTATCAACTGCATTAATCCGCGTTGAGCAAATTTCACCATTTCCTGCTTGGAAGATAAAAGAAATATTTTCGCTTTACGGCCAAGCGAAGAAATTAATTTGGGCTCAAGAAGAACCGAAAAATATGGGTGGATATCAATTTGCTTATTTCAAATTAGTCGATATTTTACAGCAATCAAGTTCGAAAATGAGTTTGACTTACGTTGGACGAACCGAAAGATCTTCTCCGGCGACAGGTTCAATTTACCGCCATAAAACAGAACAACAAAAAATAGTCGCCGAAGTATTTAAAGTATAATTATTTATTTAACGAAAGGTTTTAGCTTTATGAAATTAGAAATCAAAGTTCCAGCGGTTGGAGAATCCATCACAGAAGCCATAATCGGCAGCTGGACAAAAAAATCTGGCGAATTCGTGAAAATGAATGAAGTTATTCTCAATTTAGAAACTGATAAAGCCTCTGTTGAAGTTGTCGCAGAAAAAGATGGTGTGCTAAGCACGACAGCGCAGGCAGGTGACACGGTTAAGATTGGCGCCGTGATAGGCTCGATCGATACTGATGGGAAATCAACGACTGCGGCACCTGCTTCGGCGGTTATGAAAAACCCCACAGTTCCACCGTTGCAATCGACCGGAGCCGCGCGAGCGACTCACCCAGAGCTGGCGGCGCACTTATCACCTGCAACTCAGCGTGCGGTTAGTGATACCGGAATTAATCCAGCATCACTAACTGGCACAGGACTAGGTGGACGCTTAACAAAAAGTGATGTGTTAAATGCGACGCCAGCAACTATGCAGGCGCCTCAGCCTGCGGGCGCTGAAAAAAATAATTCAGCGAAGTCAGAAAAACCAATGATACCTTTTGTCACGCCAGCTGTTTCAGCTCCATCAAAACAAGGCGATATAAAGCGTGTGCCGATGACAAACATTCGCAAAAAAATTGCCGAGCGTTTAGTACAAGCTCAACAGACGGCAGCTATACTTACAACATTTAATGAAGTTGATATGACTAAGATTTTAGAACTTCGTACCAAGTACAAAGATAAGTTCAAAGAAAAGTATGGGGTCAATTTAGGTTTCAATGGTTTTTTTGTGAAAGCAGTGCTTGAAGCGTTAAAAAGTTTTCCTGCTGTGAATGCGTCGATTACCGGTGATGATGTTGAGTACCATAATTATTATAATATCGGCATGGCAGTTTCGACGGATCGTGGACTTATGGTTCCGGTTATCAAAGACGCTGATTTGTTATCTATTGCTGGCGTTGAATTGGCCTTACGTGATTTAGCCTTAAAGGGCCGAGACGGTAAAATTACTCCGGACAATTTGATGGGTGGAACATTTTCTATAACAAATGGCGGAGTTTTTGGATCGCTGTTATCGACTCCGATTTTAAATCCACCGCAAAGTGCAATCTTAGGATTACATAAAATTGAAGAGCGTGCTGTGGTTATTAATGGTAAAGTTGAAGCCCGCTCGATGATGTATGTGGCTTTGTCTTACGATCACCGCCTTATCGATGGGAAAGAAGCAGTTAGCTTTTTAGTTAAAGTTAAAGAAGGCGTTGAAGATCCAGAAAGATTATTAATTGAAATCTAATGCTGATTTTACTTTAATAACCGGCGCGTCTTCTGGAATAGGCTATGAACTAGCAAAAGTTTTTGCACGCGAGCAGCACAATCTAATTTTGTCTGCGCGCTCGACCGACAAGTTGGAACAATTAAAAAAACAATTGCAAGCTCAGTATAAAGTACAGATCGAAATTATAACTTTAGATTTAAGCGAAGCTGGCTCAGCCCAAAAATTATTTGAAAAAGTAGATACTTTGGGATTAGCCGTAGATATTTTAGTAAATAATGCAGGTGTGGGAACACACGGTAACTTCGCTGACATCGATTTGCAGAAAACTAAAAGCATGATTCATTTAAATATTGTTTCTTTAACAGAGCTAACAAAATTATTTTTGCCTGCGATGCTTGCTAAAAAGTCTGGTCGCATTTTAAATGTGGCTAGTGTCGCTGGTTTCCAGCCCGGACCATTGATGTCGGTCTATTATGCTACCAAAGCCTATGTTTTATTTTTTAGTGAAGGACTTTTTGAAGAAGTCAAAAACCTGGGCGTAACTGTTACAGCTTTGTGCCCAGGCCCAACGGCTTCAGGCTTTCAGGCCAATGCCAATATGGAAAATATGGCAATTTTTGATAATCTTAAAGTGCCGACTTCAGCAACGGTGGCTGAATATGGTTACCGCGCAATGATAGCTGGCAAGGCCGTTGCGGTTGAAGGATTTGCGAATAAATTATTTCCATTTATCGTACGCTTATTTCCGCGCTTTATGGTTCGTCAAGTCGTTATGAAAGTTCAACAGAAGCGCCTGGCTTAATTTTTTTATGGAGTAAATTATGGAATCTTTTGATCTGGTTGTGATTGGTTCTGGTCCCGGCGGCTATGTTGGAGCAATTCGCGCGGCTCAACTTGGTTTAAAAACCGCTGTTATTGAAAAAGACAAAACTTTAGGTGGTACATGCCTTAACGTTGGCTGCATTCCTTCGAAAGCATTATTACAAAGCTCGGAATACTTTTACGAAGCGAATAATGATTTTGCGGGCCATGGAATTCAATTGGAATCCGTTAAATTAGATTTGCCGACAATGATGGGCCGTAAAGATAAAATAGTGAAAGATTTAACCGGCGGAATCGAATTTTTATTTAAGAAAAATAAAATTACCGCCTTAAAAGGCTTTGGAAAAATCCTTTCGGCAAATACCGTCGAAATAACGGCTGCCGACGGCAGCAAGACACAAATCGAAGCTAAAAATATTATGATTGCAACGGGATCAGTTCCGGTCGAGCTGCCGTTTTTAAAGTTTGATGAAAAAAAAATCTTATCCTCAACAGGTGCCTTAGCTTTGGATTTTGTGCCTAAAGAAATGTTGGTTGTCGGAGGCGGAGTCATTGGCCTTGAAATGACTTCTGTCTGGGCCCGTTTAGGTTCGAAAGTTACTGTGATCGAATATGCTGATAAAGTTTGTTCGATGATTGATCAAGACTGCATCAACGTGCTTGTGCGTTCTATGAAAAAACAAAAAGTTACTTTTATGACTTCGACGAAAGTTACGACGTCTCGCTCGGTCGGTGGCCGCGTTGAACTTGATTATGAAAATTTAACGGATGGTAAAAAATCTTCGATTCAGGGTGATGTCGTATTAGTTTCAACAGGGCGTAAACCTTTCACTGCTGGCTTAGGTTTAGAAAATGTCAGCATTGAAAAAGACGACAAAGGCCGCATAAAAATAAATTCTCATTACCAAACAACGATTCCAACTATTTTTGCAGTTGGTGATGTAACAGTTGGCCCGATGCTAGCGCACAAAGCAGAAGAAGAGGGCGTGGCCGTTGCAGAACTTATTGTAACTGGTCATGGTCACGTTAATTACGCCACTGTTCCTTCAGTTATCTATACTCATCCCGAAGTGTCTAGCGTTGGCCTGACCGAACTGCAAGCGAAGGAACAAGGCATCGAACCCGCAGTTGGAAAATTTCCATTTTCAGCCAACGGCCGTGCTAAAGCCCGGGGCGCTACAGAAGGCTTTGTGAAAATTGTTACGGACAAACGAACAGACCGAATTATTGGCGGTCACATCGTTGGCGCCAACTCCTCTGAGCTTTTAGCAGAAATAATTATTGCAATGGAATTTGGCGGCTCAAGTGAAGACTTAGCAAGAAGTTTTCATTCTCATCCCACGATGAGTGAGGCTATCCGGGAAGCGGCCTTAAATGTTGATGGCCGTGCTCGGCAAGGGTAAGCAATTTATTTAAATTTTAAAAACGTTTCAGTGGAACAATAATTCGGATCGACTCCGGCGGATTGAAAAGTTTCACGAATCATTTTATTTTTTGCAGCAAGCACACCTAAATAATTGGGCACTCCATAGATTTTGTATTTTGTAGACTTGCCGCCGTCATAAGAATTTAGTTTATAAGCCAAATACTCCGGGTAAGATTTTGTAAAAGCTTGAGCCCAAGCTTGTGGTAATGCTTTTCTACGCTTCACTTTTTCTAGTTTTACTTTGGACAAATCCGTAGGCTTAATAAAAGAGGAGTTAATCATTGCACGTGCTTCAAGAACTCCGACATTTGTAGCGATCGGATCAAAGTGTTGAAATGTTAAATTATACTTAATGGACTTGGTCTTTGCGTTTGCAGCGATTCGTTCATCTAAATAATTTCGTAAACTTTTGAGTGCTGTACCGATACCTGAATTGTATCCGACCATAACCATCATGGATTTAAAATGATGAAGATTTACTTTCTTAAGACCTAACTGCGCTAACTTTTTACGAATATCGTATTCATTTAAGTTACCGCCCAACTCTTCTTGGGCGGTACCGGTTGGCACGAATTGCTGATCCCCATTGCTGATAAAGTCATTTCCTGCGACATAGTTTATTCCGGCTGTAACTTTTTCGTTATATTTTGATAATATTCCCATATAAACTATATTGCGCAGCGGATTTTCAACGGGCCACATTAGCGCGCATCGATCACTAGAATCGGCACTAACCGGAGTTAGAAACGCTTTAAATTTCATAAGGCGCGCGCAAGCTCCATCCGGTTTTGCAGCAGCAGCTTTTAACATTTGCTCGATATATTTTGGATATACGGAATTCACCTGTAAGATAGCTGACATGGTTAGCTGACCTACACCTGCGTCCATGGAACTTCCCAAGGCATTCATGAAGAAACCAGACTCATTGTAAATTTTTGGAAATAATTCTTTGGGATCTAAATTCAGACAAGCTGTCACATCCGCGTAGGCGTTATAAGTTACATTGACAATATTTTTTGAAATGCACGGTACAGAATGTTTTATGCGGTTATTTTTTTTATCAAGCTCAGGAGATCCTTTTGAGCCTTTACGACAAAGACCAAATGTATTTCCTTTTGATTTTTTAAAATTTTCAGCAACTTTTTTTGAGGTGATTTCCGGATAACTATTTAAGGCAAAAGTTAAACATTTTCTTGGAATAAAGGCAGACTCTTTGCTGCGCTCTTTTGTCCACTCTGCAATTTTTGCATTTGTACTTAGTACATTCTCAAGATAATTTCGTTCATCGCCACAAATTTTAGGATCTTCGTAACTGACTAGATAATTTAAATCGTCATCAGAAATGGTAGAATAGCGAAATTTTTTGGGCTTGGCTTCATTCAGATTTTTTAAAGCTTCAGCATTTGCATCATTGTCGTTTGCTTTTTCATTGTCTCCTGCTGTCATCACAAATGGCTGATCGATGTCAAAAGGATGTGTTTGATTGTAATCGTCTAGTTTTTTTATTTTTAATTCAAATTCAAAGTCTGAGATCGAATCAGAATCCACTTCAGATGAAAGTTGATATGTACTGGTAATAGAATCAGGCTGAACCCGAAAACTAAAAGACCAGGCCCAAATACCAAGGGTCATGCACAGTGCAAAACAAATTGGATGAGATAGCCAAAACGATAGTTTTCTTTTCACGAAGAACTCCTTGGATAACAAGTTCTTATCGGCAAAATTAAAAGAAATCTGACTCGACCTAAATCACAAACCAAAAGAAATATATTTCATCAAAACCATTTTTTTTAGGCCCTCACAGCCAGCAGCTTTTGACTCCACGACTTACGGCTGTTTCGTGGGCCAATTCATAGCCTGCATCCAGATGTCTAAAAACGCCCATCGCAGGATCAGTCGTTAGCGCGCGTTCAATTCGCTTAGCTGCAGCATCAGTTCCGTCCGCGACAATCACTTGCCCGCTGTGCTGAGAATATCCCATGCCGACACCGCCGCCATGATGAAGGGCGACCCACGTCGAGCCACTTGCTACCAAAGCCATCGCACTTAACATCGGCCAATCGCTAACAGCATCAGAGCCATCTTTCATAGCTTCTGTTTCACGGTTTGGACTTGCAACCGAGCCACAATCTAAATGATCACGACCAATAACAATTGGAGCTTTTACTTTTCCTTCTTTAACTAATTTATTAAACATTAAGCCAGCTTGTGCGCGTTCGCCGTACTCAAGCCAACAAATTCGTGCTGGTAATCCTTGAAATTGAATTCTTTTTTCAGCCATTTCAAGCCATCTCAGCATATCTTTTTTATGCGGAAATAATTCTTTCATAGCCTGATCGGTGACTTTGATATCATTTGGATCACCAGAAAGCGCTACCCACCGAAAAGGGCCGCTACCTTTGCAAAAAAGTGGTCGAATATACGCCGGCACAAAACCTGGATAATCAAACGCATTTTTGACTCCAGCCTCTTCAGCGCGTGCGCGCAAATTATTTCCGTAATCAAAAACGATGGCGCCGCGATTTTTCATTTCTAACATTCCACGCACATGGTGAGCCATGGAATCATAAGCCGCCTTTAAATACGCTTTTTGATTTTCAGTTCGAAACACTGCCGCTGATTCAACAGTATAATTTTCGGGAATATAGCCAACTAACGGATCATGCGCCGATGTCTGATCTGTTAATAAATCCGGAATGAAATTTTTCTCTAGCAACTGATGGATGATGGTTGCAGCATTTCCTTGAAGCGCTACAGATTTGGCTTCTTTATTTTTTGCGTACTTGCGAACAAGTGCTATGGCTTCATCGACATTTGTGACAGCTTCATCCACATATTTTGTACGAAGACGCTTTTCAATACTTGCCGGATCAACTTCAATTGCAAGCACTGTGGCACCCGCGAATACTCCGGCCAGCGGTTGAGCTCCGCCCATTCCGCCAAGACCTGCAGTTAAAATAATTCGCCCGCTAAGATCCCCGCCAAAATGTTGCCGACCCGCTTCGACGAAAGTTTCATACGTACCTTGCACGATGCCTTGAGTACCAATGTAAATCCATGAACCAGCGGTCATTTGGCCGTACATCATCAACCCTTTTTTATCGAGTTCATGAAAATGTTCCCACGTCGCCCATTTCGGAACTAGGTTTGAATTCGCAATTAAAACTCGTGGTGCATCTTCATGAGTTTTTAGAATACCGATGGGCTTTCCGGATTGAACTAACAGTGTTTCATCATTTTCTAATTCTTTTAACGCTGCTAGGATTTTATCGAAACACTCCCAATTGCGTGCGGCTTTTCCGATACCGCCGTAAACCACCAATTCATTTGGATTTTCAGCGACGGATGGATCCAAATTGTTTTGAATCATGCGATAAGCAGCTTCTTGCAACCAACCTTTGCAACTTAATTTTGTACCTGTTGGGGCTTTAATAACTCGAGACATTTTAACTCCAAACTTAATCGTTGAAAACACCTACAAAAAGATTTTCGTTCGATTTGCGAATCATAAAAAGAAATGGATGATTCGCAATAAAATTTTTCGGAGGGTTCATTTGCTTGAGTGCACCAAAACCCATTATAGCTGCTGTTGCAGCTGTGGCTTCAGTTCCCTTTTCATCCACAATAATGACAGCCTTTTGCAATATATTTGAAACATGCAACTTTTCTTTTAAGGCCTCATTTGAAATTCCAGAAAAATCGGCATTGAAAGAAAATGTATCTTCAATATTAAGTTGCTTTTTAAAAGCAGAAAAATCGGTTTGAAATTCGATCTTGAATTTCGGAATTTCAACATCCACTTCATGGTAATTAAACGACTTATCGGTCAAAGCCAAAGATTTAGAAACTAAAGACTTTAGTTCACGTTTTTTCGGCAAGGCAATGATTATTTCTGCGCCGCCCTTGTATGGAATACTAACCGCCTGCATATCGGCATCTTCAAAATACTTCAGCCCGTGAAAATTTTGGCGCATATATGGAATTTTAGTGGCCGAGGAATTAATTCTAGTAAATTTATTTTTTTTAGTTAGATCAGGGTCAAAGGGTTTTTCCCACTGAGATAAAAAATAAATTGCATTAACCAAAACTAAACGCGTGTTTGATTTCAAAATACCAGCAGGAATCAATTCTTTGATTTTGTCGTTGGTCTGCTTTTCGACCCATGTGTTTATTTTAGTCTTTTCGTCATCGGCCTTATGCTTAAAGTCAGCAGATTCAACTTCGGCTTTAAATTGAGTTGCGATAGAATTTTTATATAAATCGAGCACTGGGAAAGATTTTTCAATCCAAATCTTCAAGATGGATTTTAAAATAAAATCTTCACCTTTTGAATTACTTTTGGCAGAGCTTTCTTTTTTATCGGCGCTATCAGCAGATTTAAGTAAAGTCTGCAACTGACTCTTGGTCTGACCTTTGGCCCCAACCGCTAGTAAGTTGAGAACCGATTTAAGGCTTGATGGTGAAATAACGAAGCTCGTAGAATTCCCAGCCAGCACCTCAGTCAAAGTTGTATCCACAGTTTCACTGGCGTGAAGGCTATTTCCGAAAACAAAAAAACATAAAATAATCTTTAACATTCGAGCTCTCCAATATGTTTTGTGACTTCAGTTATTAGTTTTCGATTGGTGATCAACGAATTAATCACCGCAACATCTTTCCCAAATATCCGGTCTTCTTTAGCAAATGGAACAACACTTCGGATTAAATCAAAAGCTATTTTAACGCCAGCTGCAGGCTTCAGCGGAGCAATCAAATCCAGGGCTTGGCACGCCGAAAGAAATTCCATCGCAATCACATTTTGCGTATTGTCGACGATGTTTTGAAATTTTCTTGCGGCAATGGATCCCATAGAAACGTGATCTTCTTTTTCGGCCGACGTGGGAATTGAATCCACACTTGCAGGATGGGCAAGGACCTTGTTTTCACTGACTAAACTGGCCGCCGCAACTTGTACGATCATATGGCCTGAATTAAGCCCGCCGTTAGGTGTTAAAAATGGTGGCAGTTCGCTCATTTGCGTTGAAATTAATTTTGAAATTCTTTCTTGCGAAATGCTGGCTAACGACGCGATTGCAATCGCTGCAAAATCCATCGCATGTGCGACTGGCATCCCATGAAAATTACCGCAGGACAAAACTTTATTGTCGCTAGCAAAGACCAACGGGTTATCCGTGCTGGCATTGGCTTCGGTCTCAAGAATTTTTTGCACATAGTTTAAAGTCATCTTCACTGATCCATGAACGGCAGGCATACAACGAAGCGAATAGGCATCTTGCACGCGGTGATCGTTCGACGAGTGGCTATTGCCAATGTCAGAAGTGGCTCCCATCAATTTAATTAAGTTCCTTGCTGTGGGCGCTTCTCCAGCATGCGGTCTTGCGGCAGAAATCAATGGATCAAACGGAGTTCGTGCGCCCCGAAGTCCTTCTAAGGACATAGCTCCGGATAAATCGGCCAACCACATAAGATCACGCGCCTGATGCAGAGCTAGAAGACCAACAGCCGTCATCACTTGGCAGCCATTGATTAATGACAAGCCTTCTTTCGCCTTTAATTCCAAAGATTTCATTTTTTTTGCCGCAAGGGCTTCTTTAGCGGAAATTATTTTTTCGCTTTCGTCCCAGATTTCTCCTTCGCCAATTAAGGCAAGGGCCAAATGCGATAGCGGCGCCAAATCCCCTGAAGCGCCCACGCTACCTTGTTCGGGGATAACCGGAATTAAATCGGCATTTAAAAATTCAAGGATTTTCTGTACCACTTCAACGCGAACACCACTATGGCCTCGGGCTAAAGTGTTCGCTCGTAAGATCATCATGCCTTTAGATTGTTTTTTCGAAAAAGGTTTACCAATGCCAACACTGTGCGAGCGAATTAAATTTCTTTGCAATTGCTCAATTTGAGAATCAGATATTCGTACAGAAGAAAAAGCACCGAAACCAGTGTTGACTCCGTACATAACTTCACCCGTGGCGATGCGCGAATCAATATAGTCCCGTGACTTTTTCATAAGTTGCTTCGCCGAATCAGCAAGCTGAAAAGTAACTGCCGCATCATTTACGGCTTGAAAAAAATTATTTAAAGATATGGATTCACCATCAAGTATAAGAACGAAATTTGATTTCATAGGCCCACCCTACTAAAAGCCAATCAGCCCGTCGAGTAGAACAGCTTACGCACAGTAGAAACCCAGCAATTATGGCAAAGAAATGCGTTATTTTTAACCTGTTTTTACTGCAAATTTGATGAAATGGCTCTGATAAGCCAAGCAGAGTCCTGAAACGAAATATCATGCCCGGCTGTGGGATGAATTTCGATTTTACAATTCCATTTTTGCTGGATGGCGCGACTGCAGTCAGCATTAACGAAGGCGTCTTTTTCTCCAACAATTAAAGTTGCCGATGTATTGATTTTGCTTGGTATGCTGTACCTAGCGCCCGCTATGGCCTGTCGTAATACATTATTAAGCGCTATTGGAAATTTTTCTGAGACAAACACATTGTTTTGCAGCTCCTCTGAATATTTTTTCAAAATTTCATCCCGAGTTAAGGAACTTGTTACCAGCAAAGAATTTATTTCATGCTCTACTCTATTCTTTATCCAAAAACTTCTTATTGCCAAAGCTAAAACCTTCAGTGATAAACGCTGCCACGGATATGATAAATTACTTCCGCTGGAATTAATTAAGAAAATCTGTTGGTATCGACCAGCAACCTGCTGACTCCATTCAGTTAAAACCATACCACCAAGCGAAAGTCCAACACCGATCGTAGGACCATCAATTTCAAAGTAATTTGAATCGCGAAGTTGCTGTTCAAGTGGCGCGATGTAATTAGCTATTTCTATTGGTGAAGAATAAGAATTGAACTTTCCATTACCTTGTAAATCTAAAAAATAAAAATGCTCTAGCGGAAAAGCCTTTTCGATTTGAGTGCGAAACGAACCCCAGTGGCCAGCGCTTCGCCCAAGTCCCCGAAGTAGGATCCACTTACGTGGTAAACTCACAAATTGCCCTTTCGTAAAAATATTAGTATAAGAATTTTTCGGCAAGGGTCTATAGATTTATCGCATTTTCTTAGGTAAGATATTTTCACAGGAGAAACATGAAACAGTACGTGTTTGTTTTATTCATTCTATCACATAGTTATGCTTGGGCACAAAAAGGAAATCCAAGCGGAAATATCGGTGGCATGCCCGCATTCCACGCCGGCGGAGAGCTTCGCTTTGGGGTGGGATTATCTGCAGGCCTTTTAATGACTGAGAAATATAGTAGCGTTTCTATTCCAAGCCTTTCAAACTCAGCGTCGGTAGAATTTTCTCATGAAAATGGCTTTGGCTTAGAACTTGATTTACGTCAGTTGCCCCAAAAGTCATGGGGATTTATATCTGATTTAAGCATTGAATCCGAGCGCAAGGTAACCACTGGCTCTGTAAGCCCGGCTAATAATTTAGTTTTTATAACTGGTGACACACCAAAAGTTCAAATGACAACGCTAGCTGTATCGGCCGGCTATCGCTGGATCAGATTCTATATTCCGTTTGGTGTGAACTATGCAGTTTACAATTACAAGCCGCGCTCGACTTTTTCTGGATCAGTTAAAGCAACTGGCGGAGTTGGCGCTCAAACAGGATTTGGATATTATATATTAGAAAGCGTCATCGCCGAAATACGTGGGCAGATGAGTCCTATCAGCCATTCATTAATTAGCAACTCAGGTGTTGTTGAAGATTATGGAACTGGAACTATTACCAGCATTTATTTTAGCGTGAAATACTTATTTTAACTTAAAGCTTTAATGTTTTCGCGGTAGTTCGTGACTGTTTTTTCACCTTTAAAAACTGCATTTCCTGCTACTAAAACATCAGCACCAGCATCAATGCAAAGGCCAGCGGTTTTGGCATTGATCCCGCCATCAACCTCGATCAGATATTGACCCAAGTTTTCCGATCGCCATTCTTTCAATTGTTCTATTTTTTCGATCTGATCCTGCATAAATGATTGTCCACCGAAACCGGGCTCCACAGTCATGACTAGGACCAAATCGATTAAGGACAGAAAAGGTTTTATTAGTTCTAATTCCGTCTTCGGCCGTAAAGTGATTCCAGCTTTGCAACCTAACAAGCGAATTTTCTTAAGAGTTTGTTCAATGCAGTCACAGGATTCCACATGAATCGTTAGGTAATCAGCGCCCGCTACAATAAAATCTTCGACATACCGTTCTGGTTTTTCAATCATCAAATGCACATCCATAGGAATTTTGCATTTGGGTTTAATCGATTTAAGTACCGGCATTCCAAGTGTAAGGTTCGGCACAAAATTGCCATCCATCACATCGACATGAAGCCAATCTGCGCCAGCTTCTGTTATACGTTCAATTTCTAAACCAAGCTCGGAAAAGTCAGCCGATAAAATGCTTGGAGCAATTTTTACTTTAGACAAACAAATCTCCTTTTTTAAAACTCTGATTTTTCAAAAACTCTTTAACTAACATTCTGGCTTTCGATTCTGGCTGAACTTCTAATAAAGATATTTTTCCAGTGGAGGTTTGAATAATCAAGTCATCATCAGAAATTTCGACAACACGACCTGCTAGCAAGCTAGGAATTTCATCAAGCACTTTTGTTTTATGAATTTTTAATCGCTGACCGCCAAACAAACAATATGTACCCGGTCCCATGGTAAACGCACGCACCTTATTGTGAATTTTTGCCGCAGGAAAGTTCCACTCAATCAGACTCTCTTCTTTACTTATTTTCGCTGCTAAAGTCACACCGCCTTCATCCTGAATCTGAGGCTGAATTTTTCCAGCGATAAAGTCTACAAATTCAGTCGTCAATAAAGCGCAACCAAGGCCCGCTAATTTATTATAAAGTTCAGTTGCCGTGATGTCTAAATCCAGCTGCACTTGCCGTTCGCCGATAATTGGTCCGGCGTCTAATTTTTTGACCATCTTTTGCAAACACACACCTGATACGACATCTCCCGCCTCGATCGCACGCTGAATCGGAGCAGCCCCGCGCCATTTCGGTAATAAACTGCCATGGACGTTCACGGCACCATGCGGAAAATGATCTAAGAAGTCTTGATTTAGTATCTGCCCGAAAGCGACTACAACGGCGGCATCGGCTTGCCAACTTTTGATTTTGGTAAAACAGACTTCGTCTTTTCGTAAATTTTCTGGAGTTAAAATTTCAATCCCATTTTTAGTAGCAACAATTTTTACAGCCGACGGAGTTAATTGCATTTTTCGACCTGCGGGCCGATCCGGTTGAGTCACGACACCCACCACTTGAAAACGACGATCGTTAATTAAAGTTTCTAAGTGCTTCGCTGCAAAATCTGGAGTTCCTAAGAAGCACACGCGAATCGGGTTTGTCATGCCCGCGAAGGCTCTTTCATTTTAGCTTTTTTCTCGGCCAGTTCTTCTTTGGTAGGATATCCGGATTTTTTGATTTGATTTTTAATCCGATTACTTTTGGTAAAACTGATATGATCAATAAATAAAGTGCCTTCTAGATGATCCATCTCATGCTGGATACAAATTGCAAGTAAGCCATCAACATGTAATCGAAATTCTTTACCGGTGACATCAAAAGCTTTCACTTCGATTTTTTCAAATCTTTCGACTGTTTCGAAAAAACTAGGAACCGACAAGCACCCTTCATCAAAAGTCGTTTTGCCTTCACCTTTGACGATTTCTGGGTTTATCAAAATCAAGGGCTGCGTAATTTTTTTCTCTAATTCCGACAAGTCCATATCGTCAAAACGGCCCGACTTTTCATTCTTCGAGCGCGTATCAACAACTAGCATCCGAATCAACTGCCCAACTTGCGGTGCTGCTAAACCAATACCGTTTGAATCATACATCGTCTCAAGCATATCATCGGCTAATTTTTTTAAATCGGGAGTAAACTTTTTAACGGGTTCAGATACTTCTCGTAGTAGTGGATTTGGATAAGTCAGAATTTCTAATTTTGCCATTTTTACAGCTCTCCAGTCGCACGTATTTCAGTTATTCAGTACTTAATCTATTACCTCTTCAGGCGCAACAAGAAGGTCATGCCAAGGCTTAGCATGATTACATTCGGCATCCACGCCGCAATGATCGGCAGCAGTTGTCCATGTTGCCCCATGGTTTGCGCCGAACTATAAAATATCCAGTATACCATTACCAATCCCAAACATATGCCTATGTTCAACATCATTCCACCACCACGGGTTTTACTGACGCAAAATGGAAGGGCTAATAAACTCATAACTAAGCCCGCCAAGGCAAAACTGAATTTCGAATGAAAATCGACTTCGTACTTAATCGTATCTAAGCCAGCTTCTTTATTTTTATTGATAAAACGTGCAAGTTCGTTCTGTGTTAATAAATCAGATGTTTGCCCTGTACTTCGTAGATCTTGAGCTTCTTCAGCCATCACGATGGTTTTTTCTAAAAAGCGGTCATTCATGGGAAAACTAGAGTCTTGCGAAAAAACAGTCACCGTTCCATTCTGCAAAAGCCACTGAGATCCATTCATGGCCACATTGTTGGCCGTCAACATTTGAATTAAATCCCATTTTTCATTAAAAAAATATAAAGTCAGGCCTTGCGCCTTGTTACCTTCAGCATTTAAAGTTTTAATATTATATATCGAGTTTTTCGAGCGGTACCAGATTCGATTCGTTTTAATAGTCTGAAACCGCGATGGATTTTTTTCAATTTCATTGTAATACACGAAACTTTTATTCTTAGAAAATGCGGGCATTAACTGATCACTCATGTAATACGAAAATCCACAAATTAAAATGATCGAGATAAAAATGATCCGCGAGACTCGAAATAGACTCATACCTGCCGCAAACAATGCAATCAATTCGCTGCCTCGGTTCAATGACGAGATGGTCATGACCATGCCTACGACGCAAGCAACGGGCAGCATCTTATAAATAATTTCGGGAGCATAATATAAATAGTAACGTAAGAAAACGGTCGAACCCACATTTTGATATTTTAGAATCGAAGACATCGCATCAGTTGCAATAAACAAAGTTACAAAGATCAGAAGGCCTGCAATAAAGGACGACCAAAATAAAGTAAGTAGATACCGATCGATACGACTGAACATAGATTAAATTATGCCTTGAACTTGACTCAATGGGTATTGTGATATGTACTTTAGTCATGGCTTTACGCGTCTTACTTGCTGATGAAAGTTCCACAATCAAAAAAGCAATTCAAATGGCCCTGGCAGAATATGCTGTGGAAGTTAAAAGCGTGCCCTCAGGTTTAGATGTTTTAACAGTGGCCCACCAGTTTCATCCGGATATTGTTTTAGCTGATGTTTTATTAACAAAAAAAAATGGTTATGAAGTCTGTACCGAATTGAAAACTGATTCTGCAACTCGAGCAATTCCAGTTGTACTTATGTGGAGCAGTTTCATGCAAATCGATCAGGCTCAAGTCAAAAAAGCTAAAGCCGATGGCGTTCTAGAAAAGCCATTTGATACTGAAACTTTACGTCAATTAATTGAAAAATTTGTAGCCAAGACGAATTCTTTTCCATTGAAGGGACTTCTTTCACATCCTCCATTGCCAGACTTCACGGAGTCCGAAACGTTTGTTCGTCAGAAAAACCAATTTGCAACACAGACTCCTGAAAAAGAATCTACGCGGCGCACAGAAATCGAAGACGTGGAAGAAGACTTCAGCTTTCAGTCTCCTCAGAAGAATCAGACGCCTAAAAATTCAAACCAATCAGAACCCTCTGATGAGTGGAGCGCTGCTTCCGCTGGCCAGTTTGTGATTGAAACGGAATCTTTCGGAGATTTCGAAGAAGTTACGGTTATTAATTCTAAAGATCCAGCTCAACCATCGCCCAATTTGCAGCGTCGAATAAAAGAACAAGTGAGTACCTATCTGCAAGATACTCCCTTAACAAAAAATAAAGCGGACGAAGCTTTTGGCAGTGGTATTCAGTCCTTTAGTGCTTTTGATGAGCAACTTTTAAAAGATGAAATTAAACAAATAGCCGAGCGAATTTGCTGGCAAATAATTCCTGATATCACCGAAAAAATTGTGCGCGAAGAGCTAAATAAGTTGCTTCAAGGGCTTGAAAAGACTACTTAAAGTCCATGACAACTTTGGATTTAATTAAAGCCGCGATAAAAGAAGACATGCCTTCCGGCGATGTCACAACCGAATCACTGGCGGTAACACCAAAATATGCTGAGGCCGTCTTAAAAGCAAAAGAGGATTTGGTCCTTTCTGGTGCTAGTGCCTTCGAGCAAACTATTTTATTTCTAGAGCCTAGCGCAAAATTGAAATGGCATTTTGAAGAAGGTGATTTTATTTTCAAAGGCCAAAATATTTGCTCGATCGACGGAGATCTAATTCAGATTTTAAAGGCTGAACGAGTGGCTTTAAATTTTTTAGGTCGACTTTCAGGAATCGCAACTTTAACACGACAATTCGTTAAAGCCATTGAAGGCACCAAGGCGCAAATTTTAGATACGAGAAAAACGACTCCAGTATTACGGGAATTAGAAAAGCGTGCGGTCACCCATGGGGGTGGACTCAATCACCGATTTAATCTTTCAGATGCGGTCTTGATTAAAGATAATCATATCACTTTAATGAAGGGTATCACGATGGCCGTCGATAGATTACGTCAAAATTGTCAGCTTCCCATCGAGGTTGAAGCTTCATCGCTAGCGCAGGTCAAAGAATGCATTGGCTTACAAGTAGATCGCATTCTATTAGACAATATGAATAATGAATTACTTACTGAAGTATTAAAAATAATTCCTGCACATATTAAAACAGAAGCCAGCGGTAATATGACATTAAACCGGGTTCCCTCAGTAGCCGCCTTGGGTGTGGATTTTATTTCGGTGGGTGCCTTGACTCACTCTGCACCGTGCGCTGATGTCAGTTTACTTTTTGACTGGAGCGTCTAATGGAAGATACTCTGCTTGCTGATATCCGCATTGGACACGTCAGTCATGAATGGGCCCAGGCGCAAAAAATAAAAACATTTTATTTTTCCGAAATTGATAGCACGAATTTGAAAGCTAAGTCGGAAGCTTTCCATGACAACAGCCTTGCTGAACAGGTTATCCTTTATTTTGCTGATTACCAAACAGCCGGACGCGGTCGTGGCAACAATAAATGGAATTCAGCCCTGCGTGGCGGACAACTTTTATCAACGTGGTCTTTCATGCTACCTGATCATGTCCAACCCATTTTATCTCCACTGGTAGGCCTTGCCCTGTATAAATCATGCGTTAGCACCTGGCCTTTTTTAAATTTTAGTTTAAAGGCGCCAAATGATTTGTTTATTGACGATAAAAAAGTTGCCGGGCTTCTTTTAGAAACCGTCACACAAGGCGAAGATATTCGTTTGCTGATCGGCTTGGGCTTAAATGTCCTAGCCGCGCCCACCGATGTTCCAAACGCCACTTCGCTGGTGGACGAATTACCAAAAAAAGTTCCACTGCTTGCGCCGGATTGGATTTCTTTTTTAGAACGCTTTATTTTTGAATTAGCTATTTCGATTCAGTTGGCGACCGAGCCCTTAGACACGACCACGGCGGCTTCACTTTTACATGCTCTGAATCAAAATCCTTTATTGCCCGAAAAATATTTATCGATTGATAGCGACGGCACAATGCAAACTGCAGCAAAAAAAATAAATTGGCTTGAATTGTAGAAAGGACTTGCTATGCCGGTTTACACACCAACTGTTACAGAAACTGCCTTAAGATGTCCTGAATTTTCACTGCCTTCGGTGGTTGACGGAAAATTTTTTTCATCGACACAGCTGCAAAACGGAAAACCATTTTTGATCATGTTTATTTGCAATCACTGCCCCTACGTAAAAGCCATCGAGGATCGCCTGATTCAGTTAGCTTACGATTTGCAAAAAATAGCGGTAACCGTGGTTGCCATTTGCGCTAATGACGAGGACTCTTACCCTGAAGACAAATTAGAAAATCTTAAAAATCGTGCGCTTGAAAAGAAGTTTCCCTTTATTTATCTCCACGACAAACAGCAGCTGGTAGCAAAAGCTTTTAACGCCGTCTGCACTCCGGATTATTTTGGCTACGATGGCGCAGGTGCATTAGCTTATCGTGGTCGACTTGATGACTCGTGGAAAGAAGCAAATTTAGTTACTCGTCGTGAATTATTTATGGCAATGCAGAATTTAGCTAATAAGGAAATTATTAGTGCAAAGCAGACGCCTTCGATGGGTTGTTCTATAAAATGGATGGATAGATAGATTAATTAATTACTCATGGGGTTTCGATGATTAAACATGCAATTTACGCATTAGGTTTGGGACTTTTAGTTCTGATGCTTTATATTTTTCAATACACCGGTGCTTTCAAAAGTGTCGCAATCGCCGTTGATCAACGTCCGGCTATCACTATTATTTACCGAGATTACATGGGCCCATACCACAAAATAGTTTCAACAATCGAGCAGGTCGAGACCTGGGCCAAGGCGCATGGACTTAAATGTCGTTTAAGTTTTGGTGAATATTTTGATAATCCAGATGCGGTCGAAGAAGGACGCCTACGTGCGCGCGGAGGCTGTTTGATTGATCCGTTGGTACCGGCTGAGAAAGAAATTCTATCGCAATTAACTTTACCAGAAGACATTAAGACAGACGAAATTCCCGCGTCTAAATCCGTTGTCGCTATTTTTTCTGGGGCAGCTGGAATTGGGCCTATAAAGGTTTATCCTAAGGCCAATGAATTTATTGAAAAAGAAAAATTAATCAAAAAGGGCAACGTGATCGAAATTTATGAAATCTTCGATACGAAGTCGATGCAGACCACTTATATGTGGCCTGTTACGAATTAATGATTTCCGTTACAAGGTTGTGACTGAATATTTAGTTGTACATCACTTGTAATCACCGACCCACGCGCTAAGCCAACGGCACTTGCTGCTAAAACAGGAAACTACCAATTACAAGCCCATTATTTTACTTAAACTAAGCAGATTTTTTCTACTTTCCAGAGGTGAAAAGCCGACCTTCAATAACATAAATTTTTTCCACAGCGTTAAACCAAATCTCTTGGTAATCCAGATGGTTCGCAGTTCGAGTAATTTCAAGATGAATGGTGGTTTTTTCGTTGGGGCTTGGCATGTCGACAGAAAAATGGTTGCCGTCGTAACTTCCTACGGCAACGTTTTGTTCGTCGTATAGCAGGCCAGTTGCTAACTTCCAGTTTGTTTTACCAAGCTCCATACCGACCACTTCGCAATCAAAGTATCCTTTGTCTATGCCTATTGTTGATGAGGACTCAGACCACGTCATCGTCATCGACGGACAATGTGTTCCATCTTTATTGCCACGAAACTTCCAAGATCCAAAACCAATCCAATCTCCGTTAAAACTAGCATGGGCCGTAATCGCTAAAAATATTGGTGCTATCACTAGAAAAAATTTCATTGGGCAACCTCCGTGGTCTTTATCATCCTAGGAAAATATCTGGACTTTAGTCAAAGCCGAATATGTTAAATTTTAGTCAGCTTTTGTCGATAAGACCCTGAGGTATACGATGAAAAAAATATTATTTACGCTGGTTTCGATTTTTACTCTAACCAATTCGGCATTTGCTCAAAATTTTGAACTACCCCAGGAATTTCAACAATCTTTTACTTTAAACAGCAACGGGGAAATTCAAAAAAAAAGCTCGGTGGGCATTAGCTCAGAAGCCTACACAGTCAAGTTTAATGATGCTGGTGTTAAAGTTTTTGCAAGCTCTACCGGAACAACGGCCTGGTACGTAGGTTCGAACTCGTGTTCACAAAATAAAGATTTAAAATGCGTCAGTGTTTACAATCGTGACAGTTCAAAAATTCAAGGCAATCAAATGAATCCCTTTGCTAGTGAAAATCACTTGGGTAGCTACACCCTGATGCGCATTAATCCAAAAAAACAATCTGAAAGTTCTGTCATCAAATGCAATAGTTCGTTTTTGAAAAAAACAATTCGTGATAGCGGTGATCTGTCAAACTGTGCTCAATATACGAAGAAAAGCTGTGCCGATTGGGAGAATGAGTTGGGCAACAGCCCTGCCATTACAGCCTTAGAACAGAAAGCCGAAATGTGCGAACAGGTTGCCAAAGACATTACCAAGTTACGCACCCGCATGAAGACTATCTTTCAAAGCGATTTAAAGGACGCTGAAAAAGACATTCAAAATAACTTTGACGCAGCCACCGCCGGCGACCGCGGAATTGGTCTTATTGCCGATGTAAAAACCAAAGAAATGAAAATAAATCCAAATGTTCTAATCTACCGTGATATTTTTGAACGCTCTAATGATTGCGTAAAATATTCTAATATTATTGGAACTGATTATTCGATGAAGGACTTATTCTCAACAACTGATTCAAAGTCAAAATCCCGCGAGCTTAGATCGCCCGCGGAAAAAAATCGTCGCTAATATTATTTTCCAGCGCGAATTAAATTAAGTGCGGATCCTGCGCGAAACCACTTAATTTGTTCGTCGTTGTAACTGTGTTTTACCTCAATGCGTTCGGTTGTGCCACTGGCGTGCTTTGCCTCTAAAAATAAATTCTTTCCTGGAGCTAAATCTTGCAACCCGTGAATAGTTAATAAATCTTTTTCATGAATGCGCTCATAATCCTGTGGATTAACGAAATGCAAAGCTAGCACTCCTTGTTTTTTCAAATTCGTTTCATGAATACGTGCAAATGATTTCACAATAACTGCCGTGCAACCCAAAAATCGCGGAGACATCGCTGCATGCTCGCGTGAAGAGCCTTCCCCGTAGTTCTCATCGCCAATAATCATCCAGCTTTTTCCTGCTTTTTGATAATCACGAGCAATTTGTGCAAATTCCTGTTTGGCTCCGGTCATTTGATTTGTGCCTTTTCCGATTTCACCCGGAATAAACGCATTATCAGCACCTAGCAGCATATTGTCTGAAATTTTGTCTAAATGGCCACGGTAATTTAGCCATTTGCCACCCGGACTAATATGATCTGTCGTGCACTTACCTTTTGCTTTCGCTAAAACATAATGATCAACAAAATCTTTTCCATCCCAAGTAGTGAAAGGCTTTAATAATTGCAAACGTTCAGACGTTGGGCTGATAGCTACTTTCGTTTGATCGCCTTCAGGTTTTTGGTAACCTTCCACATCTGGCACAAATCCTTTTTCAGGAAGTTCAGGTGCTTGCGGAGCCATTAATTTTATTTTTCCATTTGGCCCGACCAATTCATCTGTCATTGGATTAAAGTCAATTCGTCCGGCAAGTCCCATGGCCATAACAATTTCCGGTGATCCAATAAACGCTAAGGTTTCAGGATTCGCATCATTTCGGCCACGAAAATTTCGGTTGAATGAGGTTAAAATGGTATTCTTATCGCCCGTCTTAATATCATCACGTTTCCACTGCCCGATACACGGTCCGCAGGCGTTGGCTAAAACCACGGCTCCTACATTTTCAAACGTTTTCATTTGGCCATCACGGGTGATGGTGTTTTGAATTTGCGTTGATCCCGGAGAAACCAAAAACGGCTGGTTCATGCGCACGCCAACTTTCATAGCTTGCTCGGCCACATTGGCAGAACGGCCTATATCTTCGTAAGAAGAATTTGTGCATGAGCCAATCAATGCCGATGATAATTTTGTTGGCCACCCTTTTTCTTTGGCCTCTTTTGCAATCGCTGAAATCGGCCGAGCTAAATCCGGAGTATGTGGTCCTACTAAATGCGGCTCGAGAGTTGTTAAATCAATTTCATAAACTTCATCAAAATATTTATTTGGATTCGCTAACACATCGGCATCAGCCGTTAGTACATCCTTGTTTTGATCGGCAATCGCGGCTAATTCAGCGCGGCCTGTAGCTTTTAGAAATCCCGCCATCTTAGCATCGTACGGAAACACCGAACATGTCGCGCCAAGTTCCGCGCCCATATTGGTGATCGTCGCTTTTCCGGTGCAAGAGATTGAAGTTGCGCCTTCGCCAAAGTATTCGACAATTTTATCCGTTCCACCTTTAACCGTAAGCATTCCACATAGTTTTAAAATCACGTCTTTAGCTGAAGCCCAGCCATTCATTTTTCCTTTTAAATGAATACCGATTAGTTTTGGATTTTTAACTTCCCAAGGTAATCCCACCATGACGTCACTGGCATCAGATCCACCGACTCCAATGGCACACATTCCTAAACCACCTGCGTTGGGTGTATGAGAATCCGTACCGATCATCAAGCCACCCGGAAATGCGTAATTTTCTAAAATCACTTGATGAATAATTCCGGCTCCGGGTTTCCAGAAACCAATATTATATTTTGAAGACGTTGAAGCTAAAAAATCAAAAACTTCACGGTTTGTCATATTCGAATTGTTCATATCTTTTTCTTTACCCTGGTAGGCCAAAATCAGATGGTCACAATGAACTGTCGAAGGCACCGCCGCTTCATTTTTTTCAGCTAGCATAAACTGCAGCAAAGCCATTTGCGCCGTAGCATCCTGCATGGCCACGCGATCAGGATTTAATAATAAGAACGATTTACCGCGTTCGATCTCTTGCGTCTGCGGGCTGATTAAGTGACCGTATATTATTTTTTCAGCCAATGTTAACGAGCGATTCAAACGTTTACGAATTATTTCGGTGCGCAGACGCGTCGTTTCGTAAACTTTTTTGACCATCTCAGGAGTTGTTTCAATTTTTGCTGACGCAGACATTTATAAGCCTTCCTATTTCGATTAAAAGAACACGATTATTCGATCGCTTGTTATTCAACTATACTGAGCCATAAAAATTAAAGAAAAAATTGAATAATTGGAATATAATGTAGTAGTATAAGGAATACATGACTTTAGGCTACATTCGCACTAAATTTAATGTCCAGAAGATCCCATGATTGAAGGACTAGAGGCTCTTATTGCCTTAGAACGAACAGGAACCATCAGCGAGGCCGCTGCCCAGCTTCGACTGACTCAATCTGCTGTTAGTAAACGCATTCAAACTTTGCAAAACGAAGTTAAATTTGCGGTGATTGAGCCCGACGGACGTCGAGTTCGCATCACTGCAAAAGGCCAAGCTCTGATCGACCAAGCCCGCCCCTTAATTTCTGAACTTAAAAATCTTCGTCATTTACAAGTGGTGAATCAGTTAACGCAGTTTTCTATTGGAATTTCAGATTCTATTGCAGCATCGTGGGGGCCACGCCTGATTCGGCTAGCTGCAAAAAAAGAAAAGGGCATTCAATTTAACATGCATGTGCATCGAAGCACTTTAGTGGAAGAGAATGTAAAACTAGGCCGCTATCACTTAGGCTTGTGTGTTAGTTCGGCCTTAGATAAAAACTTAGTCTCTGAAACGATTTCCGAAGAACCTATGGTTCTTTTGGCCAACCGCTTCGATGCCAACATACCAAGTACTAATTTAATTACGATTGAACAAAATTCAGCAACCTGGAAAGCCGTGGGCGACAGAATATTAAAACACGCAAAATTAAAGGACTTTGAATTGACGTACGTGGAATCTTTTTCAGCGATCGTGCAAATGGTGCAAGAAGGTTTTGGCCACGGTTTGGTTCCCATCGGAGTCGCCTTAACAATGGGAGCCCCAAAAAAAGCGATTCAATTATTATTACCAAATATCCGCCGTGAAATTAAATTAATTTCAAGAAAAAGCATTTCGCTATTACCTGAAATTCAATCGTTTCAGCGGTCTCTAATAACCACATCAAAAGAATTATTTTAATTGATGACAAGGTAATGTGAATCGCTGCGCCAACTGCAAGCCATAGCGCCGAAAAGGTTGTTCCACAAAGCGGTAATTAAGTTCGCTAAATAAAAATAAGATTGGATAAGCGATTGCCGCTAGTTTCCATGAATCGTCCGGCGAAAACCGAAACCCTGGTTCAGTGAATTGATACATCACCTCATAGGATAAGCGAAAAGCAATAATATGAATTAGGTAAATGGAATAGGATCTGCTACCAAGCCACACTAGAATACGGCGAAACCAGTTGTCAGGCATGATGTAACTGTTATCAAATGAAGCCAAATAAACTAGTGCAGCACATGTTAAGGCCAGCAGCCCCGTGCCTACTTGTATTTGATTCGGAGTAGCCGGAAAAATGGACATGGCTGCAATTAGTCCAAAAACTATTATGGGCTGAAGCCAAAAAAAACGTTTTAAGAACTTCGGCTCGAATTTCAAATAGGATTTCTTTTGGCTCCAAATAGCAAGTAGCACTCCGTATATTAATGCATCTGTGCGCACCGCCCAACCTAGTGACCAATCTGGACGAAAAATAAAAAATTGCACAACGCTTGCTAGAATTAAAAATGGTACTAAAAATCTTCGTAATAAAAATATTGTTACAGGCAATAAAATATAAAATTGCTCTTCTAAGGATAAACTCCAGTAAATGCCGTTGGGCCCGCAGCTCATTGCACGGCCAGCACCACATTTTAAACCATAGATATTGGCCCACTGTAAAATGGCGGCCATGCTGTCTTTGATATTTTGAGTTAAGTTTCCGAAGGCTCCGGCGTAATTTAGGTATTGTGTACAAAGTAAATAAATGCCGATCCATAGCCAAGCCGACGGCAAGATGCGGAAAAAACGCCGAATCCAGAATCCGCCTGCTGTGCGCCAATAAAATCCAGAACTTCTTGCCAACTGCTGGGTAAAACTACGCATGATTACAAAACCAGAAATAACAAAAAACAAATCTACGCCGCCCCAGAAAGTTGCTGTCGAATAGACGTCGTTAAAAAAAGAGTTCGGCAAAATAAATAGATAAAAAGGAGTGTGATGAAAAAGCGTAAACAATATTGCCACAGCACGAAGACATTCAATTTCATCAAGACGATGATTTTTAGTTAGCATCTTCTGCTATGGTCAATCAGATTCAGTGTCGAATCAAGCTTCTATTTAAAGCTGGGCTTCACCACTTGAGCTTGAGCATCCATGACAAGATCTGAAAACGAGAATTTATTCTGCGGCGTTAGTACCAATAAATTCTCTGCTCCTAAACCTTTCGTTAACTCGACAGATTTAGTTTCAGCGCCTTTTAGCGAAATCATTTCAGGCAAACCCACAAAAGATTGCTCAGCTTTGTTTAATGAAATCACACGAACACCTGTACCTAAATAATCGTCTAACTGAACAGAGCTGGCCTCATTATGAGATACCACAAGCTTAAAGGCCAAATTTCCAACGGCATTTTTAGCTAATTTAGAAACAGCGGCTTCAACAACCACAATCGATGAATTATTAAATACTTGCAATGGTCGCACATCAACCAGGGCCTCATCGTACTGCTCTTCATCTTTAGCTTTTTGTAATGCTTTTGGATCGTTTTTTACAAGCTGAATCTTGGCTTCATAGGCCTTACGAAGTTCACGTGCTTTTGTTGCATTCAATAATGTTGATGCAAATAGCTCGCTTTTTTGTCCTGGAATTGATTTTAAGCTAGCTCCTAATAATTCTTGCTCGGGAATGCCATCACCGTTGGTGTCGATCAACAAGCTGATGTCGCAGGTATTCCATGTGGTCATTGGCTTATATGTTTTAATTGCAACCTGAAGAATGTCTTCATCCTCATTAGTCGCATTTTTCTTTGAAACAATTCGATAACCCGCCAGCTGTAAATCACAATCTGCTGTCATGTAAGAATCGGCGGCTGGCTTTCTGTCATCTTTACCAAGCATATTAAATAGTAAGGCTTGTCCAACATTGCCATTGGCATTATTCAACTGAACTGAAGCCGCAGCACCCGCTGCATCTTGCGGAGATGTCGCTTGCACTAATAACTTACTGGCTTCAATCGCAGATAACCGATGAGCCACAGCAAGCACCGGAATGCGGTAAACCTCTTCTGTTCCTTTTAGAATCTTTACCCACCCGTCCATTTCACGGATCGATTCTTCTTTCATATTCGTCGCATCTAAAGTCAAAGTGACAGATATTTCAGAAACAGATTTTGCTTTCACAACAACAGAAGTTGCTGACATCGAAATAAATTCATTTCCTTCAAACGTTAAATTTAAACTTTGATCCGCATCCGAAATATTTTTTAAGTGAATCAAGCGACGAACTGATTTTTTTGATTCAATGCCCGTTTCACCTAAGGAAAAAGATGCTTCAGCGGCAACTAACGTTGAAAAAGCGGCGCGGTCTGCCTGCACCCGACCAGAACCTTGTAAAGTAATTGAATATCGCTGATCCTTTTCACCTATCGTCTTAGCCGTTCCCATAACGATGTTTTTTAGTTCTTCTGCAGTTAACTGCGATTGAGCTTGCTTAACTAGCGCAATAACACCAGTCATGTGTGGAGCCGCCATAGAGGTACCTGAAAACTGCACCACTTTATTGCCGCTTCCCATTTTCGCAGAAATAACATTATTTCCCGGAGCAGAAATTTCAGGCTTGATTAACCCATCGATTGAACGAGGTCCCTTCGAAGTAAATGATGTCAGAGTGTCAATCAGCTCAGGCTTTTCTATTTTTTCTTCACTCGCAAAATTGATCGTAACTTCGGTGGTTTTCTGCGCTTCTTTAATTTTATTTCCAACCGCTAAAGTGACCATGATCGCGGGAATTTGAAAATCATCCTTTGTGCCCATGGCAATTGGTGCGCCTTCTTGATTATTAGCCACTACGACTCCGATAGCGCCAGCTTCAGCTGCACGACGAACCTTATCGTTAAATGCAACAACACCACGATCAATGAATGCAACATTTCCGCGAACTGCATTTTTTTGCTCTTCCGTGAAATCTTCGGTCGCAAGTCCCAAGTAAACCAATTTCCCAGAAACAGCTCCGGCGTCAACAATCTTTTTTGTGGTTGCTGCTTCAATCGCTTCAACAATTAAAGTTTCAGTTCCTAAAAATATTTTTGACGAATTAAATTTCCAATTTTGATCGCTGTTATCGATAGATGCTGCCACTGATAAAGCTTCATCGACGGTTCCCGGTGCTCCGACAATATAATCCAGATGTCCTGAATTACCACCTGAAGCCACAACAACAGTTCCACCACGCACTAAGTTTTTAATTGCTTCAGAATAAAGAATATGTGGATTTCCGTAACCGCTACCTAATGACATGTTCACGACATCAAGTTGATCAGCGATATCACCGTCACCATTTGGATCTGCAGCATATTCTAAAGCGGCAATGACGACTGAATCACTGGTGGAACCTTCGGCACCAAACACCTTTATGGCATGTAAAGCCGCATCCGGAGCCATTCCTGTGTACGAATTAACTCCATCACCAATTCCTGCAATAGTTCCCGCAACGTGAGATCCATGGCCGGCTTCATCGATTGGATTCATATCTGGTTTTGGAATACGTTTAGAAAAATCTGGAGAAGCTGAGTCAAATTCAGTTCCCACTAAATCAATACCACCCACGACTTTTTCACTTGGAAAGCCCACCGCAGGACCTGATGGATTAATGGCTTTGTAAGCTTCTTCTGTGCCAGCCCCTTTAAACATGATGTGCGTGTAATCAATTCCGGTATCGATGACTCCGACTTTCATGCCTTTTCCTGTGATACCTTTTTCGTGTAAGGCCTCAACACCAATAAATTTGGCTGAATTTCTTTCCAGAATAGTACTGGCTTGAAGACTGTTTGATAACTCTGGATTGATCGGTCTTGCAAAAGTTCCGTTACCTTCGGAGTAAGCAATCTGACCAACGGTTTTAATTTTTTCTTGAAGTTCAATCGGCGCCAAAATCGCAATCGCGTTCAGCACCATTTTATAACGATACAGAACTTGAATTTCTGCAGATAAATTTTTCAAAGCAACGATCGCCTCATCTTGCTCTTTTAGAATGGTCGCTTTCAGTTCTTGATCCACAACGACTTTTCCGGTCGACTTGTTAGCCGTTTGCAATAGCGATGGATTTTTCAACTTTAATACGCCAATAAAATACTTTGAATTCTGTGGCCGCGTGCTGACGATATTGCTAGAATCTTTAAGTAGCGGATTCATTTTCACTGAAGAGTTTTGCTGGGTGCAAGACGCCACTAGTGTAAAACCCATCACGAAAAAAATTTGTTTAATACTGAATATTTTCATAAATTCCCCTTAAGTAAAACTCTAAAACTGCGCAGGTTATAAGCTATCCAACAGACGCCGTCGACAAAAAACGTCAACTTGTCACCAAATTGACTTATAAAAGAATGAATATTCAAGGAATGGACCAATGTTGAAAATAATTTATTTTTAATTTTGAAAATATGTGTTTTTATAAGAAAAAGATTCAACTCAGGAGAAAAAAATGAAAAAAATGATACTTTTAGCAGCAATCGCTTTATCGACAACTTTATCTTATGCAGCCGACAAGAAAGACAAATCTACAGCCGTGGTAAAGCACGAAGTCGTAGGAAATGCGAAATGGACTGGTTACGGCGTTGGAAAATCGCACACCGGTGATGTTCAAGTAAAAAAAGGCGAAATCGAAATGAAAGGTGACGAGCTGGTTGGCGGAACTTTCGTCATGGACATGAAAACTTTAAAAACCGCGGATTCTCCAAAATTAGAAGGTCATTTGCAATCACCAGATTTTTTCGATATCGCAAAATTTCCAGAGGCAACTTACAAAATTACTAAAGTTGAAGCTATCAAGGCAGTTCCGCCGGGATCTCCGACTCATAAAATTTCTGGAATGTTGACGATCAAAAACAAAACCGAACCTTTAGAGATGATGGCTTCGATCACCAAAAAAGATGGTCATTACAATGCCGTGGCAACGACAGAAATAAAAGACCGCACAAAATACGATATCGTTTACAACTCGAAGCAGTTCAAAACCGTTTCAGCATTGGGCGACAAGCTAATCGAAGACCGCATCAAACTAGATTTAAACGTAACAACAAAATAGTACCTGCTCACTTATCTGAATGCTATGCGTTACTGATTTTAAAAAGAGAAGGCCCCATGGCTTCTCTTTTTTTATTTAAAAACTTCAATTTAAGTTCTTAAATTTTTAAAGCTTTAGATCTTATCACTCAACACGAAACAGTTTTTGGATTTCTTGCCAAATAAATTCTGCAGAAATTTTCGAGAACGCCGGCGTTGTCACATTTTTAGAAAATAAAGTTTGATAATTGTTATCGAAATTTAAATCGAAGGAATAAAAGTCGATTAAAAAGTACTTCATTTCACCTGAGCTTCCCTTAACTAGCACGTCGCTAAAGGTCTGGCCCAATTGCTTCAGGAAGGCTTTATTTTCCACAGGCAATAAAAAGAAGATCATCTGGCCGAAATGATTTTTGCTGAGAAATAAAGTACTGCAGTTGATTTATTAATGATCGTGCCGTCTACTCGTTATCTTTTCTGTTTGGCACAGCGACTCGAGCAATATCTTGAGAATAATTAATGCAGCAAAGCAGGCCAAAGATTTTTCATAAACTCCTTTATGACTTTTCTTTGATTTGCTTGATATTTGCTTCAGCGCCTAAATAATAATTAGACGTAATCGCCATTTTTAATTTTTTCGAGAATGATTTTTTCAGTCTTAATAGGATCGCGTGGATCAACTGAGAAATAACTTTGTTGCTCGCAACGAATCTTTTCTTTAATCAGCCAGCGTAAAATGTCAGATAATCTTTTATTTTTCTTATCACGAAAGAATGGATCATTTTCTAACGCATCTTTTGCTTTTTTCAAAGCGCGTGCTTCCTGCGGGTCTGATTCTTTCACGTTGTAATGAGGTAAATCGTATTTTTTTACGTCTCCTGGTAGCACACCTAAAAAACGCACGTTCGGAGCCGAAAAATCACTATTACGAATAAGTGAAGCGGCCGATCCTGCTTTTAAAGTACGGAAAATATTTTGCATGGTGTAAGCATCCAGATCACCGAAAAAATACATCGGCACATCCAGCTGATCTTCAATTAATTTACACCAGCCGCGCACGCCATTTGATGGCACACCCTGAGCGCCCATCAAGATGCAATTATTTCGCTTCGTAAAACCCATGGCTTGTAAAGTACCTGCAGTACCTTCGGATTCAACGACTAAGCAAAAATCAATTTTCTTTTTAGCACGCAGTTTCAAGGCTTGCGGTTTATTTTTTGGCTGAAACGGAGACGTTCCCAAAGTCGAAAGATCTACATTGGCTTTAGTGCCATCTGCTAATGTCTCAGTGACTAATAACTGCTGTGAATAAGTTTGTCCGCCGCGATCATTGGCAAAACAATTCAATTCTTCGCGGTACACTTCCAACATATCCCCAATAAAGTCGATGATCGAATCAGATTCTTCCTGTCCATCAAAATCTAATGGCCTATAACGTGAATTTCCTTTAATTAGACCTTTGCAAATATAATACAATTCACGCTTCGTATTGACGGCGCCGATATCCAAATTTCGTAACAAAATTTCTAACATAAAAACAACGCGCGCTAATTTTTGCACGGACGACACATTAAGTTCCGTACGGACAACTTTATCGCCTGGAGTTAAATAACCAACTTTAGCATTATACTCTGAATTATCTAACGAAGTTTTAACGGCTTCAAGATAAGGACGCTTAGAATTTTCTAAGTCCTTTAACATTCTTTCGGCTAAGTTTTTTGCTTCCTTGGGTATATCTAATCGCAATTCGCGAATTTTTGTAAGACCAGCCATACTTCACCTATTTCTTTTGCTTTTTCTTTACAGGTTTATTTGCTTTTGCGGATTTTAGCTCTTGCTTATCTGAACTTACTTCTTCGTTTGGCCCCTGCATTTCATCAATTTCGATACCCTGTTTTTTTGCTTCTTTAGCTTTTTGCGCTTCTAATTTTGTCTGAGCCTCTTCAAGCTGATTAACTGCTACTTCAGAGTCGCGCCCCAAAATTTTCTTCAAACCCTCTTCAGCTTTTTTCTTACGAGCTTCACTAGCACCAGCTAGTAGAACTAATTTTTCTACTAAAATGGGACCAAATTGCTCGATGTGAGCTAATTTTCGTTCTAAATCAGCTTCTTTAGTTTCGTGCTTAATATGACGGGATAATTTCTGACCAGCTTGCATTAATGCACGACGGATCTCTTCGACCAGTTCTTCAGAAGCATCAATCGTTTCTTTTGAAGCATTTTTAAATTTAATAAACGGAGACACCACCGACACTGCAAAAACATACGGTCCTTGCGGAAGCGATTCCTTTGGCTGAGACAGCCCATAAGATTTCCAATTAACGCTTTCGATCGCCCATGTGATTGCACATCCTGACTTATCGAATTGTAGCGGAACTCGATTTGCAAAACGTAGCAACTGCACAGGTGAGCCGTCTTCACCGCGATTAATAAACCGCGCTAAAGCTACTTCGACGACCACGGGTTTAAAGTCGCAAATCGTTGGTTTACGAGTCACCACAGAAAAGAAATCGACTTGTCCAAGACGATTAATTGATTTTGAAAGTGAATCTTCTCCGACTGTTAACACAGATTTTGTCGACGGCGAGATTAATGTTGTGTTTTGCACAGCTTGGAATACTTTTTTAAAATCTTCTTCAGATAAGGATGTTACGGATTTTTCTACTAAGCCTTTTGGCATTCCCGCTTTTATAAAATCAGTAATAGAAGAATCTGTGATGCGTGAAAATCCCGTTTTCAAAAACTTGGATAAACTGACTTTACCGTACAAAGTCGCATGAGTGATAAACTCACCCAATTTAAACGTGTGCGGATGCGGTAAAGTGGCTTCAGGAATTTCCGGCGAATCATTGCTGACACGGTCTGTTTTTTGCCAATCAAGGTCTCCTAATTTAAATTTCATCGTAACATGAGGATTAAGTAACGCCGTTCCTTCGATGTAGGTTTGCAATCCACCATCACCGTTCAATTGAATACGGCCGTCCATTAAAAATTCAACGCGAACGCCACTAGTTTTATTTTTCCAGTCGATCATCTCTTTATTTTTTACAATGCCAGTATTGGTTTTGATATCCACATCAACTTGGGCTGAAATTGCTTTTCGCATTGCTTTGGTTTTTGAAATTACTTGCACGCCTTTAGCATTGGTCATTTGCGCCCAAGTCGTTGCCGCAGAAATACCAATTCCTTGCTGACCACGCGAACATTGGCCTTTACCGAATTTCGACGATGCTAAATATTCTCCAAAAACTTTAGCAATATTATCGACATCAATACCAGGACCGTTATCTTCGACAACGATGCGAACTAAATCGGTATTTTTTGTCGAGCCGTTTCCGACTTTAGTCACTTCGATATCTAAATCAGGTAAAATTCCATGCTCTTCGCACGCGTCTAGTGAATTATCGACGGCTTCTTTAAGCGTGGTTAATACCGCCTTCAAAGGAGACGAAAACCCCACCTGCTGAAGATTCTTGGCAAAGTATTCTGCCGTGCTACTTTTCGTGATTTTGCTCACTAAAACTCCCTTAAAATAGACTAAAAACCAGTGAAATTAGCCCGTTTTGACCCTAAAAATTGGCAAAACAGCTAGCTTTCCGCACACAATTCTTCTTGATAACTCTTTTATTGAAGGGGTAACGGGCGATTAAAATCAAGCCCTCTGATAACTTGCGGCGCGTTAGCCTGCCGAAATGCTTAGACATTTAGCGCTACAGACAAATTATGCGATTTTAAGGGTCAGCCAAAGGCCCTAGCCCTACGCACGGCTTCTGCAAAAGTTTGCAGGTTAAGATTTTTTTTATTCGTAGTTCTTGTACTATTAACTATAAAACTAAAGGATCAATATGAAAATTTTTATGCTGGCTTTATTTATGGCTTCTGTTGTTTTTGCTGATGACTCTTTAAGTACTAAAATTCATGACCCCTATGTTTCGATGCGAGCAATGGGAATGGGTAATGCCTTTACCGCGGTTGCCGATGACTACAGTTTAATATTTTACAACCCGGCGGGTTTTGCAAAAAAAAGATACAACGAGGTTCAATTTACTTTGGCAGCTGTTGGATATTCGCCAAATACGCTGACTCTAGCTGACGAATTAAAAACGGCCACCGCGTCTGGTAATGATCAGCAAAAAGCGACAGCAGTTTCAAATGTTTTAGATAAGTACTATGGAAAAACGTTGGGTGGAAAAGTTCAAGCTGCCGAGATTTTTTGGACTCGAAAAAACTGGGGAGTTGCTTTAATTCCTGTGGATCTAACTGTGGATATGTCTTTTAATCGCCAACTAGGACCCGCCATAGATATGAATGTGATCGCTGATACAACAATTGCTTACGGCTACGGAAAAGAGTTAGATAAGTTTTGGTCTGCTGGTCTTACTGCAAAATATGTTCACCGTGATGCCATCGATCAAAGTGTTAGTTTCCTAGAACTTGCCGCCGATTCAAATTTACTAAGTACGAAACGTTTTAAAGAAGGTTCAAGTATTGATTTAAACCTTGGCTTTATGTGGACCCCTGACTGGTTCAATAAATCCATTTTAAAAACGGAAGCAAAAACCGAAGAGAAAAAAGTTGAAGAGAAAAAGCCAGCTGAAGACAATCGCACAATTCAATCTGAAGAACCGTCATCTGAGGCTGCTAGCGGACCTGCTGCTGAAGCATTACCATCAGCAGCTAAGCCTGAAGAAAAAGCGAAGATTGAAGAAAAACCAGAACCAATTAAAGAAGCCATCACTGGCACGACAGAAAGATTTCCTTTAACATTTGGTTTAGTAATAAATAATATTTTGGGTGGAAATTTTAGTAAATCAAATCAAGTTAATAAAGATGCTTTGGAAATACCAACCAGTATGTACCGAACCATTGATCTGGGAAGTCACTATGAAATGGCTAAGTTCGGCGATTTAACTTTGCGCTCGATGATTGATTTCAAAAACTTACTTCACCCTGATATCACGTTAAATAAATCATTTCATGCCGGCGTGGAATTTGATTATTTTCCGAATAGTTGGTTTAAAACTCAATTCCGCGTGGGCCTTAATCAAATGTATGCTACCGGTGGATTTACTTTTCTGTTCGGAGTTATTCATATCGACGCAGTTACTTACGGCGAAGAAGTAGGTTCAGCGACCACAAAGATTCAAAACCGTGTTTACGCAGCTAAACTGGGTTTCAATTTTTAGATACTAAAGTATTAACTAGTAACTTAAGGACAAGCGGCACTAGGATTTTGTAATTTTATTTTTAAACAATTTCCAATCGCCGTGGGCGACGAACCACCATTAATGGCGCCTGACAGCTCAGTACAGTACGCCTTTGTTGCATCTGAAGCTGTCGATAAGTTCTGACAACTTGTCGAATACGTAGAAGTGACAATAGAACCCAATGTTGCATTATCTAAAGACGCAATTGCGGTTTTGATTTGGTCTTCCGTAGGTTGAGCCCCACCCGTTAGCGGGTAGGCCGCCATCGATGCTAAAGTGCCGATTCTAAATAAAGAACTTATCTGAGTGTAAAGACTTGATCCAGAAGCCGAGCAATACGTAAAGGCCTCGGCCGCGACGTCAATATTTCGCTGTCGAGCTACTGCATCTGAACTTAGATTAACTCCATTATGAAAATTTAAACCATTAATCGCTGTAACTGTTGCCGAACAACCGCCCGTGCAAGTGCCCGGCGTTTTTAACTTATCCAGCGAATCTGCCAGTGTAACCGCTGTTACTCCTTCAGCGATAAATACCGCCGCACATCGAAGTTTATTGGCAGTTAGTGAAGTATCAGAAGCTATTTTACTTAGACAAGCCCGTGCATCTACAGCTGCGGAAGTATTCAGACAAAGCTGGGCATCTTTTAAATCGTCTTTTGAAGACGCTTTTTGGCACGATAAAATTAACAAAGATGAGACGGCTAAAATTAAATTCGCACAATTTTTTTTCATATAACAATCCTTTTTGATTGTCTTTATATCGGCATTTTTTGCATAAAAATTGATGGAAATTCAAAATAAAAAGCATTGTCCTAAGTTGAGATTTACGATCTTAGTCTAGATCTGCTGGATCTTTTTTGCTATCAAGCTCGTCCATTGCAAGTTCAGCACGGGTTTTATAGCCCTTTTTTGTGTTGCAGTCTTTGCACGAGGGTACACAATTTTTTTTGTCTGATTTCCCACCACGGGCGATTGGAATTAAATGATCCATAGTTAACTCACTGGCTTTGAACTTTTTCTCGCAGTGATAGCATGTCCCTTTACCGACGACCTGTTTCCACCAGGTTGAATTTCGCAGTTCACGTGCTTTAGCCTTTTCAATTTTTTTATGCGATTCACTGGCCGGAATAAAATAACTATCAGACATGATTATTTCGTACTGGATCCAGTGGGGTAATACAAGCGGTTATCAAAAAGGCCTTCACTGAAATATTGGCGGACGGCTTTAAGTTGTTCTTCGCGATCGAAAATGTCGCCAACCAGTTCATAAATTCCATCAGAATAAAGTGGTATTATTTTTGGCCCCGCCTGCCACAAAGACTTTGATAAAAAGCTTCGTTTTTGAGGCTCGATTTTCAGTGCTTCCAATAAGGTTGGTAGAATATCAATCTGCTGAGCCGGCTGATTAGCTTCCATCCCTTTTAACAATTCGGCATTTTGACTGTAAAAAATTATCGGTATCTGAAATTTTGACTTAAACGTTGCCGTTGGGCTTAAACTTGGACCGGTATGATCAGCTGTAAAAACGAAAAGGGTATTCTTAAACCATTTTTTTTCTTTCGCACAGGCCATGAATTGCCTTAGGGCCGAATCCGCATAGTGAATTGTTTTTAAAATTGGTAATGGTCCTTCGGGATGAAACTCGTTATCAGGCAACTTGTAAGGCTGGTGGGATGACAGGGTAAACACTGTTGATAAAAAAGGTTCTTTAAATTGCGACAACTGCGAACAGGTCCACTTTAAGAAAGGCTTGTCATAAATACCCCAAGTGCCATCATTATCTTTTTCATTGGGGTATTCGTTAGCGCCAAAATAATTTTGCAATCCAACACTTTTTGCAAAGGCATCAAAGTGCATGCTGCCATTTTTTGCGCCGTGAAAAAAGCTGGTATGATAACCCTTGGTAGCTAAGGTGTGGCCTAAACCGATAAATTCATTCGTTGAAAATTCCGAGTTTATAAAGGGCTCTTCCATCAATGCAGGGATTCCCGCCAAAATCGCGCCAAGGCCTTCAATCGAGCGGCGGGCATTTGCAAAGCTATTATTAAATAGTACGCCTTCATTTGCTAATTGATTTAAATAAGGAGTAAATTCAGGCTCTTTTAACTGCATATATTCTTTTGAAAAGCTTTCCAAAATTAGGATGACGATATTGTAGTTATTAAAATCTGGTACTTTGACATTGGCTTTCGCCGGTTGATTTAATAGGCCCAACATTTTTTTCTCATCGTAAAAATGCAACCGCTCGAGTGATGATTTATCTAAACTTTTTACTAGAGTAAACGTCGAATTTAGTATCAACTGATTGGCAATGGCTTCGGGAAAAATACGGCTTTCTACCGCCGAAAATGGCTTATGTTGCAGGCCCCCGCGAAAAAATAAAACCGTTACAATAAGCACACACAATGTCGACATTAACTTTTTGGCAAAGCTGATATCAATTAAAATCTTTTTATAAAAGTGAAAACTGGCGAAAGAATATAAAATTATTAGCGCAAAGGTCATCAGTGCCATACCTAAATACGGCGTAATAACGTTACTAATATGACCATCATTCAGCAAAAAGAACGATGCTTTTGAAAATCTTCGCCCGGTAAAATTAACCAACTCGATATCACCAGAATTAGCTAAGATTAAAAAAATATTTGTTGCCCAAAACACCAAAAATAAAAAAATCTTTAGCACTTTGTATCTTTCGATCCATATTAGCAACAACACGAAAAGTCCAAAGGTGGCGGCCAAAGCAGCCATATCAAAGCGCTCACCGAGCATAAAAGCCTGTAGAATCTGCGTAGAAGACAGCACTTTTAAGCTTGGCCAATTCCAAATGAAGAATTCCAGCCTAAACACGACGTAAATGGCAAAATGCAAAAGAAAATACATAAATATTGGCATAATTTTCACCACCAGAGTTGCTTGAAATTAAAAAATTTGGTAGAGATTTCTTCATGACAATTGAGCAAATGAACCAACGATTACAAACGGCCTATCCAGATTCAAATCCTATCACTGAGATCGAAGTCCATGACCTAACCGGCACTGCAAATCACTGGGAAGTGTCGGTAAAAAGCACCAGCTTCAAAGGGCTTTCGCGCATCGAACAGCATCAGCATGTAATGCGCACCTTTGATGCGGAATTAAAAACTGGCGAAGTGCATGCTTTGTCTATTAAAACTCAAATTAAAAATTAACATCTCTTTAAAGGAGTCTTGAAAATGTCAGAAGTTAAATTAAAAATCGAAAATTTACTCACTGAAAATAAAGTCGTACTTTTTATGAAAGGCACTCAACAATTTCCGCAATGTGGCTTTTCGGCGCGCGCGACCGCGATTTTGCAAGACCTTAGCGTGCCGTTCAAAGATATTAATGTCCTTGAAGACGAAGAAATTCGAAATGCCATAAAAGAATACGGCAACTGGCCGACCATTCCTCAACTTTACATCAACAAAAAATTAGTTGGCGGGAGTGACATCATGATGGAGATGTATCAAGCGGGCGAATTGCAAGAATTGTTGAAGTAGCCACTTTATGCTTTGCAACTTGGCCCCTTGGGACCGCAGCCTACGCTTCATCATTTCCGTGTTGGCTTTAGCCTATGCTATCGCCGGCGGCCCCACTTGGTTTTGGTTATTTGGCTTGTATGGACTTATCACCGCAGGTTGGGGCCTTTGCCCTATTTATTCTTTCTTTCGAATCAGAACTTTGCGATAGTTAAAGAATGGAAGCACTAAAAAGTCTAAAATTAAAATCTTCGCAAATTAAAACGGATGCAGATTCCTTAAAGTATTATGGCAAAGATTGGACGACCTACTTCGATATAAATCCAGCGGCGATTACTTTTCCAGAATCTACTGCGGACGTTGTTGAATTAGTGCAGTGGGGAAGAAAAAATAAAGTGGCTTTAGTTCCTTCGGGTGGCCGCACTGGACTTAGCGGTGCCGCGTGTGCTACTAATGGAGAAGTCGTAGTCTCTTTTGAAAAAATGAACCGCATTTTAGAATTTAACTCTGATGATGCCAGCGTCGATATCGAGCCTGGCGTAATAACTAAAGCCTTACAAAATTTTGCTAAGGAAAAAAATCTACTTTATCCCGTTGATTTTGCGGCGACAGGATCTTCACAAATGGGTGGAAATATTGCGACCAATGCGGGCGGAATCAAAGTTGTTCGCTATGGATTAACCAGAGATTGGATCATCGGTCTTGAAGTCGTCACCGGGGCTGGCGAGATTTTAAATTTAAATAATGGTCTTGTTAAAAATGCAACGGGATTAGATTTACGACACCTTTTCATTGGCAGTGAAGGAATTTTAGGATTCATAACCAAAGCAAAAATTAAATTATCACCGCCGCCGCCGCCTCTTAAAGTTATCGTCTTAGCGCTTAATCACCTGGACAGCGTGATGAAAGTTTTTTCTGAGTTCAAAAAGCAACTGACATTACAAGCTTACGAAGTTTTTTCCGAGAAAGCGCTTGGGCTTGTGCTTGAAGCTACTAAGTTAACGCGGCCTTTTGAAACCAAAGCAGAATGGTACGTTGTCTGCGAGGTTGAATGCCCTTCTGAAACTTCTGAACAAAAAATTATGTCGGTTTTTGAAGAATGCCTAGAACAAGCTTGGGTTTTAGACGGCGTTATCTCACAATCGGAAGTGCAAGCAAAAACATTTTGGCGCTACCGCGAAGACATCAGCGAATCCTTATCAAAATTTTCGCCTTATAAAAATGATATTTCAGTAGCCGTATCTAAAGTGCCAGCGTTTATGAGTGATTTAGAAGCGGTCTTTGCCAAAGCTTACCCTACTTGGACTGTTATTTGGTTTGGCCATATCGGCGACGGAAATTTGCATATTAATATTTTACGCCCGATAGGTATGTCGAAAGAAAACTTCGTAGCCGAATGCCGAAAAGTAGATGAGTTTGTGTTTAAAGCCGTGCAAAAGCAACGCGGCAGTATTTCAGCTGAGCATGGTGTTGGCTTAACTAAAAAATCTTTTTTGCATTACACCAGATCCACTGAAGAAATTCAGTTATTGAAACAAATAAAAAAAATATTTGATCCGGATGGCATTATCAACCCAGGAAAAGTAGTCGATTAAAAAACTAAACGAGTTTTGATACTGCGCTTAGAGGCTTGAATTTTTGAAACTAAATTTCCCGCACTGTCTTTGGCTTTATCCATTTCTAAATCTACAACTAAATAACCGATTTTTTGGTCAGTTGATAAATACTGGGCTTGAATATTCGCTGAAGCCGCAGAAATAAGGCCATTCAGTTCGCCCAACACACCGGGCTCGTTACTATGTATATTCATAATACGCGTGATGTTTTCTTTATGGGTTAAATCAATATTGGGAAAATTGACGGCGCCGGCCGTTGTTCCAAACTTTAAAAACTTTCTAAAACTTTCAGCCACTTCAAGGCCAATTGAATGCTGGGCTTCCTCAGTACTACCACCAATATGCGGAGTTAAGATCACATTTTTTAACCCCTGAAGTGGTGACTTGAACTTTTCTTTATTGGAAGAGGGCTCGATCGGAAATACGTCTACTGCACACCCTGCGATATGATTCGATTTTAAAGCCTGTACTAAATCTTCAATTTGCACCACAGTTCCCCGCGAGGCATTAATTAAAAAACTGCGCTTTTTCATCTTTGCTATTTGCTCAGAGGCAATCATATTAAATGTTTGTGGGGTTTCGGGCACATGCAAAGTCACGAAATCAGATTCTGCTAAAAGATCATTTAATTTTGATCTCGATTGCGCATTCCCTAAAGGAAGTTTTTTGATGACATCATAAAAAAGGACTCTCATTCCAAGAGATTCAGCTAAAATACTGACTTGGCTACCAATGTGGCCGTAGCCAATGATTCCCAAAGTTTTTCCGCGAACTTCAAAAGCACCTTCGGCAGACTTCATCCATTCGCCTTGATGAGCTAAAGTATTTCGGTCACCCAATTGCCTTGATAGAGCGATCATTTCTGCAATGACCAGCTCTGCCACCGAGCGCGTGTTGCTATGCGGGGCATTAAATACCGGAACTCCGCAGTGATTTGCTTGAACTAAATTAATTTGATTCGTACCTATACAAAAAGCGCCAATCGCTAACAAATGCGTATTGTTTTTCAATATATTTTCAGTGATTTCTGATTTAGAACGAATACCTAAAACGTCATAGTTTTTTAAAATTTGTAGATACTCGGCCTCAGTCGGCGCATGAGTTAAAAGGTCAACTTTGTAGCCTTCGTCAAGTAATCGGTCTTTTGCGACTGAGTGAATATTTTCAGTTAATAAGATTCGCGTTTGTGTCATGCCAAAGATGTTAAAAAAAACAAACCACTTTGTCTGCGAATTAACGGTATGCGCGTTGCGGTAATAGTTTCTCTCGTGAGGTAGTTACTTCACACTGTTTGGATGTCAATTTCACTTCTGAATTTACTTATTGTTGAAGATGATCAAATACTAGCCAGCTCTTTAAAATTAATGGCACCGGATGGATTTCGCGTTCACTTAGTTCAAAAGTTAGATTTGGTTCCCGATCATATTTTCTTTCATGCGGCTCTTGTTGATATGCATCTTAATAACTACACCCTAGAAAATCCGGAGGGCCCTTTAGTCATCCAGAAACTGGTAAAGAAAAATCCGCAAATTGAAATTGTCGCTATGTCCGGAAATCTTGACCGGCAACTTATGGAAAAAGCTGTCTTGGCCGGAGCCCAGCGGTTTTTAGCAAAACCGCTATTGTCAGAAGAAGTTTGCGCGGTGTTAGAAAAAATTGAAGCTTACTGGAAACTGCGGCTTTTTAAATATGAAAAATATTCGACCAAGAATGTTCTGGTGGGATCAAGTGCTGCAACGGATACACTACGAAAAAAAATAGCACAGCTTAAATTGGAAAAAACAGCGATTTTAATCGAAGGTGAAACCGGCACTGGAAAAGAAGTGGTTGCTCAATTAATTAATACGCAAGAAGGCCAACGACCTTTTGTATCGGTTAACTGTTCCGCAATTACCGAAACATTGTTTGAAAGTGAATTCTTCGGTCATGTTAAAGGCGCTTTCACCGGGGCAGATTCAGGAAAAATTGGTTTTTGCGAAGCGGCTCATGGCGGTGATTTATTTTTAGATGAAATGGAAGTGCTTCCGCTAAATCAACAAGCAAAGTTATTACGCTTTATCGAGTCCGGCGAATTTCGCAAAGTGGGCGGCAAAGAAAATCAGTTTTCGCAAGTGCGAATTATTGCAGCCAGCAATATTTCACTTAAAAAATTAATTTTAGAAAAAAAATTTCGCGAAGATTTGTATTTTAGGCTCAGCGCTAATTTAATTCAAATACCTCCGCTGCGTGATCGACCTGAGGATGTTAATGAACTGGCAAATTATTTCATTGATTTAGAAAAACCCCGCAGAAATAAAGAATTTGAAGCCGAGGCACTGACAGAGCTTACGGCCTATTCTTGGCCGGGGAATGTGCGCGAGCTTAAGCGCATTTGCGAACAGCTGGTGCTAACGTCGGCACTGCCAATGATTCGCCAAGATGATGTTCGCCGCTTACTACAAGTGCCGCATACCCCAAGACTAGAAACTATAAATTTATCAGTGCCACTTAGTGAATTTTTGACCGAGCAAGAAAAAATGTTTATCGAAAAGAATTTACAATGGACCAAGGATATTGACCGCTCTGCAGACTTGCTGAAGATCTCAAAATCAAACTTGTACAAAAAAATAAAAGATTTAGGAATCGTCTATGAGTGATTTATTTCTTTCCAGTTCTGCCGCTTGGACAACTCCGATTTATCGACAAACTGTGATGATTGTACTGCTGGCTATTTTTACTGGCGGAGCCATCAACTTTATTTTTCGCAAAAAAAACTATTATTCGCTGGTGGCTTGGGCTTCTATTAAAAGTTGGATAATTCTAGCACCCATTATGTTTTTACTGATGGGACTACGAGAGCCTTTTCCAATTATTTTACTAACTTTATTTGCGCTTTATGGGGCTAAGGTTTATTTTCAAATTCTTGGCATGTATCACGAAAGCCATTTCGTGTACATTTGCTACGCCGGAATACTTGGCCTGGGAGTCTTCAGCCAGTTAAATAATTTAACTCTTTATAACGAAATGCCAATGGCGGTGCTTGGTGTTTCTTGCTTAGTGCCCCTGTTGCAGCGCAGTTATAAAAATATGATTCAATATATTTCTCTAACTTTACTTGGCTTTATTTTTCTGGGTTGGTCTTTCATGCACCTGGGACTGATTCTAAATTTTGAAAATGGAATTTATCAAGTCATGTACTTATTTATTTTGACTGAATTTTGCGACAATACGAATTTATCTATCAGCCGCTATTTTAAAGGTCCGAAATTAATGACCGAAGTCAACGGCCGCCGAACCTGGCTAAGCACCCTGACAGCTGTCTTACTTACTTTGATTTTGGCCTATGGCATGCGCCACTTACTACCCGACCGCAGTGACCGGTATTGGTTAGCGGCAGGCCTAATAGCTTCTTTCGGCGGAGTCGTTGGTGATTTAGTTATGGCCGTAGTAAGACGGGATGCTGGCGTTAAAATTGTGGGACCTTTTATCTTGGGCCGCGGAGATTTTTTACAGCGCATGGATCGATTGATCTTTGTAGCTCCAATTTATTTCTTTGTGATGAATGCTTTAACGTAGGAAAACTATGCGTGAATGGAATTATGATAACGATCAGTGGACTAAGCTTCCGGGCTATATTAAACATTTACCACTATTCACGCACCATTATGATTTAACCAGCCGCTTTATTCGATTTATTTGGTCTCTGATTCTGAAAAACTGGTTTTATACTTTCTACATCCGCCTAGATGTTAAGGGCGGAGATTTCAATGAACTTTACTGTCTGCACAAAAAACTAATCATTATCTCGAATCATGCTTCTCATTTAGACGCAATTTCAATTGCAGGCGCTATTCCCCGGCTGCATTGGATGGATCTGTATATGGCGGCAGCCAAAGATTATTTTTTTTCTAATCCTTTTTTCACATTTTTTTCGCAGCATTGTTTAGGGGCGATTCCAATTGACCGCAAAGATAAAAAAGGTGAATCGATTCAGCTGATCTTAACATTACTAACTCAGCTAGACCGCATGTGGTTAATCATTTTTCCTGAAGGAACGCGCTCAAAAGATGGAAAAGTGCATGAGTTTAAGCGTGGAATAAGTATCTTTGCACAAAAAACTCAAACGCCAATTTTATTTTTATATATTGATGGAAATTCTAGGTTATGGCCCAAAGGTGCTTTTTTTGCTAAACCTGGAAAATTAACAGTGCATATTGGTCCTGTGCAACAGCCGACAAGTATCGATGAAGTTTATAAAAATTATTTGTTGTGGGTAAAGACCATTGATCCAGATGTGTTACCTGATGATATGACTGAAGAAAATGAAGTGGCTTTAGATCAATTGACACTTCAAGAATGGGATACCGATGACGAATCAACCTCAGAAAATTAAGTTAATAATTGCGGGTTATGAAATATGCCCTGTGCCGACTGGACTTTTTGGCTTAGACGGCGGTGCGATGTTTGGAACCGTGCCAAAAATATTATGGTCAAAATCAAACCCAGCCGATGATCAGAACCGCATTCCGATGGAAGCACGCGCCCTATTACTCAAATCGAAAGACCGTAATATTCTAATCGATGCGGGTAATGGATCTGATTTCACTGCAAAGTACGGTGAAAAACTTGGACCCAAATTCGCCGAAATGTACGCGCTAGATAAAAATGGGCCCAATTTGATCTCATCGATTAAAAGTCATGGGCTGAATCCTGAGGACATTACGGATGTTATCTTAACTCATTTGCACTTTGATCATGCTGGCGGAGCAACAACAGAAAAGAATGGAAAAATAGTACCAACTTTTCCGAACGCTAGATATTACGTGCAAAAGAAAAATTTTGAAACGGCCAAAGATCCGAATATTCGTGAAAAGTCCAGTTACTTCTTAAATAACTTTCAACCGTTATTAGATCACAATTGCTTGACCCTTGTTGAGGGCGATCAAACTAATATCTTACCGCATATCTCGTTAAAGATCTCAAATGGCCACACCGAGGCCCACCAAGTTGTCATCATTCAAGATGATGACTTGGCTTTATTTTATTGTGGTGATGTCGTTCCAACAAGTTCGCATGTACGCCTAGCCTGGGTCATGGGTTATGATTTACATCCGATGACTTTGATCGAAGAAAAAAAACAATTGCTAGAGCAAGCTTTAAATAAAAAAACTTTCCTTTATTTTGAACATGATCCTTATTGTGATGCTGCCTTGATCGAACGAAATAAAAATGATTTTGCAGTTAAAGAAAGATTTCTATTGTGATCAAAAGATTTTTTTCTGCCTTATATCATGAGTTTGCAGAAATACATTTTGCAGCAGCCAGTATTGCGTACTCGACACTGTTGTCGATTGTGCCATTTTTAATCGTGGTGCTTGCAGTCTTTCAATCCGGTGTTGGCCTAGAAAAACTTTACCCTAAAATCGAAGCGCTATTCACAACTTACATGAAAGAAGCGACAGGAAGCCTTGCGGTTGATTATATAAAAACCGCTTTATCAAATGTTCATCCAAAAACCGTGGGTGCGACGGGAATCATCTTGTTAATGTTCACATCTATCGGGCTTATTCGCAGTATCGATACAGCTTTTCACCGTATTTGGAAAATAAAAATGACCAAGCCCGCTTTTGCCAGATTTACTTTTTATTGGTTCATTTTACTACTTTCGCCGATCGCCCTAGCACTTCTTGTCGGCCTTCGCTCGGTAACTTATTTCAACCAACTAAGCGCTAATATGGAGCATCAGTTTTCTATTTCACTTTGGCCCGTTTTATTTTTATGGTTACTGTACACTCTAGTTCCACACGTTAAAGTAAAAATACTAGCGGCCTTACCCTCGGCTTTGCTTGCCAGTTTCTCCTTGAACCTGGTGCAAACAGGCTTTATCTGGGCTTCGCTTTCGGTATTCAAAAAAAATAAAATCTACGGATCTCTAGCTTCATTTCCAATTTTTTTACTATGGCTTTTGGTCGTCTGGTGCGTGATTCTCTGCGGAGTTTCGCTATGCTCTTTTATACAGCAGCGCATGCTGAAAAGCTCTTAACAAAAACAAATGTTTTTGCTACTTTAACTGCAATTCAAAAAATGGTTCCGTAGCTCAGTTGGATAGAGCATCTCCCTTCTAAGGAGAGGGTCGTACGTTCAAGTCGTACCGGAGCCACCAATTATTTTAATAGGTTAGCTGTTTCTATATTTTTAAAATAAATCCCGAGTCAACGCTGAGTCACCAATGAATGTTAATATTCTGGGCCTTGTACTTTAAGATGCTTTTTTGTGAAACTCAAATTCATCAATTCTAAATTGATCGTTATGTTTTTTATATTCAAGGACGGTGTCGGCGAAAAAAATGTAACGATCAAGAATAAAGTTTTCTAGGTCACCCAATTTGAATGGCTTTCTAATATAGCCTAAAACTCGCCACCGCACGAGCTGTTCTAACGCCGCCGACGTGAAATGAGCGGACATGACAAACACAGGAATTCTGCGACCCTTGAGGGCCTCCCTGATCACTTTAATAGCGTAGAATCCAAAGGTACCTGGCAATTCAACGTCCGCGATTATAATATCGAATAACTGATCGCTAGCAACAGCTCCTTCAACCAAAGACTTTAATTTTTCGACCTGACCTACGACGTAAACCGTAGCCCCTAATTTCTCGAATCGATCTTTAAGCGCAAGGCGCGCACCCTCATTTGGCTCGACGAACAAAATTCGTTTATTTTTAAGAAGAGACATTAATGACTTGGCCATCTTCAAGTTTTTCGGAACATCCGCCGAGAATCTTTAGGTATGAAAGAAATAACATTTATCCAATGGTTAGAGCTTTGCGCCTTAGCCCTGTTCTTGGTCGGTCTAGTTTATCGGATCGGAAGGTCTAGATATAAACCAACGAGATCTGGCCTTAAAGTGGATCCGGAAACTCCGTTAACTTATAACGAAATATTATCGAGTCTGAAAAAATACGGTTACAACACAAACAGTATATTTCATTTATACGATAGCTTTAGTCATTTGCGGGTAAATGAAAAATCAAAAGGTAAGCTGGGTGAGGAAATTTTTGGACATGAGGCACACCCTGGATTTAACTTAATTATCTCAGATCCGCTTTGTGACCCCAGAAATTGCGAAGAGGTACTTAGGAGACTGACAAAGTCTGGAAGAGATCAGGACAAAGATACTATTCTTTTTGCCATCGGGCCCGCTTTTGCAGAGGCTGCGAAAAATTTGTCTTTCAAAGTTGTTGCAATCGGCAAAGAGCCTCAATTTGATTTAAAAAAATGGACGAGTGAGTTGCTTTCATCAAAACTCAAGTCGGCACTTCGCCAGGTTGAAAAAAGAGGGATCGTCATCGAGGAATTTTCCTTGCAGCAGCTCCATTCAAAAAACATGATTGACGATATGAATGAAATCTTGCAGACGTGGTTCCTTTCTCGCGCATCAGAAAAATTTAAAAATCTTACGGAAGTAAATCCATCCGCAGGTTCGGACGATAAAAAGTTTTTTGTGGCACATCAAGCTGGGCGCGTGGATGCCTTTCTAATTGCTTCGCCCATATATGCTAAGAATGGCTATTTTTTGCAGGATCTTATTCGCACGGCGTCCAGCGTAAGCGGCGTAGCCGATGCTCTAGTCGTCCGCGCGCTTGAGTGCCTAAAAAGCCAAGGCTATGAAATGGCAAGCCTTGGGGTCTCGCCACTTGCCGGTCTTAATGACCCAGCAATAAATACGAAACACCCCTATTTGAATAAAATTTTAAATCTGGTTTATAATTACCAGAAATTCCCAGTTCACTTTAAAGACCTTTACGGTTTTAAAAGAAAATTTGAACCGACACACGAAGAATTTGCTTACGTGGCACTTTCGAGCCGTTGGTGGAAACCGAATCAGTTGTGGATTTTATCGCAATTAATCTCCGAATTTAATCTGCTTGGATTCATTCAATTTAAACTTAATCAATGGCGTAATGGAATTGATCTTCCAAGGCCCTTAAAGTGGATGCTCAATTCAGAATTTATCGTACTGCCAAAAATCACAAACTTGCGACTTGAAACTGTATTTAATCGATTTAAATTCACCTTGTCGATGCTGTTTCTCAACATTTACACTTTTATTTTAACTGGTAACTTTGATAACGGTATCAACACAACAAAGCTGCAAGAGTTTGGCTTTTCTTATGAAAACTTTTTTCATAATAAGTGGTTTGTTCTGGTTACATCTAATTTTTTGCATTTTAACGTTTCTCATTTAACGGTAAATATGATCGGACTATTTTTGTTCACCGCATCCCTCGAGGCCCTTGCTGGATCGGGCACGTCTGCACTGTGCTTCCTGATCGGTATGCAGGCTAATATACCCAACGGACTTGTTTTACTGCCGTTCTTGCGCGAATTCGTTCCGAGCCTTTCCTCATCAACGTTTACGTATGTCGATGTCGGCGCCTCCTTAGGCGTTTTTGGAAGCTTAGGAGGTCTAATGTATTTTATGCATAAAAAAGCCAAGTGGATTGCCGGTTTCATTGCGGTCACCAGTACAAGTCTTTTTTCTATTTTTAACAATGAGCTGATAGGATTTGACCATGTCTTTGCCTTGATGTTGGGTTATGTGATTTGCCATTTACACAGTTCGCGAAATGTTTCCCAGGTAATGTTCGAATCGGGACCCGAAAACCTATTGGATTTACCCAATTATTTTAATAGCGACCACGTAGCCCACAATTTAGTCCAACCTTCAGGCCGAGCGGTCGAAAAAAAATGATTTCATGAAACTGATTATGATACTTTCTTTTATTTTCCTAGCTCATTTATCACACGCTTGGGATTTATATTCTTTAGGTGGGATTTCCAGCCCCTATAGCGAAAAGCTATCTGAGAAAATGGGCCAGATTAACGCGGAATTCATCCAGAATCATAATTTAGAAAAAAAAACTATTGCTTTACAATGCATCAACAATTCTAAGGACAAAATCTATATTGGACTTGGGCAATTCATGTTGATCAAAGCCCCGTTAAAACTGGTTACTGAAACTTTGGAATCGTTTGAAAAGTATCCGATGTGGTTTCAGGGACTCATGAAAAACAGTGCGCGGCCACAAATAAAAAAAGGAGAATACCTCGTCGAATCTGAACAAACTGTACCCATTCCGTTTGTCAACAATATTAAAACGACGATGATTTATTCGATTCAAAAATTAGAAAAAAATGTTCTGATCAGGTATCAGTTAAAGTCGAGTAACAATCTGCTTTATTACGATGGTTTTATCGAGCTGCAAGAACTGTCTTCAGGTGAAGTCGCTTTTGTCGAATACGACTATATTCTAGCTGACTGGGGGATGGCGAAGTTGCTGGGCTCAGACAGCATTTGGGCCGAATCCTTGAAAGGCATAGTTCAAACTGATTTAGCGATAAAACTAAGGGCTGAAAAATCGAATCTAGCTGACCAAGAAGTGCGGGAAAAATCGAAATCTCTTGCCAACAATATCCTACTTTCAGAATGCATAAAAAATCGGACCGAAAAGTCAGAATAACAGCAATTTTAAAGTTCGAGAATGAGTCCAAAATATCCAAATTCGCTCCGAGTATTTTGAAACTGAAAGTACTTCATCCTGGTATCGCCACCATTATAGTAGCCCAGCACCACCCGAGTCGATTGTGGCGAAAGATTTCCAATATGGGCACCTGCCACCATTCCTAGTTGGAGATGTCCATGAAGACCAATACTTTTCAAGCCATACTGTTCTAAACCTATCGCAATAAAAGGAGTAAATTTATGAGGATCCAAGGGAACCCCTTCTGGATACCATTCTAAAAATTCATGAGCGCCTAAAAATTGCATTTTTGGACCGCTGATTACAGCTGGCCTGAATCCGGCCCCTAGCCTGAATTTCCGACCTATATCATTCACGTACCTGAAGTCAAAAATTTCATTTCCTAAATCAGGGCCAATAAGAGACGTGTCTTCGATATTATCGGATACATGTCCTGATTGGTGTGTCCATATAAATGCAAATCGCTGTGAGTCGTCTATAATAACATCCCAAGCTAACCCCACGCGGGCATCGTTTGTTTCAACGTGAATAGTACTTTCGTCGTTGAGATAGTGATAATTCGAAGTTGCAGACGCATGAACTATAAGCTGCGATTTGTATCCCCATGATTCACTCTCGAAGATGGATCCTGAACCCCCGAACTCAGCGACTTGTCTGCTGTCTCCCCGAAAAATAAGACTTATTTTGGGATCAAAAAACAATCCATAGGACTGAAACAGCTTGTGATTAGATTCCGCATTGAAAAAAATCTCAGCTCGGGAGTATGAAAACAAAAACATCAGCAAAGCAAAAAGTGTGATTTTATACCATTTCATTTTTCATCACCTATTTATATAAAGAGTAAATTTAAGTAACTGACGTTACAACACTACAATAGCCTTTTAATCAAATGCAATCGAAGATTTTAAGATAGAAAACGATTACATATTTTGTAAAGCTGTTTTTTTGAAGTTTATTAAAACCAGCTTTTTGTTCCGATTGAAATTAAAAAATAAACAGATCAACGGTGCTTGCGTAATCGAGCGACGTTTGCCTTTGAAAGAAGAGATTCGATGGCAAAGGCACCATCACCGTATTTGATAATAAATATTTTTTGCTTTTTTCTATTATTTTTTACAAGGCTATAATTTGTAAACCATTCCGTATAAACCTTGGTCTATCGATCAAAATCAAATTTAACATGCTCAGATATTCTTGGTATAATGTCATTAATGCGCTTACAAGGCGGGAAAAATCACTTCAATATTTTGGCTTTCGGACCCACGTGATGAAGCTCTTCACCCCACCAAACTGATTTGTCGAAAAAGCAAATGAAATATGTCATAAGATTAAGTGGGTCACCGACGAAAAATGAAAAGTCCAAGACAAGTCTGCTTTGCAAAAAATAATTAAGTGATGCTAGGTAAAAAAATCTTACGATTAAAAATAAACTCCACATTTTTAAATAAAAATAATCTTGCCTAAGCAATGATACAATTGGTAGTACAGTATATAAATATCCAATTAAAATTCCGATAAATGATAAAATAAAGCTTACTGAACTATAGTGAATTGCAATCAAGTGCGCGCGTTTCATGTTCTGGATAAGCTGCCGGAAAGACTGTTTTGCAACTGGCGACTGCACAGCCGGACCTAAAACCAAATTTCCGCCAGCCTTTTTTACAAGATCTCCAAATATCAAGTCTTCTGCTAAATAATTTGAAAAGTTTTTCACTCCACCAACGGCATCTAGTAAATTGCGATTGAAAGCTAAAACTCCGCCGGCAACGCCAACACTTTTTTCATCGATCATGCTGGGGGCCCACAAGCATGCTAAGACTGAATTCCAAATGTAGCTGTAGATTTTTGCTGGAGCGGAAGCCGCTTGAATATGAACTGGTAGGCAGCTAACCAATGTGCGGTCATTTTCAAGTTGATGGATTATTTTTGTAAGAGTTGACTTGGACACCTCCATATCAAAGTCCGAGAAAACAATTATTTCATTTTTTGCAGACAGGTAGCCGTAATGTAAGTTTGAACACTTACCCGAATATTCTTCTAATCTTTCATTAATACAAATTACCGCGTTTAAATCTTTTGATAATTCTTGGATCAGCTCTATCGCAGGATCATTTTTGTCTTGAAAAGAAAAAATAAATTGAATTGTACCCGAATACGTTTGAGTCACCCAAGACCTCACACATTTTTCAGTATGTTCAGTTTTGCCTTTTATCGGAAATATAATTGAAACTGAAGGCTTAGCCTTGGACTGTTTAACGGAATTGGCAAACTTAAGTGCGCGCTTGGCGTTTAATATTAATAAACTAGAAACTCCAATATAAATCGCAAGATACCAAAACAGCATTAGTTCACGACCTTGTAGGAAGGGGGGGGGCAATATTAGCTAACGTACTTGAAAGAATTCCTAACATAAATCTAAATATGCAAGAGAACCGTCTTTTGAAGCACTATAATGATCACAATTTTAGATTACTATATTATAATGTTTACAAATGATACATTATAAATAACTGTAAATACTAATGTTTATTGTTATTTTATATTTTACTGATCAAACTATTGATCATTTTAGTATCAAATGAGATTATATATTTAAGCAAGAAAACGAACTTAAACCTTATAATCTGGAGGCCTTATGTTTAGAGTATTTGTGATCGCCCTTGTGGCTGTATTTTTATTACAGGGATGCGCGAAAGACGTTATTCCTGCAACCTCAACTGCAACCTCTAACATGCCCGGCACAATCGCTGCGGACGCTCAATAAAGGAGTATGTCATGAAAAATAAACTAATATTTATGAGTGTCATCGTAGTTTCAGTTTCAATGTTAAATTTTAAAAAACAAGCTCCAGTGCAAAATGAAATAATTCCTAAATTTGCACTTGGATTGCCGTATGCTATTGGCAGCTTACCCGCGAATTGTGATGCGATTATTCAAGGCGCGGTCAGCGCAGAGCCAGCGGTTGGTACCTACGTCAATCATGTCCTTGATCATATCCATGGACAATTTTACCGTTTCAATAAAATGGAAAGTGCTGATGTTGAAATGGTTTTTTGTCGATTGATAAATAATCTTGGTATGAATCCGGACCTCAGCAAGTTACCGCAATCAATTAGTCGTACGGTGAATGGCCATGTGACTACTTTAGATGTCACGACTCCAACCGAACCTTTTGCCACGACATTAGGTTACATCGCTAAGGCGGATATCAAATATGACGGCGCTACCTTCGTCAAATTGTGGTGGGCAGGAAATTCGGCAGCATCAAAAGGCTATCTTATTCAAGATTCAAACCCCTACAACACCACCGGAGAAAAACATTTAAAATACGCCCAGTGGAATCGTACTACTTCGGCGCAAACCATAAAAATATATTCAACGGCTTTTAATACTTCGTATTTAACTAACCCGAATTATGTGAATCCGGTCGATGCCTCAAAGCCCGGTGGTGACCGTGCCCACTTTGGTCGTGCGACGTATGACTCTGTTACGAAAGCCGTGTCTGTGCAAGCTATGGAAGTTAGACAAGATAGAAATAACAACAATATTTTTTCTTGTTACAAAATGCAAATTGCCGGTACCGTTAGTGGCACCATCAGTGGCTACCGTCCTGCTGTAGGCACTCCAGATTCTCCGGCGGACACAAATAAAGACGGCACGCACATAGATGGAGTTTCAGGGATCGTAGACAATGTTTCGACAGCAGATGGTACAGGCACCATTATTTCTTCGCCAGCTGCACTTCCACAACCGTTTGATTACAGCTGTTCAGACATTAACACTGCTGGAAGTAGCGGAGCCTTTGTTGGAAATCATGTTAACTTCAATCTAACTCCAGCAAATGTATTTCCTAACTAATGGCTAGATGTGAAAGAAATTAAAAAGAAAAATCTTACGATGATAGATTCTGCCAAAAAGGATGCGGCCTCTGAAAAGGGGTCTGCATCTATTATAGCTAAGAAGCCTAGCGTGTTCCAATACCATGATTACACTTTATATTTAAATGACTGGCTTCAATTTCAAAAGCAGTCACAAAAAGGTTTTTCGCTTCGAAAACTAGCAACAGCCCAAGGAATTTCAATTGGCTATTTGCCGATGGTCTTATCTGGAAAAAGGCCACTATCTATGGCGTCGCTAAATAAATTAATGCCCGCTCTGCAGTTTTCAAAAAGTGAACAGCAATTTTTCGAAAGTATTCACACGTTAAGTACGACCTCATCACAGAACGAGCGCATGGAATGCCTTCATCAAATGAAAAAGTACAGCGCTTACCGCGAACATTATCCCAATGAAAGTGAAATTTATCGGTATCTGACGAAGTGGTATTACTACACAATTCGCGAACTGGCTGCAGATCCTGAATTCAAACTAGACGCCCCATGGGTACAGGGCCGGTTACGCCAGCACGTACCCTTGGCCGAAATCCAAGAAACTTTAGATTTTCTAGTGCAAAATAAATATATAATTATCAACGAGACAGGCATAGCAACACCCCCCGAAAAACACTTAACCTGCGAGGGTGGTATTTATAAAGTTGCGCTGACTGAATATCATCGTCAACTTTTAAACTTGGCTGAAAAATCTATTGAAAATGCAACATCGAATGAACGACAATTGATCGGGCATACCTTTGCTATTTCAGAAAAAAAGTTTGAAAAGATCAGCGATTTATTAAAAGATGTTATTAAAAAAATTCAGACTATAACCGACGAGCCCGATACCGAACCGCGCGATGCAGTTTATCATGTTGAAATGGCATTATTTCCACTGACGAAAAATAAGGAAAAAAAATGAACCAGAAATTAAAAACAAAATTCAGTATTCGCTCGATTGCACTTAGCTTTGTTATATTTCTGCTAAGTGCACTTCTTTTACAGGGCTGTAATTCAGGGGCAGGTGGCTCGACGGGCGGAAACCCGCTGCAATCATCACTGCCCTTACAGATTTCTGCAGACGCGCAGTAAGGGTAGTCATCGACAACCATGCCAGTTACAGCTGGTACTGCAATTGAACTGCTTTTTTATGTGAAACGTACGTTTTTAAGTCAGTATCCATTTCGGTACCAAATTTATAGGAATCGATGACTAATATGGCTTTTTTATGAATTCTTCAACGGCTTCAGCAGAAACATAAAATACATTGCCGGTTGATGCCTGCAATATTAATGGAATCTTTACCAGAGTACCTACTAGAAAATTCTGATCATCGACGGCATTACTAAATGGCGGGAGGAACAAAAATGTAAGTGGGTTTTGTAAAGTATTGAATACGCTTTTAAATTCTTCGCTACCCCTTGGAATTTTCGCGTACGGCAAAGTGTATTTATTTAACAGCGACAAAGCTGTCCTTCCTTTAAACCCTGTTCAGAATGAGCCCCACTTTCAGATCATTGATCCTACTAACGTCTTAGAAGTTCCAGTGTATTTGTATTACTACTCACAGCCCTATTACACAAAACTGCATTATGAAGTACTGGCAACGCTAAAAAAGCCTTCGCTGATCGCTTTACTTAGGTGTTAGTGACTGTCTTAACTTTTTTAAGCTTTATGTATAGATTTGACAAAAGGCTGCTCGACGCGAAAGAGTATCGGATGGAATTAACAAAAGAATTACGCAGTTTAGTAAAACACACCGTTGCCATTCTAGGAAAAGTATTACAACGAGAGCTTGGCACCGACGGTTATGAACATATTGAAAATGTTCGCGCCAGCATGGCTGATTTACGCAAAAGCTCTGACCATCAAGAATTAAGTGAATTGCAAAAACAGTTCAAGCAACTGAATAAACTTTCATCTCAACAACAAAGTGATATTGCCCACGCATTTACATTAATGCTGGAACTTATTAACTCATGTGAAAACGCTTACCGCAGTCATCGTATTAGTTTAAAAAATTCATCATCACTAGTTTCGATAAAAAATGAACACGACCGCCCCAGTGCAATTGTATATGTATTAACGGCCCATCCCACTGAGGCTCGATCGCCACGTAACATTGCTATTTTTCATGAGATTCAAAATTTGCTCTTAAAAATATTAGACCGAAATAATAAAAATCTTATCTCTGACCACAAAATTTCTTTAACCGAATTAGAACAGCAAGAATTACTTCACCTTTTAGAGTTGGCATGGCGCACCCCCATCGTGCGAAGCCGAGTTCCTAAAGTAAAGGATGAGGCCGAGCACATCTATTCCCTATTATTTCGCGACAATATCTTATTTAGCCTTATTAAAAAAGATGCCAGCCACGTGCCGTTCCTTGTCCGAACTTGGGTTGGCAGCGATAAAGATGGTCATCCTGGAGTAAATGAAGTCACCTTGATGCAAAGTCTGAATTTATCTCGACAAAATATTTTAAAAGTCATCCATCAACAATTAGTCGAAATTAAGAAATCGTTAACCGCCATCACATCTGTCGAATTATTAAAAAAAATTATTAAAATTGAGAAAAATCTTGGCAGCCTGCGCGTCCTTAAATCGGCTGATGCCAAAAGAGTTCAAAATTTCACAAAGGCACTCCAACTTTTTAATTTAGAATATGAAAATGAAATTGGTGCCATACATCCTAGCTTATCACGCATTTCTGATTTGCTAGATACTTTTCCCACCTTAGTAGTTCCCTTAGAACTGCGTGAATCTTCAGATGTACTGATGTCTGATTTAAAGGGGCGTCCACACCTAGCGATATATCGTATGCTACTTTGTTTGGAAAAAATATCTCGCGGTGGAAATGCCAGATCTTATGCGCGGGGATTTATTATAAGCATGACCCAATCGATCGAGCACATCAAGACTGCCGCTGAATTTCAGCAAAGCGTTTTCAAAAAAATACCGCTACCAATTATTCCGTTATTTGAAGAATCGGCTTCACTTGCAAATTCCGAATCGATCATGAACTCCTACGTTACAGATACCAAACTAAAGTCAGCTGCATTTCAACTTTGGGGAGGCCAAATAGAAATGATGGTGGGCTATTCTGATTCAGCGAAAGAAGCTGGAGTACTGGCAAGTCGCGTCGCTATTGCTACAGCGTTACCAAAATTAGAAAAAGTTTGCCAGCAAGCAGGTTTAAATCCCATTTTTTTTCACGGCTCAGGCGGAAGCGTTGACCGCGGTGGCGGATCGATAGAGGATCAAACGGCTTGGTGGCCCAAATCGGCACTACGCTATTACAAAGTCACTGTTCAAGGCGAAATGATTGAAAGATCTTTAGCCACACCCGCAATTGCTAAAAGGCAAATAGATAAAATAATCGAAAGTGCCGCGCAAAAATTAACTAAATCATTTACCAATCCAAGCGATGAAACTATAACTCACTTTGCAAAAAATATTTCTAAACACTACCGTCAAACGATTACCGCGGAAGATTTTTTAAAACTGGTTGAGTTCGCAACCCCGTATTCCTATCTAAAAGTTTTAAAAATTGGATCTCGCCCTGCTAAACGCGCAACGCAAATTTCGGTGCAGGCATTAAGAGCGATACCTTGGGTCATGTGCTGGACGCAAACACGCGTTTTATTTCCTACGTGGTGGGGTGCGGGTTCGGCCTGGGAAGAATCCAGTGCTAATCAGAAAAATAATTTAAGAAACTCATTCACCTCAAATCCAGTATTTACGTCCTACATCAAGGCCTTAGGTTTTACATTAGCTAAAATCGAACTCAATATATGGACCATGTATTTACTTAATAGCCACTTGTCACAGTCTTTAGTTGAGAAAACTATAATAGATTTTAAAAAAGAATATGAGTTAACTAGAAAATGTTATGAAGAAATAACTGGTCAAAGTGATTTGTTATGGTTTCGCTCGTGGCTTGGCGAAAGTATCCGATTACGATCACCGATGATTCATCCACTAAATTTACTGCAAATTATTGCGAAAAATAATAATGATTTGCACTTACTGCGGGTAACAACAACTGGAATATCAAGCGGAATGCTTACCACAGGTTAAAAAACCCGCTGTTAACAAAATATTTTTCAAATGGCCTCTAGCTTCGGCCCAATCTTAGGTCCACCGGCTGCACTAAGCACGAGGCGACGGTTAATTTACATAGCCCAAGATATCAATATAGGTGGTACCGCGGGCTAATGTTGAGGAAGGTTTTGCACGCTGGCCTTTGATCAAAATTTTTCCAGATTGAAACAAATCTTTGTAAGTCGTTCGGGAAATATTTTGCAAATCTAAATTATTTTTTTGCGCCCGTAAAGTCTTTAGCAATTCCGAGTCTAAACGCAGTCCTGAACTATTTAATTCTAATACAACTCGAAATGAATTTGGAGGTCTTACCGGCACATGATCTTGCATTTTTATAGGTCTCCTTAAATAGCATTTCGTAATGAAAATAAAAGCTGTTCATAAGCAAAGGGCTTTTGTAAAACTTTGACGACTCCAATGGCTTTGGCTTGTTCATCAGAAATTTCACTAAACCCTGTTGTCAAAAAAACTTTTGGTTTTGGTGTCGCCATCGCAAAAATTCTCTGGGCAAGCTCTGTTCCGTCACCACTTGGCATACGGACATCTGAAATAACACAATCATACTGGAATTTGCAAATCATTTCAAATGCTTGCTGGCCCCCACTTGCTTGATCGACTTCATACTGATCCATTTCTAAAAAATCTTTCAAGATCTCGCATAACATGGGCTCATCATCGACAACCAATATTCTTTTTCCCATATTAACTTTGGAAATCCATGTCAGAGCTACCGATAATATGCGCTTCGTACAATTCAATCACAAAGGTCGTATGCGGAGCTGAATTTTGAAGGTAAAGTAAACCTTTGTGAGTTTCCATAATTCCTTTGGATATGCTTAAACCTAATCCCGTGCCTTTACCAATTTCTTTCGTTGTATAAAATGGCTCAAATATTTTTTTGCGAATGGGCTCCTGAATGCCTTTACCAGAGTCGCTAATACAGATTCTTATATTTCCATGACTCACTCGAAGCGCAACTTCAACCCATTTTTCACTGGATTCATAAGCGGCATCGAATGCATTATTTAGAAGATTTAGCAAAACCTGTGCAATTTGCTCTGAACGACCCCAAAAATGAAGTTGCTCTGGAATAAATTCTGGGACAATCAATTCAACATCATGGGCATAAAACCTAGCACGGCATAGTTCGAGCGTCTCTTGAATCATGCTTTTTACCAAGCAATTTTCAAAAGGCTCATTTGAAGTTTCACGGGCAAAAGCGCGCAATCCTTTTATAATTTTAGCTATGCGGTTAGAGGTGTCGGCAATTTGTTCAATGTATTTTTTTGCTTTTTCAGTATCAAAGGAAGAATGCTCAATTAGATTAGCAAGTAAAGCCGCTTTTCCCAAAATAATTGACAACGGGTTATTTATTTCGTGCGCAACACCACTGGCCATTTCGCCAAGGGATGACATCCGTGAGGATGCGACTAAAGCATTATTTTTTTGAACGGCGTCTGTCATGTCCTGAGTAATTCCTAAGTAGCCTGTCACGTAATTATTCTCAGTTATGACTGCCACGGATTGTCCAGCTACAAAGACAATAGATTTATCTTTGTGCAAAAACCTATAGGCACAATTAAATTTTTCGCCATCCAGCAACTTTTCCCATTGCTGCTTCACTACCTCGACGTCATCAGAATGGACTGCTTTCAACCAGCCGCTACCAACTGCTTCGGCAAAAGATAGCCCAGTTTGCTTCATCCACATGGCGTTGACATAAGTGCAGTTGCCATCAGCATCCGCTAAATAAATTCCGACTGGCGAAGTTTCCGTTAATAATTTCCAATTTCTGTTTTTTTCAATAATTTCTTTAGTTTTTTCATTCGCTAGATTTTGTGCGGTTGTCGTTAAGTTTTGCAGGGTCGATAGCATCACAGCTAATAACAATGAAGTTAATGCACCAAAAAAACTAATTAGTGAAAATCCCAAATTTGATGACGATTGAAAGTTCTCGGCTTTGTGCCATGTATAAGTTACCGATTGCCCTGCCAATTGAGCTTTGTTTGTAATTACGTTGTCGGGGTCGACCATTTTTTCGGGTGATGCGAAAACAATCGGGGCTGACTCGTTATCATTAGTGAACCTTAAATCAAGATGCAGTTGCTCTTTCGTGTCCTGTAAAGCGCTCATCATAAATTTTTTAATATTAATTGCTGATTGGGCAAAACCGACAAAAGCTTTTCGTCGCTGTTCCACCGTTTTCAGATCGACACCCATTTTATAAATTGGTGCAAGCAGTAAAAATGAAGGCATTGTGGATTTTTCCGTAATCAACTGTAAAATATTCGTCGCCGTGATTAGCCCTGAATCCCGGGCTTTTTGAGCCGCATCATATCTGGCTTTTTCTGAAGAAAAATCTAGGCCTAAAGCCCGCCATCTATCATTGATTGGCGCGATATAAGTAAGTATAAAATGTGTCTCTGGATTAAGTACGACATTTGCAGAGTTAGGCACTGTATGAAAATTAAAAAACTTTCGCGTGGCGCCCAAAGGATGAGCCTTCAAAAATTCCTTTCGATCTAATTTCTTTGTTGGAAAAACAACTGCAACAGCTTGAACGCCCGAAGATTGTTTGCTAGCAACCATTCCTTCAATAAAAATTTTCCATTGTTCTTCCGTCACATTTTTTGAGACATTAAATAAGCCAACACCGCTATTTAACAGATCAATGTAATCAACTAGAGCGTTGTCTATCTCTTGCTGGGCTTTTCCAACCTCTTGCTTGAAGTGCCGTTGGTCCATGGCTTTGTTCGAATTAAAAAAAGAATAAAAAGTTAGGCCCGCAATGGTCCAACCAAAGACTAAAGCCAGTAGCGAACGCTTATGGAAACCTTCTTGGCGAAGACTGCCAAGACCAAGCGAAGTGATTCCTAATCCTAATAAAAATAACTGCAGGTGAATAATATTTTCGTTTAAAACGTGCTCAGCGAAAGGGCCATGACCATGAAGTGTGGCATAAGTCGCAGAAAACCCAGTAAGGAATGAGATAAAATAAATCAGTAGCGAATCAAACCAGATACCTGCAATCAACAATGGTAAAAAAACAATAAATAAATAGGAGTTGCCACCAGGTGTTGCAAAGATCCAGTAATTTAAAGCCAGCACTAAACTGACCAGCATACCGAATCTCAGGGGCCGCTTATCAAATGATTTTAGCATCGTGAATTCTTTGATTGATAGCCGGTAGGCGAAAGGAATAAAGAAAAGAGCACCGATCAGGTCACCAATCCACCAAGTCGAAAAATTCTTATAGATCAAATCAGAAGTAATGATATTATCTAAATACAAAGCGGCAGTCCCAATGATTCCACTGATTGTGCAGGCTATCGTCACAGCAATCATCGAGAAAAATACTTTTGCGTGGATTCCGTAATCACCTTTAAAACGCATTAGTGAACGATAAAGCCATGCTCCAACAATGGCTTCGGCAGCATTTCCACACCCGATCAATACACTCGGAAAAATGGACAAGCCAGTATGATAGTTTGCAGCCGTGGCCGCAATGAATACCCCTATCGCTGCTTCAAAGCCGAATAAAAAAACAGCCGATATTGCAAAGCCAGCAGCAGGCCAGACCGGTGAAGCCTGATTATTGATTATGGCCAAAGTTAAACCTAAGCGCGCAAGACCATAGTAAACTGCAGCTGTCAGAACTGTGATAAGCAAAGATTTACAACATTTTCGGATGTTAAACTGACTAATTTCCACAGTACTTTCATGTCTAGGTTATTTTACGGTCGCTTTTGTAGTTTTAGTGACATAGTAGTTTCGAGCGTAAAACAGGTCAATTTGATGTTTGGTATTTGAATTATTTATTCTTAGTTGTTAAATTTCAATGCAGCAAAGCCGGCCGGCATTCCTTAAAAAAGGCCTGAAGCAATATTGATCGTCAAGGCCAGTAAGGTGGTATTGAAGAAGAACGCTAAAACACAGTGGACTAACCCAGTTCTTCGCATGGGCTTAGAGGTAAAAGAAATATCTGCAGTTTGCGCCGACGTGCCAATAATGCAGGAAAAATACAAAAAATCCAGATAATCAGGCTGCTCGGTCTCGGGAAATTGTAGGCCTCCGCGCCCCCCGTGCGATCGTGCCACATAGAAATCGTGGGCATAGTGCAAAGCAAACATGATATGGGTAAAAAGCCACGAGGTCACAATTGTTAATGCAGCCAGACCAACGTGGGCATAACGCTCGGCGCTTTGTATCTTTTTGGCAAGCGCAAGTTCATTAATTATTGAACCTAACGTGATGACCGCAGCAACAATAACCAAGATCAAAATTACCATTCGTCCTTCGTCTTGCGCGGCGGCCCGGCGTTGAATTTTATCGTGGCTTGAGCCAAACATCATACGAAACGTAAAAATTATATAAATTAAGGCGCCAACATTCCAGCCGATTACGGCACGAGTTACTTGCTCTTGCGCAAAAGAGACCCGAAAAAGCAGAGCTACCGCCACACCAATCAAGACCGAAATCAATAATCTAGCGCGAGCCCGCATAAAGCGAAATACAGCATTGCCATCTTTTGGTGTAGATTGCTTGGTCATAGTTTTTCCTATCTGAAGCCCTAAGAATTAAGTTATTAATCAAAACGATACCGAAAAGAAAATACTAAGTCACACAGTAGAGCCCTCCAGTCGGGGTTTTTTTCTGCGTTGATTCGGGGCAGAAATCTCTGAACCGTGGCCGATCAACATTCAATTAATTTTAACTGCCTTTTGCCTGCGGTTGTAGAATTGCAAAAACTTGTATTTAAAGACCTTTCAACACTTATCAAAGGAAAAAAAATGAAACTATCTGTACTAAAAAATAATATTTCAAATGCTTATGGAAAAATAGGCGTGCCTATTTTGCTTTATTTCTTGGGCGTTCCAGGATTTGCAGTGATCCTTATCTGGTTATTTTTCTTTCGCGGGAAATAATTTTTTTTAAGTAAAAACTGTGTCGATCTGAGACATTCATAGTAGCACGGTGTAGAAACCATGCTGCTATGACGATACATTAATTATGTCTTTGAAAATGAAACTGGCTGACCTGATAAAACTGCACGATCAAGATTCTACTGATCCCGCGTTGAAAAATAGTCTTGGCGATTACTTTTTGTATAAAAATAATATCTTATTTAAAAATATTCGTAATCAATTTCTGAATCTTGGTTTTCAGTATACAGATAAAGATTTTTGTCATTATGCGGTTTTACCTTATGCCTCATTACCCCAAATCTTAAAACACAAAAAAGTTCCCTATTTCGACAATGTATCGGTGCTACGTGAAATAGAAAAAGAACATCCATTGCAGTTTACTTGCGAAGAATTAGTGAAGGTCAAGTCAAACTACACTTTACATGAATCTAGCCATTGCGTGGCCGATTATTATTTGAAACAAATTTCACAATCTAAAAAATTACAATTTAATTTCCGGTATCCTGACTGCAAAAAAGCCTTTTTTTTAGTAATGGCTGAATCGTTTGCAAATACAGTTGAGTCTATGGCCAATGTTTACAACACGACAGCCGAACAAAGATTATGTTACGAGCTAAATTCCTACGTCACTCACAATAAAAAAGTAAGCACCAATCTGCAAGACTGCCTTCATCTTATCGGCGAGAAAAATACTTTTTCTTTAATTTACATCTCCTACTTGTATTCTAACTGCCTAAAACAGGAGCCCTCTGCGAAAGTCCTTGAAGCAATTTTGCAATTTCTTACTGGTGATGTTGCAGTTGTAAAAAAGTCGATGGATTCGCAGTTAGCGCGGAAAGTATTTAATCACGCTTTTGAACTAAGTTTAGATTTTAGGTTGCAAACGACGGGCTTTTTCTGTGCCCTTTCAGGAATCGACATTCCATTATTGAAACTATTTGATTTCGACATTCTAGAAATTTTGAAAACAGATAGCTGCGTGAAAGATTTTTTATCCTTGACGCAGCCTTTTGATTAAATTCATCACCATAATTATCGACTACGTAATACTATCGAACACTTACGACAAAGTGCTCCAAGGTTGGAGCACTTTGTTTTTCATATAATTTCTGCAGAATTAAAAGCTAGTTATTTACGAACGGTAAGCTATCACCGAGCTCGCCGACGACATCACCCAGGTTATTGGCCGTTTGGCCATTACCTGTAGCGCCGCTAAGCGAGCTTCCCCAACATTTGATACGCTTAGTATTCGTAATCACGCAATTCGTATAGTATCCAGCACCTAACGAGGTGGCCGCGATACCTGTACCCATGTTCACATTTACAGACCCTGAAACATCGCCATTAGTTCGACCCGTGTTTGCGATTGAACCAAGTAGTAACTGGCCCGTTGTTCCTAATCCGAAGCAACGAACCGCTCCGGCTGCATTCATAAAACAAGTACTGGTATTTCCACCTGATACTTTTGCCGGAACAAATGCACCTGGGAATGGACTTGCCAACAAGCTATCCCCCATTTGACCAGCCGATGCACCAATTGTATTATTTGCGGATTCTGCTGCGGCCTGACCTTTGTTATTACGACCCCAGCACTTTGCTGTACCGTTATCTAAAATTGCACAGGCATGACTGATTCCTGCACCGATATCAACTGCAGTTCGTCCCGTTCCTAAGTTAATGGAAGCAAGAGCTGCCATTTCTCCGGCGTTATCGCCAAGACTAATGGTGCTGCCTTGACCAAGTTGGCCGTAACGATTGCTGCCGAAACACTTAACTGAAGCATTACTTAATAGTGCGCAAGTAAAATCAAGTCCACCAACAAATTTTGTCGGTGTTAAGCTTGCTCCTAAATTAATTGCCAATAAGTTATCACCCATTTGTGAAGCAGCTGTACCACGATTGACAACGTCATCTTTTCCTAACTGCCCAGTTGAATTTCTTCCCCAACATTTTCCCACGCCGTTATCTAAAATGGCACAAGTTGTATATCCAAATGCGTAAACATTTAAAGCTGTACGGCCAACTCCTAAATTAACTGCTGGTAAACTATCGCCCATCTGATTGGCGGCACTTCCCATGTTTGTCGTATTACCTATTCCAAGTTCTCCGTAAGTATTTTGACCCCAGCACTTGATAGAAGCGTTATCCAACAATGCACAACTATGCGTGTAACCTGCCGCAATCTTCGTGGCGGTTCGTCCAGTACCAAGTGCTATAAACGGAATATTTGCGCCAAGAGTTCCCGCAGCATCAGCTAAATTCGTAGTTCCGCCATTTGCTAATTGTCCCGAAGATCCTAGGCCAAAACATTTAACGGAGCCTTCGTTGTATCTAACACACGAATGGTAAGTCCCGGATGCGATCTCGACGGGTTCAATATGTGTCACTGCTGCATTTGAAAAATTACTTATCGCATCGGTAGATCGTACGGTACCAACGCTAGCAGCTGACGGGGCCGTGTAAACTCCGGTCGATGAATTGATCGTTCCGGTTCCAGCAAACACGGAATACACATAGGGACTTGTTCCAAGTGTTGAAGTGAAAGTCGCCGTTGAAAAAACTGGTAATTTTAAAGTTTGCGGAGAAATTGTTAAAGAACTGACCACATTGACACTGGCTTCAACAACATTTCCGATGGTATCAGAGACGTGAATCAAATTAACTCCAGCGATTGCCGGGGCGGTGAAGACACCTGTGGTTGAGTTGATGGTACCCGTTCCGCTGTACACAGAAAAAGTTTTTGTACCGACCCCACCTGTTGTCGTAAAAGCTTGTGTGGCGTTGATTCCCATCGTGACTGATAAGGGCGACAAAGTCAGCGCATTATAAATTGTAACTGCGGTGTCGACCGTCGCAGCCGTTGGAGTTGACGAATCCGTAGTTCTAAGTGTTGCCGTGCCCGTGGTCGCAGGAGCCGTATAAATTCCAGTGACGGCGTCAATGATTCCTCCGCCAACAACTATTGAAAATGTATATGGAGTGACTCCGCCAATTGCACTTAAAACTAAATCTGAATTCACTACGACGTAGGCCGTAGTTGGTGTTACTGATAATGGCCCATTGACCGTTAACGATGCATCACTAAAATTTCCTAACGAGTCTGTTGCACGAACTGTTACAGTTCCCGCAGAAACCCCACTATATAAACCTGTCGAAGCATTAATAGTTCCCGGGCCACTGACAATCGAATACGTCATCGGCGCTACTCCACCAGTCACGTTATATTGCTGCGTACTTGTTGAAGCAATCGTTCCAGTCGCCGGAGAAATTGCAAGGGCCGCATTTACTGTAACGGCCGCATCTGATACCGCACCTAAACTATCAGTTACGCGAACAGTTGCAGTACCTGAAGCAGCTGGAGCCGTGTACACGCCAGCTGAAGAAACGACAGTTCCAGTACCAGCGAAAACAGAATACGAATACGGGCCCGTTCCACCAGATACAGTAAATGTTTGCGTGTTATTTACTGCTAAAGTTCTTGGCGTCGGAGATATATTCATTGGTGTGGTAATTGTCACTGCTGCATTCGCGATATTTCCTAATGAATCGGTCACGCGTACAGTTGCTGAACCATTCGCTGCTGGTGCCGTGTAAGCGCCCGTCGCAGCGACTACAGCTCCGGTTCCTGCGACTATTGAATAGGTATACGGAGAAACTCCGCCTGAGGCTGCAAACGTCTGCGTTCCGTTGATATTAACCGTGACAGAGGCTGGAGCAATTGCAAGGGCCGCATTAATTGTAACTGTAGCATTAGAAATATTACCGTAACTATCCGTCACGCGCACGGTGGCAGAACCTGCTGATGCAGGCGCCGTGTAAGAACCAGTGGAAGAATTTATAGTACCACCACCAGCAAATATTGAATACGTGTAAGGAGATACTCCACCTGTCGCTGAAAATGTAAATACGTTATTTACGGCTAGCGTTTTTGTTGCCGGTGCAATCGCTAGCGCCGCGTTGATTATCACTGCAGAATTGGCAGTGATACCCAAATTATCAGTCACGCGTACAGTGGCAGTTCCTGCACCTGCAGGGGCGGTATATAGACCAGTTGCAGAATTTATAGTTCCACCACCAGCAAATATTGAATATGTGTATGGTGTCGTGCCGTTGGCCCCCGTAAAGGTCGCTGTGTTGGTAACAGCCAAAGTTTTACTCGCTGGAGAAATACTTAGGCCCGAGGTGATAGTCACATTTGAACTAGAAAAATTTCCATAACTGTCAGTTACCCGAACTACTGCAGAACCTGCACCTGCAGGGGCGGTATAAGCACCGGTCGCAGCGTTAATACTTCCGCCGCCACTAAAAATCGAGTAGGTATTTGGAAGTACCCCACCAGTTGAGGAAAAACTAAAAGTTCCGTTAATACCTACAGTCTGCGAGGCTGGAGAAATTGCTAATGCAGAATTAATTGTCACACTTGCATTTGCAGTAGCGCCCAAACTGTCGGTCACACGCACAGTTCCAGTTCCACTTGCCGACGGAGCGGTATAAACTCCACTTGCCGCATTAACTGTACCAGTTCCTACTGGAACAGAAAAAGTAAATGGCCCAGTACCACCTGTTACTGTAAAAGTCTGTGTGTTATTAACGGCTAAAGTTATCGAAGTGGGTGCAGTACTCATTGGTGTTGTAGTTGTGATATTTGTACTTGCTGTGTTTCCCAACAAATCAGTAACTAAAATCATTGCAGAGCCATTGATGGCAGGTGCCGTGTAGGCTCCGGTATTGATGTCAATGGAACCAGCTCCACTCAGTAATGAAAAAGTATATGGCGCAACTCCGCCCGTAGCTGAAAAATTAGTGACAGAATTTACTAATACAATTTGCGCCAACGGAGAAATCGCTAATGCTGCGTTAACAGTTACCAATCCATCGGCAAAGGCCCCCAAGCTGTCAGTCACTCGCACCGTGGCAGATCCAGCTGCCGCAGAAGCCGTGTAAACGCCGGCCGAGGCATTAACACTGCCTGTGCCACTAAATCGTGAAAAAGTGAATGGCCCCGTACCACCCGAGGCCGTATATGGCGTAGTGTTATTTACTGCAATAGTAATAGTGGTCGGTGAAATTGAAATTGGAGTTGTTGTTGTCACAACGGCATTGACAAAATTTCCGTAAGCATCTGTTACTCGAACTGTATCAACACCGTTTACCGCAGGCGCTGTGTAGTCGCCCGAAGATGCATTCATCGTTCCTGTTCCAGACACCACTGAAAAAGTGTACGGGGTAACTCCGCCAGCTGCGGTAAAAGTTATTAACGAATTAGCGTAAGTAGTTTGCGAGGTTGGAGAAATAGTTAAACCTGCATTAACTGTTACCGTCGCATTGGCAACGGCTCCAACATTATCGGTAACTCGCACAGTGGCCGAACCTGCTACGGCAGGCGCAGTATAGACTCCAGTGGATGCATTGACAGTTCCCGTGCCCGCTACTAATGAAAAAGTATACGGACCTGTGCCACCAGCTGCAGTAAAAGTAGTGGTGTTATTAACTGCGATGGTGGCGTAGGTTGGAGCAATTCCCAGCGCTGCAAAAATACTAACTGTTGCATCCGCAGTATTTCCTTGTTGATCCTGCACGCGTACCATATCTGTACCGGGCGATGCCGGAGCTACATATGCTCCAACAGAGTCAATCGTTCCAGTTCCACTAACCAAGTAGTATACGTACGGAGGTGCTCCGCCTGACGCTGTAAATGTCTGTAAGGCATTCACACCTAAACTTTGTGTGACAGGAGAAATCTGCAACGCTGCATTTGTAGTTACGATGGCATCCGCAAAAGCCCCTAGACTATCTGTTACACGAACAGTGGTAAAACCAGGTGATCCCGGAGCTATAAAACTTCCTGTGGTCGCAAGCACTGCACCGCTACCCGTGAAAACTGAATATCTATAAGGAGCAATTCCGCCTGTGGCTCTGAAGGTTTGCAAATTTGTCACAGCTAAAGTCGCCGTTGCTGGCGAAATTTTTAGAACTGCACTCGGAGTTGGAGTTGCATTCGGCGCCGGAGCATATCCGCCACTGGCTCCTTTACAGGAAAAAATAAATAGCGAAGCCATGGTTAGCATTAGCAGCTTAAAAAAGCCCATCATCGTGATATTCATAAACGTCCCTTTTCCTTGGCGTTAAAAATTTACGTTGTAATTTATATCGACAGTTTTTAACCAATACTTTAGCCGCTGTCCTAAAATGATACGATGTCGACTTAAGTCTAGTGACTGTTACAAAGGTCTGTTAGCCGAGTAAGTTGTAAACTAAAAACTGTATTTCAAGCCGGCGCTTGCTTGCCAGTTATTTAGAAAGGCAAATTCGCTATTAATAGCACCAAAGCTGTGATTCAAACTTGCAAATGTTGTCCACGCATCCAAAAACGAATAATCCATTTCAACAGAGGCCTGCGAAGACTCATCTTGCAAAGAATAAATGATGCGAGAATAAAAGTTATAATCTTTGAAATTGAACGGGTCAGCAATTCGAATTGAGCTATAAATATATTGTTTCCCTAAAAGTTCTAAGCCAGGCTTCAGAAACCGAGTTAAATTCTGCGAATACTGCCTCGAGAAAAAATTGGCACCTGCTAGAAAAGCTTTTTGCAAAGTTTCTTTATTAAAGCCAGTTTCGTTATAAATATATTCAATACGAAAATCAAAATTGGATTCGAAGCGAACGCCCATGACAGCTAAAGTTAACCACTCTTTTCGTATATCGCTTGCGAACAGCTGCATATCGTAGGCTAAGCCGTTTGCTACTGGAGAAAAATTTTTAGATTTCTGCTGCTGTTTTAGATCGGCGTAAACTGCATAGCCCTCGTAAGGGACAAAATTTACGTATTCACCCACAAAATAATTTTGCTCAGCTTCGATTCCTGCAATTAATCCCAAGTAATTATTAGTTCCAGACCACGATTTTTCGTATTTCAATAAACCCTTACTTGAAAATTCACTTTCGGCTTTCCATTCGACTTCATTATTTGAAATTGGCTCATAGATAAACACCAGGCTGTGGTCTTTGCTCAATGAAATATTCGCACGAACTAGCACTTGGCCTTTTTCTTTATAATACAAACCCCGCTGCCTGGCATTGAAATGAAAAATTGGGTTAGATGGACTTAAGATTTCAGCCGGACCCCACTGAAAAACTTGTAAACCGACAGTGGTGGCTAGAATACGATTCCAAATGGTTTCTATAAACATATCAGTTAAATCTATTTTTGCTTTAGACTCTTCATTTGTAGATTTAGTTAAATAATTATCAGCATGCTTTGCATAGCCATACCATCGCGGGCGCAAAACTATCTTCGTTCGCCAAAAAGTCCACTTTAAATCACCACGAAGGTCCAATACAGCTTCGTAGACCGGTAAAAGAAAAACCTGGTTGCTAGGATTAATATCTGTTTCAGCCACCTCGCTGTTTTGCACAGAGGCAATGACGTCAAAACCATATTGAAAAGCAGCTTTAGTTGAAAAACAGAAAAAAAATATCAAAACACCAAAGAACTTAGACATGGTTTAAATTTTCAATTACTTTTTTCGTTAAAGATTCGTGGGTCGATAGTAAACATGCAAATAGACTAACACCCAATAGAATTGCAAAAGCTATGACATAGGCGGTCGGCGAAAAATTAATATGAAACAAAACAGGCTCCGATAGTAATCCCGCTTTGTACAAAATGTGTATCGAATTCAGCGCCACAGTTAATACAACTGCTGCAATTAGACCTAAACCTGTTCCCAGAATTGTTAAAAGTACAGTTTCAATTAAAAATATTTTTTGTACTTGTCTAGCTGTAAAGCCAAGACTTCGTAGCGTTCCAATTTCTTTCGTTCTCTCTTTAATTATTTTAATTAAAGTATTAAAAACCGAAAGGGTTGAGATCAATAAAATAACAACCACCACAAAATTTCGAAAAATGGCCATCATATCCATAGTTTTTAAAAAAGTTTCACCAACTGGGTGTTCGATCCATGGCATAACGGCTAAGCTTGGCGTCACCATTTTTATTTCGGCATTGAATAACTTTATAAATTCTGAAGCATCGTTGTGGTTCTTTAATTCAACCGCGTAATAAGTAACGTCTTCGGTGTTCATTAAAGCTTGCGCCACCGTTAACGATGTCGAGATAAACCGGTCATCAATATCTTTGTAGCCGGCGTCCATTAGGCCCACGACCTCTACATCTGCTGCATTTAGCTGTGCATCGCCCGTCATCGTTGAAAGCTGCAAATCTTTTCGCACACATTCAAAAGGTCGCTCGACTTTTTCATAGCCGCCATTTTGCGTAGGTTTTCGTTTTGTAGTATCCCAAGTGCAACCTAACTTTTTCGCTAAGCCCTGTCCTAGTAAAATTTTCTGGTCTCCTTCAGCAAGATGAAGTGGCTTGCCAAGCGTGGTGTTCCAGCTCCAACCCGGTCCGCGCACTTTTTCACCTTCGACAATATCAAAACCCCGGCCAAGAAATATAGCTGATTGGCGGCCATTCGAAATTAAACCCTGCAAATTCAATGAACGCACTCTGGTGCTTACAATAGAATTATGTTTTTGCAAAAAATTTTCGATCTGCTGCTGCTCTGCTTTGGTGATCCAGAATTTCCAAGGTTCAGCCGAGCCCGCTTTTTCGTGAATCATTGGCTTTTCGATGATTACATCACCCAGCATTTGCCGGTGTCGAAATGAATCATCATACATTTGCTTGATATCATCGATATAGCCATCAAACAAAACTAAAGAAACAAACGATGCCGATAACGAAAGTAACGCCGACAACGAATGTCGCCAGTTTTTTGTTACGTTTCGAAAAGCGATCTTAAAAAATATCATGAAACCTATCTAGTTAAATTGTTTACATTAAATATTGAATTTGAATGCGCAGAAATTTTTGGACTGCTATATTGCATGACACTTTTATTTTCTGGGAATTTCGCATCACTGATTGTTAACTGACTCACAAAAGCGATAGATTTTCCCTGCACACTTAATTTATTTTTGTATTCAAGAATGCCAATTTTGAATGGTTTTCCTTGCAATGTTAAAAATTCGCATTTCATTGCTAATTTTGTTTTGTCGCTGATCCAGTAGCGAATTTGATCATAAGTTAAATTTTTAGTTTTTGCTTTAAGCATCAGTACATGAAACTTTTCACCGCCAATAGTTTCGGTTTTTTCAAGCGTAGGATCATAATCTCGAGCATAATGCGTTGAAGCGATATCCCCATTCGCCGCCTGACCCGATAGTTTCTGGCGCGGAGAAATTGAGACAGGCTTTTTTAAACTCGGCTTGTAAAACCACATGTTACGGTCGTTAAAAATAAATACCTCACCTTTATTTTTAGGCGGAGCGACAGCCTCGACATAAGCATCGTGGTCTAAGGTTTTTACCAAAAACTGCCGTGATGATTTATCACCGTTTTCAACAGTATCGATGGTGGTCTTCCATTCTAAACCAGCCGTCATGCCGCCGCGGCCCTGATCAGAAGTCTTTAAAAGCTCATCAGCTAAATTTGCTGCAAATAAGGATGTCGACATCATGGTAATTAAGATAACTGCAAATTTCATCTAGGCTCCTGTATCATTAAGTAAATCAATGAGTTTTATTTTTGATTTTTTTCGCATAACCAAAAATGAAGATACCCAAGTAATAATCAATATGATGGTGCTGACCAGTAATGCAATGGACAGGTTCCAAACCAACAAAAATTGGATTTTCCCACTGGCTGCTGGCGGAGTAAAACGAATATTCAATTGGTTAACAATAGCCGCAATAGCTGACGTTAAAACAACACCAACCACTATGGATAATCCACAAAGAATTAAACTTTCTACGACAAATACGCGGGCAACGTCGTTTTGAGAAAAGCCTACCGCTCGTAACGTTCCAATTTCTTTGGTGCGCTCAATAATGCCCATGGTTAACGAATTAATTATTGTCAGTGACACCGCGGTACCAATAAGGAATACAAAAAATCCACCCATAACAATTAAAAATCCCAACGTGCCGGAATAGATAGAATTTATTTTCTCATCATAATAAAAAAATGCGTCCACCCGAAAAGGTAGCGCCTTAAATTCAGCTTCCAATTTTTCTTTCATTGGCTTTAGGTCCGTATTCTTTTGCAAATAAATCGACATGGACTCAATACCATCGGTCGCAAAAAGCTCTTGCATCTTTTTTAATGGAACGATAATTAGCATATCTTCTAAATACATTAAGCCGGTCGTGTGCTCAGCCCCAAGATCAACATTAATTGCATTCAAATCACCTTCGAAAGAACGCGCTGCAAATTGCGCTGAACCATTGTCGGCCAACGGCATTTTAAAATTCATAATCTCTGCAATTTTAGGAGTGATCGAAATAACTTCAGAATTATTCCTAAAGGTTTCAATATTTTTAAGCTGTGAAGGCAAAATCCAGTCATAGGCCCATTCTAATAGTTCAGGCTGCGACAATGACTTCGCATAAATTTCCGGCTCGAAGCTGTAAGCAAAAACCGGATGAGACTTAACTCCGTTCGATAACAGCCCCGCGCCACTTAAATTGTGGCCGACATATTCAATTTCTGAATTGTACTTATTCAAAATACCTTGAATCGCATCAACTTCCGCCTTACTTAAGGCAAAGTCCTTGGGTTTTAACGAAAACTGCACCAAAGCGTCTTTTTTATATAATTGAATATGACCATGCAAGGCCGAATACACAGAAGTTGCATCCAAAGCTTTTTTAACCCGGAAAATATAAGCACCCAATAAATTCATACCAACAAAACCGATACAAATTGCTAAGCCCGTTGAAAGCGACCGCCGTTTGTTACGAAATAAATTTAGAAACGCTAGTTTAAATGTCATTAGCGTCAATGACTCCATCTTTAATTTTTAAAACTCTTTGCACCCGGTTCATCAATTTTTCGTCATGAGTACAAAATAAAAATGTCATGCCTTTTTTCAAATTAAGCTCGATCATAAGATCTATAATCAAGTTTGCCGTCTTAGAATCTAAGTTGGCGGTGGGCTCATCCGCTAAAATCAATGACGGTTCCGTCACCAAAGCACGCGCAATAGCGACCCGTTGCCTCTGGCCCCCTGAAAGTTGGTCAGGCCGGTGATGTGCAAAGGTTTCTAAGCCCACATCTTTTAAAGCACTAAGCACTTTAATGCTTCGCTGGTCTTCGGATAGATTTTTTCTAATGGTTAATGGTATTTCAACATTTTCAAAAACATTCAAAACCGGAATCAAATTAAAGGATTGAAAAATAAAGCCGATTTTTTGGTTACGTAATTCACTTTTTTGATTTTCATTCAAACTACTAACATCTGTACCATCAATATAAATATGTCCGCGATCAACTTGATCCAAACAACCTATAAGATTTAATAAGGTAGTCTTTCCAGACCCCGACGCTCCAATGACGGCGGTAAATTCACCACTTTTAATGTCTAAGCTCATCCCTAACAAGGCTTTAACTTCCATGGCACCAAGTTGATAGGTCTTATATACATTCCTGATTTCAACGACGTTTTTCATTCCCAAATTATAGGAATGAACACTATGTCCGTCAGTTAAATTCGACTTGGACCCTTAAAAAGTGGCTTTTATAGTAAATGCCTGTTGAAAATTTTGACATCTCGTTTTTTTA
>JAYUWH010000116.1:0-3810 GCA_043753645.1 Bdellovibrionales bacterium
CGCGCTTTCGCATTTGAAAACGCTTTCCGCGAATATCAAATCCATTAACATAAACTTCAAATAATTTCTTTCCCTTTAGTGTGTAACTTTTAATAGCCATTTTTATGCTCCAGTTTTTTGAACCAAAGCCACACAATCTTTTTTCTTAAAACGAAGTCTTCCGTTAAGTTTGTAACTGGGAAGGAGTCCCCTGCAAACCATGATACGAACCGCGTTTGAAGAAATTGAAAGAAATCTTGCTACGTCTTTTGTTGACAACCATACTTCTGTAATTTCAAAGAACTTTGCTCGATTTTCATCAAGCTTTATTAATTTCATTGTCATATAATTTCCTTTAGAAATCAATTCCAAATTTCAAAATTTGAGAAATTTAGGAATTGTTTTCAGTTTGATTGTTTTGGTTTTTATCTTCGCCAGCTTCGCTCTTAGATTTCTTTACGCGCTGTTTTCTAGTTGTGTTTAAGTCACTTTTTTCTGTTGCGCTAGATCCGGCTTCCGCATTTTTAATAACACCTATTTCAAGACTGCGAAGCTCTCGCTGTAATTGAAAAACCAGCTCGTGATTATTGTCTTCAAGCGCTTTTTTTAGCTGCGGTGTAATCCAGTTTAAATGCTTAATCAGGCTATAATGCGCTAAGCGAATCTTTTTAATTTCTTTAGCTGTCAGCACGTCTACGTGAGTCTTAATTAAATAATTCACTAGATCTGATCTAGTTAAATCTAAAAAGCCTTTACTTGATTCTTTAATTTGCTGAAGCCAACGATTGATTTTTTCAGATTCGTCTTTGTTAAGTGTCACTCGATCAACCTGCGACTTAATTTTTAGATCGGGCGCTTTTGATTCTGGAACTTCTAAATCATTTATCATCTGCTCCATGATGTATCCCTTTCTATGCGGTACAAGTAATGGCCCTCTTCCCATTCGGTGCCGCCATTTTTTATAATTTCTGGAATCCAAATCTTTTTAACTTCTGGTTTGAGCAATTTTGGTGGCGTTTGCTGTACGCTAGTTTCAGCGGACTTATTCTTAGTGTGCTGACAGCCAAGCGTAAGCAGACAAACAAATACCAATAACGATTTATTAAATCGATTCATATGTAACCTCACATGTTTATTAATTGTTATACTTAAGGGTAGTCAGTCAGACATTGGTCCCCATCTTAAGATCTTAGCTAAGCTTTTGATTTTCCTAGCACTTTCAATTTATTCAAATGGACACTAACGGTCGACGAACCCTTGAATTGACCCATGATATCCCTGTAAAAATCCCCGCTAATTTCCTGCATATTCTCACGTAGGGTGTGAACCCTTTCTGACCGCTCGTTGACAATGACTGCATCCCAGCCATTTTTTTTGAAATCTGAAAGGTCAACGAACACATGATAGTTAAACGATTCATCGTTGACACAGGCTTTAGCACGAAGGATTTGTTCTTTTGTGTAGTTGTCCGCGACCAACCAATACACGCGGTTAATTTGGCGTGCGTGTTTGTAAAACTGCATCGCACTTTCATATCTAGCCATGCGCTTGGTCGATAGCTCAACCTCAAAAGCTAGTGTCCACTGCTTTTTTTCACCGATGATACGGGTGTAGCCATCTGGCCTATGCTCTTTTGATTTTGGCACCCAATCAGGATAATCACTTACATCAAAGCGCCGCATCTCTTGCTCGGTCCAAAATATAACCTGCGGGCTTTGAAAACTGACCCATTCGCCAAAGTGAAATGCTTGGACAAGTCGATCATGGTTATGGTTTTCAGATAGAAATCCGTCTTCGGCCAAATCTTCGTAATTTTTCTTGATAACATAAAAACCCTTGCTGGTTAAAAACCAAACATTGAACTGATCCTGCCAATCAAACTGACTTGTAATGAATCCAGAGCGTTCAAGCTTATCTAAAATTTTATATGTTGAGTACTGAGACGCAATTTTGTTAATCGCTTCGTGTGCGGAAGCCGTTGATGCTAACTTCCAACGCCATAAGTATTTTAGGATTTGAAAATCACGGTCTGTTAAGTATTCTGATCTTCCGGGCTTTCGTGGTTTTGGTTTTTTAAATTCAGGATTTGTATAAGGCTGTTGTTTTTCTGTTGTCATAGATAATCTCCTATTGAAAGTAGTAGGTTTGCACTTCGTGAAGGTTTGGACCAAATTTATAAATGGCTCGGCCCTTTGCTTCTGGATTTAAATCAAACGCTCGTTTTGTACCGAGCACTGAAATACTTGAAACTTGATTCGGCATTGGAAAGCACAAAATCGCAGGCATGTTGGCCTTTACGGTTTGATCAAAACTTTGTGCATCTGGTTTTTGCGTCGCCACTATTAAATGAACACCGGCGGCACGACCTTGCCTTGCAATTTTATTAATGGCTTCACGAGCTGCTGCTTTAAGTGCTTTGGTCGAAGAATTATCTTTCACATAAACCTGAGCGATTTCATCGATCACGATAAACATTCGTTTTAATTTATCAGCCCTGTTACCGCCATCATTTGCATCGGTAACTTCAGAAATGGCTTTAACAGAGACTCTTTTTTTTAAGTACTCATCGAAATTAACTGCGCCAGAGTTTTTAATGTCATTAAGCCTTGCTGTTAAGACATCACCGAGAGTTGATAGGTGTTCAATCGCTTTGTCAGATCCATCGTAGGTAAAGAAGTTTTTCTGAGTAGACCCAAGTTTGTTTTTAAGGGCCATCATTTCGATACCTTCTTTAAAATCTAAGAAATGGACTTCGGCGTCGATGTTGTTCAGACAGAGAATAGAAGTCACAGTTTTTAGAAAATTAGACTTACCGCCACCAGTTTGACCAGCGACGAGCATATGACCCATGTCTTTTAAATTGATCTTGATTTGAGAAGCGTAGCCTTTACCAATCGGGATATCGCCGTCGACATAGCTTTCGGGATTTTCTAATACAATGCTTTTTGGTAAGCTCTTCATCGAATAGATCAGGTTTAGCCGTGTCTTGTCGTTTTCTTCTTCGAACATATTTACAATGTTTACGTTGAAGTGGGCTTCAAGCTCGATCTTTTTGTCTTTAAATCTTTGTAGCGGGATTCCGGGCACAAAGATTTTCATTTGCCGAACATACTCGTCAATCGGCTCGTCTTTTATAAACGATGGATAAAGCCCGCCAGATTTTAGATCGCAGTAATCAAACGCTTTTTGTAGACGGTCAGTCAGCTTCATTCGGGCAAAGGCTTTCTCGAAACCAAATACGATCAAACCGCTTGCAGAAGAGAATAACGTAAGCGCTAGTTTGTAGTTATTGGACTCTAGATATAAATCAGATCCAAAAAACTGCGCAACTGTAATGTCTAAATCAAACAACAGGTAGTATGAGAATAAAATCCCAGCTCCGCAGTAGCGCCATAGAGAAAATGTTTCCTCACGAATACATTTATAAACTTCAAGTGTTGCGATCCATAAAAACTTTAAAACTCTCTCAGTTAAATTAAAAACAAAGTGATTATTTTTATCTGTGCTATTTTTCATATATATTTTCTTTCTTTTTTGGTTCATCAATAATGATGATGAATTCAGTTCCGGATTTGACTTCGATGATATTGGGTGATTTTTTCATTTCTTCTAGGTAAGCTTCGCTTTGATCAAGAGCCGCTTTTGAAGCACCGCTTAAGGCAGCGTCTTTCACCGGACGGGAAGATCACCTTATTAAATTCAACATAAAGCCGTTCTTCACCTGATTTTCCTCTACCGAACAGAATCGAATTTTCAGGTATCAGCGGCTCGCCATCTACGATTAGGCTTTGAGTGAGCTTTGCTTTAACAATTCCGTCAGTTCCTCCGCTG
>JAYUWH010000117.1:0-3808 GCA_043753645.1 Bdellovibrionales bacterium
CGTGTCTTCCTCTGAAATGTTTAGTTGAAAATCTTGATCATTGTCTTTGATGATGATTTTTTGTCGTTCAAGATATTTTGTAAGCCGCTTGATAATTTGCTGAAGCACTTGACCAAGTTCCGGTAATGTCGGTTGTGCTATCGCGATGAAGTCGATGGGTTCGTTTTGCGGACCGATCTCGTAACTGCCATCGATGAACAGTTGATGGAAAAGATGTCTTAGCGGAAACTTGGATTGGTGGCGTCGTCTTAGGAGTCGTAAAATCCAAGACGTCACAATCCGAATTTAACGATCCAAAATGTATGAGAGAGGTCAGCTGGGAACTGAAAGACTTTTCTTTTAAGAATTAGTGACCAAAAACCACTGGATTTTGAATGGCTCTGTAAATTTAAATGAGCTTTTTATTCAGCTTGAAATTAAAAATTAAAAAGTTCAACGGCCTTTGCGAAACTGAGCGCCGTTCGCATTTGTATGAAGTGTCATTGTTCAAAGAAAACTGCGTTGCACTTTAGGCTTAGGCCACAAATTTCAACTTGGTTTACAAGCTCAAAATTTTTAAGGAATTGAACATTTTTCTCATTCGTCAACGATACGAAACCTGATGTGTGTGCAGGAACAAAAACATCGGAAGGGTCTTGCGAGGGTTGGTCTGCACAACGATTTTGATTGTTCTTAGAAAAAATGACTCCTTGGTCGCCGCAAAAATAAGTGCTGACCGAAGAAATTCCTGCAAGAGTCACCTGATTTCCTGAGGCTCCAGCCAAAAATGCTCCTCCCGAATCGCCAGGTCTTCCATAATTTATGGTTCCTTGAGCTTGGGTGCCTTTTTCGCTCGCCTTTACTACATTCATAACTCCATATTGCCTGCTTCCAGCGTGCGGATCTCCAGCGCCAACAATAATATGATCTTTACCTATTTGAGGCAAGACTGCAGGTAGCGACAAAGGATTGATTTCTTTAACTTCTGAAGCAATCTGAATGGCACATAGATCATTTTCTAGAACATAAATATCTGGCAGCGCAAAGCCATAATAGGGTGAAGTGATTTTTCGATAGTCAGGATGAATTTTCCAAGCAACCGTAGAACTTAAATTCTTAGCGTGAAGGACGCCACCTTCACAGCAATGTGCTGCAGTTAATAGAACCCGAGGTCCGACAAGTTCTGCAGTGCAAACTCCGCCTTTTTCGCTAGAAAGGACTACCACTTGGGGAAGCTGAGAGTCCTTCAATAAAACGCCATCATTGACCTTAGGATTTATTTTTCCTAAGCAAATTTCCGTCGCGCAAAAAAGCATGAAAATAGCTGCTAGTTTCATATTTTTATTCTTAGCAAATTAAAGCTTCTTGTCCAGAAACTAATGCTTTTAAAGCGTATTTGGTTCAGCTATGCTTTACCTTTAAGATTTTTTCAAAGTTGAAATTTGAAAACTTTGAACTAAGCACTGGCGTCTGGATTACGAATTTTTATGCTCGATCCGATTTCAGAACCTAATTTAGATAATCTTCTTAAATGATATACTACCTATTCTTCAATTCTTGCACTGTTAGATCACAAATTTGCCCTTGTATTTCATGCAGTTCGTAGACTCCTGGATTATATGTTGGCAAGAAACTTTTGGCTGAAATTATCATGTCCCCTCGCCATGGCGACGAAGAAGATGCTTTTAGTTTACATTCGCTATTAGAATGATTGGTGATAAGAATATAAGTGTTATTATCTAATTCAAAATTAGCATTAATTTTTAAATCTGAGTTTTTAGCTTCACATACCTTGCCGCTGGAAATATCACATGATTTTCCATTTGTTATAATTGACGATGGAGCATTAGAATTTATCTTTGTATGAACTGACGACGGAGTATTAGAATTTACATTTTTATACACAACGCAGTTTTTTGATCCCACATAAATAAATTTTCTTCGATCAATTGAAAACATATAATACCCAGCTATATTTTCATTCGAATTATCATCGATCTGGTTTGAAACTAACAAACTTTCGCCCTCAATAAAAAGCTGGCCTTCAGGAGTGTCACCGTAGTTTACTTTTAAAAAATCTTCAGCGCACACCTTGGCTTCAGCGAGAGTAATAAGTTTGTTTGCTTTGTCTGTATTGGTTTTTTTCGGCTCATCGTAACGACTAATCGTGGGCCACTTAACATGACATGTTTGTGCTCCGACCCGCACGTCTGCTCCATCCCTATCCGGCAGGGCATTTAGGCTAAAGACATACCAAAATCTATCTGCCGGACTTTCCTCATCTTTATCTTCTTGCGTTCCAGGGAAATGTAACATTTTTTCTTCCGCAAGATCCAAATTGAAGCGAGCTAAATGGGGGAATTTATCAACATTTTTCTTTACAAAATCCTTTAGGCAAGTGCGAGCTTCTTCGAAGCTGATTTGCTTGTAGTCGAACTTGCTTAGTTGGGACTTGAAGGAGCATTGTGTTGGGCCAGGGCTGCAGCCAGCAGAGATACCATTAGATCCGGGTAAACAGTCTGCATGCTCGTAACACTTGTCCAAGGGACAGCCGTTACTCATGGTGCAGTAAGCTTCACGATTAAAAAACCCCGTTTCGAATAAAATTGAATTAAAATTCTTATAAGTAAAAACTGCCGTGAAAAAAATTAGAAATGTAGCTATGACGTAGATGCGCATGCTAAAATTTTATAGCCGAAGTTTTCAGAAATCAACAAACTCTTGGGCTAAAGCATAATCTTAAAAATCAAAAAGCTGCCGACCATTGAGGTTTAGCAGCTTGAATTTTCATTACTAAGAAAAGAGGCTTTAATCTTACTTAACAAGCCTACAATTAACGAAAGAGTCATTTATAGTCCAGTCGTTTTCAAATTCTAATCTTGATAGAAGATTAAATTTTCCCTGTAACGTGGATTTATCAAACAGAAAAGCAGCTCTGTGGATGCTGTTAGATTCAAAACTAAGTGTACTTGTAGTCGCAGTTACAGAATTTGATTCAATATTTATCTTTGATAAACGGCAGTGCTCTAGTGCTCCGACTTCGGGTTTTTTGCACGCATCGTCTGTTTTGGTTTCTTGAAAATATTGGTTGTAACTATCAGATTCATTTTTTACTTGAATCTTTCTTTGGCCACTGACCGAAGATTCGATCCTAATACAAACATTGCTGCCCGTATTAGAAGAACATTCGAAGGTTTGTTCCGCTTTTTTTCCAAAATCAGTCTGCGGGCAAAAATAAGATGCATTCGCGCTCGCTGTTAAAAGTAAAATTGAAAAGAATATTTTCATAAAAAAATCCTTTGTTTGCGACGTTATCCTATATGAAGGTTAAAACCTTTGCTTAAACAATCTTTCGAAATGAAAAAGATTGGTGTTGTAAAAAAATTTGACACTTCATTTGGATTAAAACACGTTTCAAAAACTAATCCTATGCGACGCCTAATATTCGATTAGGGCCTAACCTTTTGCGCGAAACTACGGCCTCAGTCAGTAATCCTGAACCTTTTAATATTTCTTAGCCGGGTTCAGTATATTCGCTGTCAGATCAAATCTATTGAAGCTTCAAAAGGCTATCGAAAGTCCGACCAATCGGGACCCCAAATTCATATGGTTATTGACAAGATTGGCAGTCGAAGATGTTATTTATCAATGAAAATGTTTATTTTATTATTCTGTCTAGTTCAAATCTCTTCTGCAAGCGAATCCATTTTACTTACACAAGGAATGAAAAGAGAAGAGTTAAAAAGTCCCACACGAGTTAAATTTGATCGGATTTCTATAACGGTACACATCAGCCGTGCCCGGTCAGCCGAGTGGCGAGACGTTGGGG
>JAYUWH010000118.1:0-33071 GCA_043753645.1 Bdellovibrionales bacterium
AAATAATTTAGAACATATTGCTAAACGTAACGAAATCAACGATGTATTAGATAATCTTATACATTAAAATCGCAGACACAAAAAAATTTACGCTACCTACATCGGTGTTCGTGTTTTTGAGACCAAGCTTGGAAGCCAAGAAGTGACCGCCTGCTGGGAGCCAATTATTGATGTGGCGACATTTGAGCGAGTGGGTGTGCTACTCACAAAAAATCGTCATCACAAACGAACACATGGGGCCAATCGCTTTCCGTATATTTTGTCAGGGTTTGTTTTTTGCGAGCAATGCGGGGGCCGAATGTCTGGAAAATCAGCCCATGGGCAGGCTGGTAAGGTTGGGTATTACGAGCACATCAAAACGGCGCGTCTTCAATCCGGAAGTACTGAGAAGCTTAAGACACACAATCCCCACCGAGTGCCGTCGATCAAGCTTGAGCCCATTGTTTGGCAAGAGGTGAAGAAATTTATTTTAAGCGACGCTTTTGCAAACGATTTGCTGGATCGAGCAAGACTTTTACAGGAATCAAATGCACAAAGCGACGAGCCCAAAAAGCTTCGGCAGAAATTAAAACTCACGCAAAGCCAAATCGAAGTTTTGGCAGAAAGAATTGGAAGCTTACCCAAAGAAATGGATCTCAAGCCTTTGATTGACCAACTGTCAAAACTGCAAAAATCAGAATTGGAGCTTGAGACTGCTGTTCAACAGAAAGAAAATGAAAAATCAGATCAAGATGATCTGATTGATTTTGAAAATTTGATGATCTTCAGAAAAGGACTCAAAGAGCTTGTCAGCAAGGCCGAAGCTGACAAAAACGTTCAAACTGCAGTTGTGAAAAAAGTTGTGCACAAAATCATCATAAAGCCTGCTGGCTTTGAAATCTATTTTCATGTCGGAAAGAGTCATTGCGTGCGAGGTCCCGGGGCGGAAGCCTTGGGGTCTCGCATTTTTTTTAAAAATCAGAGTTCGAGTTTATTGACAATTGGTGACCCCGAGCCTCCAACAGGCAATGTGGCCAAAGTCACATGATTTCATACAGTTAACTTTTTCTAATTCAACAACCTGTGACCATAAAGTAGCTGAATTATACGAAAAAGGCAATTCATTTCGTGATATCGAAAAGGCCACTGGAATTTCAAAAACAAGAGTCAGAAATATTTTACGCCGACTTAAAGTTCCCGTCAGGCCTGTCTTTCCGGAAAGTAACAGAGCTACGCAAAGAATCGCGGGCAAAAAAAATGCGAAACCTCCGTATGGCTTCGCGTACTTTGAAGGCCGAGTTGTAAAGCACCCGAAAGAGTATCCCACTTTACTTCAGATCATAGGCCTGTGGAAATTAGGTCAGTCATTGAATTCCATAGCAACTAAGCTCAATGGAAAACGTGTCCCATCCCCAATGGGCAAAACTTGGTCTTGGAATTCCATAGATAACATAATCAAAAGAATTAAAACCGGACATCTTGTCCAGACTGGAGATCAATATGAACTTCGATAAATTGACAGACTTTGCCATCACGATTGTTTTGGCTGCGGCACTGGCTGGTAATCTGGATTCATTCACCAAGTGGGTTTATGTAGCCAGAGCAAAGCTTTTATATGAATCAAGAACTTCGACTTGGGGAAGCCCTGATTTTTTCCACAAGATGGAGAAATAAAATTAAATCGTTGAGATCGCTGACATGCAAAATCAACCCCACATTGTCCAAAAATCGGCCACTAAGCTTTGTTAAGAAACTGTATTAAATCACTAATAAATAGACTTCCAACTTTCGATGGCCTTTGCCCTTTATTCTGAATGACAAGCAGATCGTAATTAATTTTGGGAATTGATGGATGAATTAAAATTTTATTGGCTTTTAAAACAAAGTCAGGAACATACCCAATGCCGATTCCCTTTTGAGCAAACTGATTAATAATTTCCCAGCTATCAACTTCCATAAGGACAGGCAGATCATTTTTGGTTTTCCTTAAAAAATGTTTCTTAAGTGCAATTGTTTCGGGTCTAGACTCTGTAATAATAAATTCTTGTTCATTACTATATCTAGAAGTTTGTGACGTTGCCACAAATTGGCCACGCTTTAGAAGGGTTTTCTCAAGGCTTTTTAAGTTATCGTCGTCAACAGTAATTCCAAAGTCGACCTCTCGATCTTCAACCCATCTCCTAACAAGCGGGGTTTTGCCTAATCGTAATCGCGGCGAGACAAGAGGATAATTTTTTTTAAAAAGCTTTAAAAAATCAGGAAAGAGCGAAAGCGCAATACTATGAGAGGTCGCAAATGTCAGCGTGCCGCTTATTTCCGTTTTTGATAATTTAACTTCATTTTTCAAATTTTGAACGGAATTAAAAATATCTTGGCATTTCTGAAAAACAGTTCGTCCTTCATCCGTTAGTTGAAAACTATTTTTTTTATGAATCAGCAGTTGGCAGTCTAAGGCTTCTTCGAGTTTTCGAATAGCTTGGCTAATGGCAGACTGACTAACAAAATTTTTGATAGCCGCTTTGCCGACAGAACCTGCCGCAGTGGCATCGTAAAAGTATTTTAAATGGTTAAAATTCATAAGCCACCCTCATTATTAGAAAAAATGAATATAATACGCATTATAATGAATTTTATTAATTAAGCAATTCGTATTAAAAGCAGCCTTAACAAAACTTCGCCCAACGTGGCGGTTTACTTAAGGAGTAAAAATGAAAAAGATTATAAATGTTGTTCTGATAGCTTTGGCTCTCTATTCGCTACCAGGTCATGCCAAAGGAAAGTTTGAAAGTAAGGACTTCCACTTCTTACTTGAAAAGGCAGTCGAAGTCGGCGAAAAGTGTGGCCCAAGTAAAACGCTCATCGTCTTAGATATTGATAACACTTTATTAACAATGAACCAGGATTTAGGTGGCGATGCTTGGTTTAATTGGCAAGCTGACCTAATCGCAAAAAGTGACTTAAGTGATGTTGTGGCACCAAATATTGATGGGTTACTAAAGATTCAAGGCTTGCTGTACACAGCATCATCTATGCACCCTGTAGATGCTCAAAACCCTTCGGTGATTCAAGATTTGCAGCGAAACGGTTTCGTTGTTATGGCGTTGACCTCGCGAGGCTTGGATTTTCAAAATGTGACGGGTCGGGAACTTGGTCTGAATAAGTACGATTTTACTGATACTGGACCGGGACCAACAAGCGGTTACGTCGGAAAGTTTCTGCCTTACGACTTAAACGCTATTGAAGCGTCTGGATTATCTAAGGACGAAGCTAGTCGCTGGAAATTAGGCTCTGCTAAGCCCGTTGTCTATCAAGGTGGAATATTTTTTGGAGCCGGACAACATAAAGGTGCCATGTTAAAAACGCTTCTAGCAAAAACTGGGTTCGCCCCTTGCGGAATTGTATTTATTGATGACACCCCCAAACACACCGAGCGTGTTTGGGATGCCTTTGATTCTACACAAATCGACATAAATGTTATTCGATATGGTTATGAAGACGATCACGTCAATCAGTTTATGGCTAGCGATAAATCTGAAGTTAAACGGCAATGGAGCTTATTAAAATATTTTCTGGATTCTATCCATTAATCACATTGATAATTCGATTTAGCAGCACCAGTCAGGCGATTTATTAAAACCGTAATCCCACAATCGCCTGAGGCATCGATCCCCATGAACAGATACTCAGAAATATTTAAGTCTTGCGGAGAAAAAAAGTCATCTTCGCAAGACGTTTCGAAATCAAAATGGACACGATTAGCTTCCTTACAAGCAAGCAAAATAGCTTCTTTAATTTCTATGCCGTTGATTGCATCGGAAATTGTAAAATCTTGAACCCAATGAACTCCATCCTTAGGAACATCAGGTTTTGGTGAATGGATCGTATCTAAAAAGACGGCTGTTGCCTGCGGAAATGCGTCCTTCATTGCGTTGATATTTGCCGGTTCATTTTCTATAACGCCAACGACCTCACCCAATTTGTCGATTTCGACAAACGCTTGTTGTTTAAAGACTAAGTCATCCATCTTTGGATCAGGCTTCATCATCAGTTTTGCTTTTTCTAACGGAAAAGAATTACGTTTTAGATTAGCGAGCGTCCCTGTTTCCATCCGAGGAACATCTCGTCCAGTGAGGTAAATAATCTTCGCGCCGGCATTTTCTAGTTGTTGCAGATATTGAGCCGCACCCTTCGTTGGAAGATCCTCGGAGCAGTATTCGTTGCTAAAAAAACGAGAGAGCCAAAAATCAGATGCTGCTTTGATAAAATCTAAATTTTCAATGCCGATCCCCTTAAGGCTGTCCGCCAACAGATAACGGATCTGATCGAGGTTTAAATTTTTTACTTTCAGGGCTTCGCTAGGAAATGTTTGTTTAATTGAACTTACTTCTGCAAAATCTCTGAGAATACGCAAATTTCTTTCTCGGGTATTAATTAGCGTATCATCTAAATCAATGATGACAATTGGTTGCCTTTTTAAATCAGTGTAGAGTTGTGATCGCTCAACAATTTCTAAAAGTGCCATTGGCTCATGCTGTGGTGATGAGTGTGCTAGCGGAGACAGTAAGAGTACCGTCGTTAAAGTGAATATTAGATTTCTAAAGCTCATATCTTCCTCCTCGGAATTAAAAGTTTGTGTAAAGCGGAATTTAAGGCAAAATAAATGATAAATATATAGCTTATAATTCATTATTATGATAAATATATTCATCATGAAAGACATCCCTTTTGACTCCCTATTGGTGCTAATTGCTGTTGCCGAAAGTAAAAATTTCTACGAGGCTGCCGATCGAGTGGGCATCACGCAGGCCTCAGTTTCATTAAAAATGAAAGATCTCGAAATGCGGCTTCCGATACCTGTTTTTCAACTCGACGGAAAAAGAAAAGTACTTACACATTACGGGCGGTCACTTTATGAAATTGCATTAAATAAAAAAAATGACTGGGAAAAAGATTTAGAGGGTTTGCACCGCAATTATGCCAAGGCCGAGCTGTTAACTTTGCGCGTGGGCGGAAGAAGTGAAGTTCTTGAATTTCTAGCTCCATATTTTGATTTTGCTGGAAGAATTGAATTAGTAAATCTAAATAGCACAGAAGCGGTTAAAAAATTATTAGTGCATGAAGTAGATATTGCATTGAGCTACATTCAGCCAGATTCCACAGAGGTTATTGCAAAAAAACTTTTCCAAAGTGCGGCCCACTTTGTTGTTCACGAAAAATTTTTGAAAAATAGGAACCTGACTCTTGATTGGACAAGAAAATCACACTTCTTAACCGAAACCCCATGCATTTTGTATCAACGTGATGGGCACTTACTTAAAGAATGGCTTAAGCACGTAAAGCTTCCAATGGATCAATTAAAAGTCCGCTATATTGCTGAGGATTGGCGAAGCGTTCAAAATCTTGTCGATCAGGGATTGGGTTATGCTATTGTTCCCGCATACATTAAAAGCTATTCGAAAAATGTACAGAGTTTAGAATTACCTACTCAGGTTCTGCCTAAATTAACATTTTTTGCGCTCTATGAAAAAGGCCTGAAAAAGATTGGACCGTTTAAAAATGTTTTGGAGTTTTCGGAAATTCTTCGTCATTTACAATGATTTGAGGTGCCCTATAAAGAGTGTGGATGTTCCCCTAGTCCCCACTCTCTTTCCTCTCACAATGTCTAAAAATTCAATTCTCTGGCTAAAATGATACTTAAATGTGTTGCAAAGATAATTGGTTTTTCATTAGGTTCCAATACTTCTACTTGCGAACATCTAGCTTAAAATTTCTACCGGAGTTACTTGTATATGCGACAGAAAGTGAATTCTCGAAAGTACTACACTCCGTCATATCATAGGCAATATAACAGTCCGTCGGCCGAACGCGATCCCAAGATAAAAAAACTTCAATAGTTTCAGCCTGATTTGGAATGTCTAACTGTATATCTTCTGCGCTTGAATCCCAAAGAAACGATGGTCCACGATTAATCATCTGAGCGGCCTTAAGTAGGTACTCTTTAAATTCGGCATTTGAGTTATAACGCACAAATAAATGTGGCTGAACTCCATATAGTCCGTAGGCACCTTGACCAGTTAAAGAATCATCATAAACTAGGGCCGAAAGCTCTTCACTAAAAACTCTCAGGAGTACAGTTTCTCCAGGAGATGGTGATACTCCGCTAGCAGACTTCAGCGTGCCATTTTTAACCTCTAAGTTACCGAAATAAATAATTGAACTGTCTGCATTTGCAATTCCCGAGAACAGAAGACATGATATTAATCCAAAAATTCGATATTTTTTCATAAAAATCTTCTTTCATTATTTTTAAATTTTATAAAGACTCAGTTTTTCAATTACACCGAGTCTTTCAAAATACTAATTATTGTTTTACTACTCGCACTCTTCCGTTAAGCAAATCAACTGTTGCAACATATACATTTTGATCATCACTTGCGATAATAACGTCAGCAACCGGTCTATGATTTCGCATCATTGGGTTTCTAACATCAATCGCTTGGCCAGCTCGGAGTTTCACGGCTTTAGCAATGACTTGTTTTAAACTTAATTTTGAAAGTTGAAAAAGTGTCATGTGAACTGAAGCACGCGTAAGATGCTCTTTATCTGCAAAAACTTCCTTACCTAGCTTGGAAAGATCTTCTGTCGCATCACCGCTTAACTCTGTTAAAGTTGCAGTTTCAGGCTCAACACTTAAACCCTCTGGAACCGTATACACACTGACAGCTAGCTTTCCGTCATCTGAAATCTCAAACTTCGCAGAAGTCACAACTCCACTTGTTTGTTCTGCGTAATTGATGGCTTCTATTAAAGTCATTTTTGAGTTCTTCAATAGAGGAATAATTTCTTTTGGATCGTGACCGCCAGCAAAAGCTAAATTGTGCACAAGTACGAATGCCAACACGGTTAAAACTGATATCTTTTTCATTTTTTCTCCCTTTTTTAAGATGAATTTCATCTTGGTTTTTAGTTTAAAGACTTTTAAAAATCTTTTCTTTCTTACTTGTAAAGTAGCTTTGTGATTTTAAAAGCACCACTGAAGCTTTCCTGAATAAATTGTCAGAAAGCCAAAAAGCAATTCTGACAAAAACTTCAGTATTATTTAGTCATCCAGGTGGTTAAGCTAAGCCTAGGTTATAGTTGACCTGCTCGGAGGGCACATGGGATTATTAGCCCTTAAACTGGAAGAAGAAATGAAGCATAAAGTACTTATTGTAGAAGATGAAATAAAAATTGCTGAGGCTTTGGTTCAGGGCTTACTCGGCGAAGGCTATGAGGCCCAAAGTGTTGGCTCTGGAGAAGAGGCACTATTTCTACTTAGCCGTGAGCCGTTTGATATAATTTTGTTGGATGTGATGCTTCCAGGACGTAATGGCTTTGAGATTTTAAAAGTTCTTCGCTCAACTAATGATAAAACCCCAGTCATAATGCTAACAGCTCGTGATAGTATTGAAGATCGAGTTTTAGGTCTTGAGCAAGGTGCCGACGACTATCTTATAAAACCTTTTGCATTTAGTGAACTGATGGCGCGACTTAGGCTTCGTCTAAAAACTGCAAAAGCAGAAAGCTCAGTGAAACTGAGCTTTCAAGATCTTGAAATGGATCTTCTCACTCGACAAGCTCGCCGCTCTGACCGAATTATTGAGTTAACCGTGAAAGAATTCGAGGTTCTTGAATATCTTTTAAGGCATCGTAATGAAATTGTTTCTCGGGAAATGTTAGCTAAAGATGTATGGAAAGAGTCCTCGCGAGCTACGCCACTTGATAATGTTATTGATGTTCATATCGCAAGACTTCGTAAAAAAGTGGATCATTCTAGCGAACCCCCTCTCATTCACACGGTTCGAGGTGTTGGATTTATCTTAAAGGCAAATTCATAGTATGAAGTTTAAACCGGCAAGCGCACGAGCTAGAATGGCACTTACTTTTGCGCTGACAATTACATTTTTAATTGCTGCTTACTCCGCGGCGCTTTTTTATATGTATCGGCAGGACTCCTATCGTGATCTAAATAAAAAACTTCGTAGAGATATAGAGTCCATGGAAATGCTTTTAGCGAAAGCGAATAGCTCTGCTGAATTGAACAAAGAAGATATAAAGATTGAGTTGCAAAAATTATCTTATCAAAATTTTGACCCGTCAAACTGGCTGACTGAAGTATGGACTTTAAATGGTGAACGAATTTATGCGACAGGATCTTCAGAAAACGACCCATTAGGAAAACCAGATGCTTCATGCTTTAAATCAGATTCTGAAAGTTTTGATAAAATTGCAGATCAAGATCTTAAGGTAAGAATTTTTTGTATTCCATCTGAGTCTTTGCCGAACCAATATGTAATTCGCGTTGCACGCTTGACTGAAACAATAAATCTACAGCTCAGCCGCTTCTTAATTCTAATGCTTTTGGGTGCTCCCTTAATAGTTTTGCTTTCCGGAGTTGCTGGCTATCTTTTGGCAAAAAGGGCCTTATTACCAATTGCAAGCCTGACTAAAAAAGCAAAAACAATTTCGGCCGAAAAGCTGAATGAGCGTCTACCAATCCATAACCCTGATGATGAACTTGGTGAGCTTGCCAAAACTTTTAATGATACCTTTGAAAGATTAGAAAATTCATTTGCTCAAATAAAACGATTTACGGGAGATGCCTCCCATGAACTAAGAACTCCACTTTCTGCTATTCGCATGATGGGAGAGGTGGCTTTAAGACAAGGTAAGGATTCACACAGTGATACGATTTCAGGAATCTTAGAAGAAACCGCAAGACTACAAAATCTTTGCGAAAGTTTACTATTACTATCAAGAGCCGATTCTGGAGCCGTAATTTTTAATTTTCAAGAAGTTCAGATAAGCGAAATCATTGGTGACACTATTGATTTACTGTATGTGCTAGCTGAGGAAAAAAATCAAACTATACTTGCCGACATCCCAACCGACTTAAAAATAAAAGCCGATGTCGGTTTCTTAAGGCAAGCCATTATTAATCTGGTCGATAATGCAATTAAGTATAGTCCAGCAAATAGTAAGATTATCATTCAAGCGAAAAAAGTGGACGATGCTATTTTACTTTCAATCAAAGACAATGGACCAGGAATTGCTTTAGAACATCAATCAAAAATTTTTGATCGCTTTTATCGAATTGACTTGGGCCGCACACGAAATGTCGGTGGGACTGGATTAGGCCTATCCATTTGCCAATGGATCATTAACGCCCATAAAGGAAGTGTTACTCTTGTGAGTTCATTAAATCAGGGAACCGAGTTTATAATTCGATTTCCATTGCCTAAGGAGACATCATGAAAGCTTTCATCTTATTTTTTATTGGAGTTCTTATTTCCACTCAAAGTTTTGCATTAAAGATTAACTTTGATGATCAAAAGCCAGGTCAGGGTCTAAGCGGATGGGACGAGGGATTTTATGGATCTAAAGGCAAGCCCTCGTGGAAAGTTGAAACCGATGCGACAGCTCCTTCAAAACCAAATGTATTGAAGCAGACAGGCAATGCCATTTATAACTGGAAAGTTTTGAATACGCCAGTTTTCGCTGACGGTATTGTAGAGGCCGACTTAAAAGTAATCTCTGGCAAAGAAGATCCAGAAGTCGGTCTAGTATGGCGACATAAAGATGGAGAGAATTACTATTATGTGAGAATTAATGCCATCGAAGATAACGTGATTTTTTACCGAATGAATCAGGGGAAAAAAGAAGTCATCAAAGAAATTGAATCTAAAGTTGGATTCGATAAATGGCATCATTTGAAAATTCAGTTTAACGCCGAACAGGTCGATGTCTTTTTTGATCAAAAAAATGTTATTAGCATTAAAGATAAATCTTTTAAAAACTCTGGAAAAGCAGGTTTTTTCACAACAGCTGATACAGTCGGAGCTTTTGATAATTTTAATACTGAACAACTAAAATAGTAAGGAGAATAAAATGAAATGGATTACAAGAGAACGTCCTAAAATTGATCGAATTGCTTGTCCTTGGTTGGTTCAAAAATTTATCGACAAAGAAGCAGAATTTCTTTATGTGCCATCGCATGATGTCCTTCGAGTTGCGAAAGAAACAGGAGCGACTCCTTATGATGTGCCTAATGTCGAATTAACTCACGAAGGGCTACTATGTAGTTTTGATGCGTTCATAAAAAAATATAATTTAAAAGACCCAGCGCTAGAACATCTTGCTGAAATTGTTCGCGCAGCTGACACAGATACACTGGAAAAATCTTCCCAAGCCCCCGGACTTTTGGCAATTACTTTGGGGTTATCGCAAAATATTCAGAACGACCAAGAAATGCTAAAAGTTGGAATGATTATCTACGATGCTCTTTATACTTGGTGTAAAAATCTGGCTACAGAACGTCACGGCTGGCATCCCGAACAAATTAAAATGTAATGAATATAAAGTTTTCTGTTCGCAGTGTGGAGGAAATATGAACTGCATGAGAATAGTTTTAACTATGATTGTTTTAACAACGACGGGTCATAATAGTTATGCGGCAAAACCTCATACCCTAAGGCAGATTCAAGCAATAGACTTACCTGGGGCTCCCGGTAAACGATTCGATTACTTAAAAATTGATTACAAAGATGATTATATTTTTTCGGCTCATCTCGGAGCCGATCAAACTTATATTTTGAATCGGTCTGGCAAGTTGGTAAAAACTATTTCTGACACTCCCGGTGTGGAAGGAATTGAATTTGTTCCTGAACTTGATAAAATCTATACCTCGAACTGGCACGATCATACGATTGGAGTCATTGACCTTAAGCAGATGAAAATGATTAAAAAAATTCCGGCTGAAAAAAAACCAGATGGCAGCGCCTATGCTCCAACTGTGCATAAACTTTATGTGTCTGATGAAGTGGCAAAAGCTTTAATCATTGTTGATGTGATGGCTGATAAGGTTGTCAAAACACTGCGTTTTCAAAGCGAGACTGGTATGCCGCAGTTTGATCCTATCGCAAACAAAATTTATTTGAATCTCCAGGATCAAAACTTATTTGTCGTCATTAACCCCGCCACTGATACAATTGAAGAGCAATTTCCGGTTGGAAAATGCAAGGGCAATCATGGAATGGCTATCGATCCAGATCGCCATTTGGCATTTTTAGCCTGTGAGGGAAATAATCTTCTTTCCGTATTTAGCTTAGATCAACATAAGGAGCTTGCAAGTATTTCACTTCCTGAAGGAGTCGACGTTATTGTTTATGATCCAGGTCTAAAGCGTATATACGCCGCTTGTTATACAGCGGAGCAATATCGGTGATTCAAGTTGATGATGGGGCTCATATTCGCAAACTTGAAGATTTTCCGGTTCAGCCCAAGGTTCACTCTCTAGCCGTAGATATTAAAACCCATAAAGTATATGCGCCAGAGCAGGAAGAAAATGGAAAGCCCGTGTCTCGAATGATTATCTACGATGCGGTGGTCGGCCAATGAGCAAATTTAAATTTTCTTTAGTGGGTTTTGTGGATCTTCCAGCCCATGTTGGCGCCGGTGGTTTTGATCATGCGGCCATTCACCTGAAGTCGCGACAACTCTATGTTGCTCACACTGCAAATGACACTCTCGATGTGATAGACTTGCGACAGAATAAATATTCCCACTCGATCTCAGGCCTCAAGGGAATAGCCGGTGCTTTGGTCTCGAATGAACGAGATCTGGTATTCACATCTAATCGCAATGAAGACACAGTATCCATCTTTAATATAAATCAAGAAATGGCCTCACAAAAAATCCCAGTAGGCCATCGTCCAAACGGTCTTGCATATGATTCAGAAAAAAATATTTTGCTTGTAGGTAATGTTGGCGCCGCCGACAGAGTCGAGACCTACACACTTTCTCTAGTGAACGTGGTAAAAAGGACAGTTATTCAAACGATTCCAGTAGCTGGGCGAACACGCTGGGCGATCTTTGATGAAAAGACCAATTCTTTTTACGTCAATCTTGGAAAGCCTGCACAGATTCTCGTTATACCAAGCGATGGTACACAACAAGAGCTGCGTAGCTTCGAAGTGCCTGGCGAAGGCCCACATGGTTTAGACCTTGATTATGAGACCGGCCGACTTTTTTGTGCTTGCGATGGAAGACAATTAGTCGCATTGGACAAAAACTCCGGGAAGACTCTTCATCTTGCAGAATTGTCTGGATCACCAGATGTGATTTTCTTTAATGCACACTTAAATCATCTTTACGTTGCCATTGGCGATCCAGGGGTCATCGATATTTTTGATACTAAAACGATGCAAAAGTTGGCTACTGTTGAAACAGAAAAAGGTGCGCATACAATTGCATTTGATGTTGATACAAATCACGTCTACGCATTCTTGCCGAGATCTCATCGCGCTGCTGTTTTTTTGGATTCATAGCTGAGTCCGAAACCTATGTACTCAGGAGGTTGCCGCTGGCCAAGTTTTCCGTTCAATACATTTTGAAATATCTACTTTTAGATTTCGAATAAGTTCTAAACTAACAGCCATAATCATTAAAACTATCCGTGTAATTCCTACACCACCCATTCGTACTTACGAACGGCCAAGACAAATAAATTTTTCTATGTGTATTCGGCGAGTTACCTCGCTTCATATCATCAGCAAACTCAATTCACTGTTCGCACTTACGTACAAATTCGTTTGGAGCATTGAGTCTTATTCGCAACAGTGGTATACACATTCAAGTATTTTCAAGGGGTTAGATCTCTTTTTTTAGTTTTCTGACAGCTGGTACCCCGCTTGCTTTAAGGCTTACTTGTGAGCAGTTAGCAATTTCTTGGGGGGAAGCACATGCCGTATAAGATTTTAGTCGTTGATAATGAAGCCGCCGATCTTGAATGCACAAGATTGGTGCTTGAAGATGATCCTGACTTTGAGGTCACGGGCCTTCTTGATGTCGAAGCCGCCATCAATTCAATCAAAGAAAAGCCGTCGCAATATTCAGTCGTTCTTTTGGACTATCGAATGCCTAAGGACGGCATCCAGACAGCCAAAGAGCTGCTAGAGATTAATCCGCATCTGGTGATTGCTTTGAATTCAGCGGATGACTCGCGCGAACTTCTAAAAAAATGTATGGCCATCGGAGTAAAAGATTTCATCGAAAAAAATCAGGATGAAGAAGCTGTGCGCGGCATTGTCCGAGCCCTTTGCCAGCGCTGGGAAGAAACTGCGGAACTTTTTCATGACACCAACGACGAATCTGAAAATCAAAAAATAATTGAATCTATTGGTATTGTCGGAAAATCAAACGCGATGGTGCAAGTGACTCAACTTGTTCGTCGGGCCGCAAAAACAACCTGCAATATTTTTATCAGCGGCGAGTCTGGAACTGGTAAAGAAAAAATTGCGCAGGCGATTCATAATTTATCAGATCGAAAAAATAGACCATTCGTCGCAATCAACGTTTCATCAATCACAGAGACACTTTTTGAAAGTGAAATGTTTGGTCACGCTAAAGGCGCATTTACTGGGGCGATTAGCGATAAAAAAGGACTGATTGCATCGGCACACCAAGGAACCCTTTTTCTCGATGAGATCGGCGAACTTGCGCCATCTATTCAAGCGAAACTTCTTAGAGTCTTACAAGAACGAAAATTAACACCTGTCGGAGCAACAAGGCCCGTTGACGTCGATATTCGAGTCATCACCGCAACTCATGTCAATTTAGAGAAAGCAATGGCTGATGGTCGATTTCGCGAAGACTTATATTATCGGCTGCATGTCATGCCAATAAAAATTCCAGCTTTGCGCGAGCGTCGAGCCGACATACGCCCACTGCTAACCCATTTTTTTAAATTATATAAAGCCGAAGGCACCGAGATTTTAAAGAAAACTGTTCGCTGCCTTGAAAGCTACTCATGGCCTGGCAATGTCAGAGAACTTCAAAATGAAATCGAAAGACTTGTTGCTCTGAAGAAAACAAGAATTTTGCCAGAGGATCTAAATTCAAAAATAAGAAGTGTCGCCAATGTTGATGCGGATGATGTCGAAGTTCCGACCTATCAGGAATTTATGAGAATTCAGCACGAGTCTGAGCTTTCATACATTCAGACACTGATCAGAAAAGGTGGAACGCTTCGCGAAGCATGCAGATCTTTTTTTAATGCTTCACCGTCAACGATTTCAACTCGAATCAAGATTTTAGATAAAAATTTAATGAATTTTGAACTTAAACCAAAAATGGGGGAATTAAATCATGAAGAACAAATCAACTAAAATGACCAAAGCCATCGTCGGACTAATGATGTCTTTAGGCTCTCAGGCCTTCGCAAAAAATGCAGTTGTTACAGCGGAAACACTTCTGAAAAATAATTTGGAAGCCCAAACTATTCAGGAACTATTAGACGAAAAAATTCTTCTAAAAACAAATATCCGGGGTCGTTTTGAACTTAATGATCAGAAAGTCGCCGTGATTCTTGAAACGTCAGAAGATCAAGAACTTAAACAGTTCGTACAATGGCTTAAGTCCATTGTTGGGGAAGATACTGAAGTGAATTCGCAAAAACCTGGGGGCATGGTCATCAGCTCTCAAGATGGCGGAAACGTAAAATAAATGAAATTTAGAGGTCAGCTTGAAAAAGATAGCGTTTGCAATAGCCCTTGTTGGGTTGGGGGTGATTATTATGATTTATAGTCACTCGATCAAAAAAGATCATTACACCTATGTCATTACTGAAACATCAGCGGCAACGTCGCTTGATCCGCTAGATGCCGACCAGACCGTGAATCTACCAGTTGCTCGCATGTTGTATGCAACACCGTTGGAAGTCGATCTCAAGGGCGACCTAACAAGCAAGATTTTGGATCTATTCGAGTACAACGATCAGACTCAGGTTATGACTTGGAAGGTTAAATCAGGCCTAAAGTATTCGGACAACTCTGATCTGACATCGGCGGATGTGGCTTTCGCTGTTGCCCGAATGGTTTACACGCGCCCAACATTTCCAGTTATCGAAGATATTAAAGGTGTAAAAGATTGGTCCAAATCCAAAGATGCTTTGAAATCACTGCCTGAAGGAATTCAGGTTGATGGCCAAACCGTTAAAATTCAGTTCAATAATAGACAAGATCATCCGCTATTTCGCTTTTGCCTAGAAATATTTTCTGTGATTCCAAAAAGTTGCGTTGATGTTGTAACGAACAAGATTACGTGCAAAGAAATTCCGGCCAGCGGCCATTATAAAATGATTTCAAAGACAGAAAATGAATTCCAATTTGAAAAACAAGACGCAATTCCTATTCATGGCTTGAAGGCTCCGCAAAAACTTTATTTCAAGTATATGTCTGCTCAAGAAGTTGTAAGAACTGCGAATGAGTTTGATGCACAAACTGTTATTGCAGGCAGTGAACTACGGTACTCGATTGATGAAATTAAAGAGCTTCAGTCAAAAATTCAAATTTCGTTTGCGCCGGCCTCTAGAATCGTAGGCTTAGTGATAAATCCAAATGTCGGTGCTTTTAAAGATAAAAAGTGCCGACAGGTATTTGCCAGAGCATTTAGAAATGCGTTTCATAAAATGGTTGGCGACGCTCGCGAATCTGAATCAAGCGTCTTTACCGATCTGCTACCGGGGTATTTAAAAAACGAAGAACTTTCTGACGGTATTTCATCTGAGCTAACAGCAGATGATATTGTTCGCTGTAAGTCGCAGCTGCAAAGTGAGCCGATCAGGTGGCTGAAGGCGATGAATAATCCGAAATCTATTTTTGTCGTCGTTATGGAAAGAGTATTTTCAGAGCTTGGAATTGAAGCTGCACCACCTGTTGTTCAGGAGACTCAGAAAGACGAAGACGAATTATTTTTATCAGGCAAAGTCGCCGTTAAAGGATTTCAAACTGGTTTTTGGGCCTTTGATCCCGCTGGTGATATTCAGATGTTGATGACGCCTAATATGCATAGAACACTTCAGTTCGTAAGCCAGGATGCGGAAATGCAAAACTTAATCAAAAATTTGAAAAAATCCGGTCTCGAAAAATCAGCGTTTGTAAAACTTAATCAACATATTTATAGCCAATCACTTTTCAATGTTTTCACTCATGTTAGAAGGTTCTATGCAGCGAAAGATAGCTCGCTAATTATGGAAGCGCCAGTTTCAATTACATCCCCTGCACCTTGGCAGGTTTTTAGGATGGATTAATCAATGAGTGACGTACAAGCAGGTCTAACCTCTTTACTTAAAGAATTAAAACTTAGAAATCAGCTTCCAAAAAATATGGATGTTTCTAAAGTTGGCGACCGCTATTGGTTTGTATGTCATGACGAAAATAAATCGAAAATAATTTCTGAAAATTCGACAACTGGTTTTGCTGATGACGGCAATATTGCACTTCTTAAGGCATTATCTGAAGGAGTTGAACGGCTTGCGTTTCGTTCAGGATTTGAAAATAAAATCACATCTTGTATGACGGAACGCTCGGATGGCTTTGCCGCGTACCCATTATTTTATGGAAACGCCGAATCAAAAGCTCGCGAATCCGCATTGGCTGAGGCTGTTGAAAGATACGTTTGGGCCAAATGGTGGGATGATGAGACGATTGCGTTCAAACTTGATTCAATAAGAAATTATGTAATTGAGCAAAAAATTTCATCTTACGTTGCCACTGTAAAATATCAGTGTGGTTTGGAAGAAATATTTGTAATTGAGCCAAAGGTTGAAAACTCAAGCGGTTTGGCGGTAGTCATTCTTTTTGGTCGCCTCAAGTCTGGTGGTTTTATTTCTGGTGGCGCTTGCGGCTCAATTGATGATAGAGAACAAATTTTACTGCGGTCGCTGGATGAATTATATCGTCATGGTCTGGCAGTTGAAAAAATCTGTCTAGAAAATATCGAACCTGTTACCTTCTACGAAAAGCGCCTAGCTTATTTCGGTCTTGGTCACGGAGATCATTTAATCAGAAAACGTCTTGAAGCAAAAGGTAACAAATCAATTATTTTACCCAAGCTAGAAATTGATGAGGTCGTAAAGCATGAGCTTCATGACCTGTTTCAAGTTCATCGTTGTTATTTTGAAAATCAGCCACCGTTTGTTGGCGGTACCTTGGAGAGATTATGTCTTTAAAGATCTCTCCAAAAAAGCCAGTTCAAATTTTCCTAGTTGCGGTCATCATAAGTATGACGGGCATCTATTGGCTTTGCGATTACTATTTAAATTCAGTCGGTCATGAGCTCATGCTAAATTGGGTTCGCACAGAGTCGGCATTAATTCAAGAAGGCAACTTATTAACATCATCAACAAAGAATCAAAGATTTTTGCTTTCAAGTGACTACGTGCAAGCCGTGAAATTAGTCAAAATCGACAAAGATCAAATTAGAGAAAGACTTCACTTTGGCACTCCATTCAATATAGAGGCCGTTGATTTTCCTGAAATGAATCAAGAGGTCGTTATGAAGCGAGCTGGATTTCTGCACAGCCGAGCATTTTATAAAATTCCGGGCCGCGATGAGATGTTTCTTATATTTGACGTTGAATCAAAAGTCTTAAATTCTGTCTTTTTTGGCGGAGCTGCATTCTTACTATTAATGCTAATTGCACTGGTTGCAGTTATTCGATCAGTCGAAAATCAAGAATACGTAAAGCGCGAAGAGATTTTTAAACAAGCACTCAACGATTTCATTTCAAAAGATCATCCATCAGAAGTAGTTGAAAAAGCACTGCCGACGCTTATGACATGGTGGAAAGATAAAAAGAATCAAGTTGAAGCAGCTCATCAGATTGCGATTCAAAATCAAAGTAAGATTATGTTGGGTGAAATTGCCTCTCGCGTCGGTCATGACATTATTGGTTCAGTAAGAAATGTCGAAATTCTGGCGCGCAGAACAACAGGCCTCACCGATAGACAAAAAGAACTTTTCAACGAGTCGATCAATAAAATAAAAACTATCGCTGATGATATTTCAAAACAGACTAAAAAATCTATTGGCGAGGAAATTGAAACGCAGTTACAAAAGGAAAATACGGACCTAATCCTAATAACTTCTAATATTGTTCAACAGAAACAAATTCAGTTTGAGGGTCACGTTGAAATCGAGCTTGAGCCGGAATCACAGAGAATTACTGCGATTGCTAATTTAAACTCTTTGGAGTTCGAGCGATCAGTTTCAAACTTGATCAATAATGCTGCGGAAGCGTCGTCATTAGGGTCAAAAGTGATTATCGCCTTCAATGATGCTGATGAATTTCTTGAAATACTTATTAAAGACTTCGGCAAAGGCATCTCTACTGAAAATCTTAAAAAAATTGGAACTAAGGGGTTTTCATCAGAAAAAGAAAATGGCACTGGCATTGGAGTATTTTATGCCAAACGATTTATCGAAGACCTTGGTGGCCGTTTAAATATTGAATCAAGCCTTGGAGAAGGAACCAAAGTCAGTATTTACATTCCAAAAGCTAAGCCTGATCTATCAAAAGCCATTATTCTTGCGGCCAATCAGCGTCTTTTAGTCTTAGAGGATCAAAAATATCTACGTGATGCCATTCAAATAAAATTTCAAGACGTCAAAAATGAAAAGTTGCAGTACACCGTATTCTCAACGCCGTGCGAATTAGAGCGTTGGCTAGCTACCAATAAAGCCGATTTTAAATTATATTCTGATTACTTTCTAGAAACTGAAGACGGTAAAAAAATTGAAACAGGCATCGAGGTTATCAAAAGACTTGGGATAGCCAATAAGTCAGTTTTATTCACTTCAGCTTTTGATAATCCGACGGTTATTGAAGCCGCTGGGCAAATCGGAGTTTCAATTTTAAGTAAGGATCAATTTTTTGAGGCCGAGTTGAGGATATTATGACAGAAGCTGTGATGAAAAATTTAGTTAAATTAGTGAACTTTGTGATCTCTAACTTCGGCCCGTTAATCGGATTTTACGTCATAAATCAATTTTGGGGATTTAAAGCCGGAGTTTTAGCTTCTGGGGCACTTGTTTTTATTGAATACTTTTGGCTTAAATCTAAAAAGCAAAAAATTGGTACGTTCTTTTATTTTTCGTCCGGAATGATTTTGATTTTTGGCGGAATGGACCTATATCTTCAAGAACCCTATTTTATGAAATACGAAGCTTCGATCACAAACCTGCTATTTGCTATTTTTTTCGGAATGTCTATTTTTAAAGATAAATCTATCGTTCAGGAATTTGCTGAAACCCAAGGGCGGACTTCTTCAGAAACTTCAGGTGATAAATCGTTTTTTTTCAAAATGTTCACTGTTGCTTGGACTCTTTATTTTTTAATGAAAGCATTCTTTTATCTTTGGCTCAGTTTTAATACATCTATGAGCGAAGGGCTTGTTGTTAGAATGTTTGTCGGAAAAGTTAGTTTTTGGCTGATGATGCTCTTATCAATTGGCTTCCCTAAGAAAATTTGGAATTTAATGGAAAGACTTCGTCTTTTTCCATCTCAACGTGCTAGCAATTCTATTCAGCCGGCGAATATATGACTAGGATTAGCCATATCGAAATCAATGTCTCCGATTACGCGAAAAGTATTCGCTTTTACGATGATATTCTTTTTCCGATTGGGTGGAAAAAATTAGTTTGCACTAAAGACTGCACTGCATATTCAGATGGTTCGATGAAGGTGATTCTTTCTTCAACCGACGAAAAATATAATGGCAAAAAATTTCATCGAAAACAAGTTGGACTGAACCATTTGGCTTTTTCTGCAAATTCGCTTGAAGAAGTTAACGAGTTTCATAAAAATGTTCTGATTAAAAATTCTATCGAATGTCTTTATGAAAAAAATCCCTCTGGTGACGACAGTTACTACGCTGTCTTTTTTGAAGATCCTGATCGAATTAAGATTGAACTCGTCTATGCCCCTGACTACCGCAAAAGCCATCACTGGACAAATCAAGTTGAGAGTAGCAGTGAATAGTGTAAGTCCGTCTGAACTATATCCGTTAATTGCTGAAGTTGCTGATATCTTCAAAAAAACAGGCAAGTCATTTTGGCTAGGTGGCGGTTACTCTATTGATCTGTTTTTAGGTCGAGCAACAAGGGCACATGAAGATTTAGATTTTATCGTCAAAAGGGATGATCAATTAGCTTTTCAAAATATTCTGTCTGGGTGGGATTTGCAGGCTGCTGATCCACCAGGAAGTGGTTCACTTCTTCCTTGGAAAAAAGATTATTTTTATGAATTACCCATACACAATATTTGGTGTAGAAAAAATGAAGCTTCGCCATGGGATTTAGAAATTCTTTTTAGTGAATTTGAAGGCGACGAATCGGTCTATCGCAGGAATAATACTATTCGCGGGCCGATGTCCACGTTTAGCTGGCAGACTGATGACGGCCTTATGGTTCTTACTCCAGAAATTCAACTTCTCTACAAGTCTCGAAGCAAGCGTCCCAAGGACTTCGAAGATCTGCATAATTGCATACCAAAGCTAAGTATTCAGCAAAGGACAACTCTTCTTGAATGGATTTCGCTTGATTCAGGAGAAGATCACCCTTGGGTTACAATACTAAAGAAGAAAAGTGAAGCTAATGAGTTCTAGAATCAATATTGAAAAATATAATATCGAGTGGCCGAAAACATTTGAATTGATCAAAAAAACAATTTGGCCTGAAATCAGTGATGTTGCTATTTCAATAGAGCACGTTGGCAGCACATCTGTTCCAGACTTGGCCGCAAAACCTGTAATTGATGTAGATATTGTCGTAGAAACTGTTCGGGCTAGCAATGAAGTCATCACAAGGCTTCAAAAGTTTGGTTACGTTCATCTGGGGGATATGGGTGTTTCTGGGCGCCAAGCATTCAAACGGCCTGCTGATTCGTTTAAACACAATCTTTACGTTTGTTTAAACTCATCTACTGCATTCAAAAACCATATTTTATTACGAAATCATCTGCGTACAAACCCACAAGTTCGAGAACAATATGGCAATTTGAAAATGCGTTTAGCTGAAGAGTTTGCAGGAAATATTGATGGCTATTGTGAAGCGAAAACTCCGTTCATTTTGCAAATTCTTGGAAGCCAAGGCCTATCGAGTACCGAGCTCCTTGAAATTTCAGACGCCAATAAAATACCTACTGCTTGCAAAAAGCAAATTACAATCGGAGTTGCGCAAACTGCAAATTCTTTAGATGTTGTTAAAAATTTTAATTCAATAAAGCACTTTTTAAATAAATTTAAAAATGAAGGCGTTGATCTCATTGTCTTTCCAGAATGCAGCTTGTCTGGGTTTTCTGCAAAAATGAAAGAGTGTACGTCAGAATTTTTAGAGAAATATATATTAGATATTCAAGAATGGTCGAATAAAAATAATATCCAAATTATTCTGCCAACTGTTATCGTCGAAGACGGTAAAGTCTATAACTCTGGATTTTTGTTTAAACAAAATAAAAGACAGCAGTTTTTCAAGATTGGCTTAACTGATTCTGAAAAACAATTCTTCTCTGTTCCAGAAAATACGACTACAAAAGTTTTAACTACTCAGGGTTTTAATTATGGCCTGTTAATTTGCAAAGAGGCACAACAAGACCCATGGACTTATATTGATGAGAATGTCGATTTTATTATTTGGCCCGGTTATTGGGGATGGACAAAAGACTTTGCCTGGCAAGAACAAGACGAAAATAAAGATAATTTAGTATTTTTGAATTCAGTAAAATGGAAGCGTCCAATTATTCAATCGAACTTTGCCTACAATGATTTGGGCCAGCATACAGGCGCTGGACCTGAAGGCTTAAGTATTGTTGTTGATTCGGATAACAAAGTGGTTTTTCAAGCGAGCCATCTTAAAGAATCTGGATATATCGTAAATCTTGAAAAGATTAATAACGGTGCTTCAGTGATTAGTTGTCGGCATCTTGATGAAAGTGTACGGAGCTTATAATGAAATCAAAAATTATTCGAAAAACAAAAAGACTTATTCTTCGTCCCTTAGCTAAATCTGATTACCTAGCGTGGAGAACTGCCCATTCAACAATGTTGCCTCCTAAAAATAAGTGGGACAGTAAGAATAAAGATGAATCAAAACTGACGAAATCCGAATTTTATTTAATCGTAAAAGATCAAGATCGAAGAATAAAAAATGAGATTTATTTTTACTATGCTTTATTCAACAAAAAAACTGGCGAATATCTTGGAAATTGTGGTGTTGGTAACTTTGTTCGTTCATTAACTCAAAGCGCTTTTCTTGGTTACTCACTTTTCAATAATCACTGGGGTAAGGGCTATGCCGAAGAAGCTGTTAACGCATTGATTGACATTGCTTTCAACGATCATAAACTTCACCGCGTAGTTGCTGGCATTGAGTCTGGCAATAAAAAATCTATCAGGTTGGTAAAGAAGCTAGGATTTCGCAGAGAAGGTGTTGCCAAACGAGTCGTGCTTCTTCGTGATGAGTGGCAAGATCTTGTTCAATACGCGCTTACAACGGAAGATCGAAAAGTCAAATGGACTGGTTCAATCGAGGTCAGGAAAAAATGAGCAGTCAAAACGAACTATTTAATTATTTATTTGATTTAGAAAAAAAGCTTCATTCTTTTGAGTTTCGTTCGGACTCGACTAAAATTTCGAATCTACTCAGCTCTACATTTTTTGAATTTGGGGCTTCAGGTAACTCTTGGACCATACTTGAACGACTACCAACAGAAGATGGAAAAAATAAAATTGAGTCTTATAATTATGCGGCTAAGCCACTTTCAGATAGTACAGTTTTAGTTACATACATTTCAAAGCGAATCGGCCCGGCGGGTGAAACTTCAGAATTTCTAAGAAGTTCTATATGGAAAAATAACAGTGGTATTTGGCAGATGGAATTTCACCAAGGAACGCCGAAGGCTCCTGTTATATGAGTCATTCCGATCAACTTTTTCTCAATTCAATTTTTATGACGCAAAAATGGATAATAATTAGGAGATCAATTTGCCCGATTTAATATTTGAAGATGCGCGATTGGTGTCGATTTACGATTCTTTAGATGGACCAAGAAAAGATTTGGATCACTATATATCTATCGTTAAAGAACTCGGAGCTAAGTCACTTTTAGACGTAGGATGTGGGACAGGTTCTTTGGCTTGTCTTCTTGCCGAGCGCGGGCTGAAGATTACTGGTGTGGACCCAGCGCGAGCTTCACTAGATTTTGCACGAACAAAATCTAACGCCAATCATGTTCAGTGGATTTTGGGTGATGCGACTACGCTTCCACCATTAACCGTTGATTTAGCTATTATGACTGGCAATGTCGCGCAAGTATTTGTTACAGATCAGTCTTGGCAAGAAACTCTTGCTGGAATTCGTAAGGCTCTTCATCCAGATGGATATTTTGTATTTGAAGTAAGAGATCCCGCAAAGAAAGCTTGGCTTGAATGGAGCCGAGACAAAACATACCAACGAGTTAATATTCCTAATGTTGGATTTGTTGAAGCCTGGTGCGAAGTTAACGATGTCTCAAATGAAACTGTTAGTTTCCGATGGACATATATTTTCGAAGCCGATGGTAAAACGATTTCTTCTGATTCAACACTTCGTTTTCGCGAGCGCGATGAGGTTGAAAATTCCCTTAAAAAGTCTGGCTTCTTAGTAAAAGAGATCCGAGATGCGCCAGATCGTCCCGGTAAAGAGTTTGTTTTTATAACCACTCCTGTCGCTAAGTAGTGCGCTATAAGATGATTTCAAGAGAGCAATCGAATTTTATAAAGTCTAATAAACTTGTATGATCGCTGAGGTGCTCCGCGACCTTTTGTTTTCTGGACCATTGCAAGATAATGAACTTAAATAGTCATTATGGACGATCGAATTTTTGATGACGAAACCGCATTGCAATGGATCAATGCTATCGAATCCGCAAAAACTTCTACGAGGGACCTCGATATTCATCCCGAAGTACAAGCCTGGGTGAAAAAAAATTCTTTGACTGAAATCCTAGAAATCGGCAGCGGACAAGGTATTTGTTCAGACAAAATTAATTTAGATAATAGACGTTACACTGGCGTTGAGCCTTCACCAAAAATGACTGAAAGAGCGAAGAAGCTCTATTCACGAGAAAATCGCAGCTTTGTACTAGGCAATGTCTACTCTTTGCCAATTGCAACGGAAGCATTTGACGGAGCCTTTTCGATTCTTGTCTGGCATTTGCTCAGTGATTTGGAAACGGCGGCTCACGAGTTAGCTAGGGTTCTTAAGTCAGGCGGACATTTTTTAATTGTAACGGCCAACCCTGAAGCGTATTCGGCCTGGAAGGCATTTTATAATGATTTTCAACTGGATGGAAAACGTCTTGAGGGGACAATGACTCTCAGCGAGGGTTCGCAATCTCACGACGTATTGTTCTTACATACGAATGATGAGCTTTCTAAGTCTTTCAAAAAGTTTTCGTTGGATATACAGGAAAAAAGAACATTTCGGCCCAACAAAGATGGTCTGGATTTGCTCATCTCGATTAAAGGGAAAAAGCTCTGATTAAATACCGATTCAGTCAAAGAACAAAAAGCTTGCTGGTCGAAACCAGTAAATTTTTTGTGATGCTGGCGTCTATCGGTAAGATCAAATCCAAGCTTTTACAGATTAAGGCTAAAATTCACTGTTCGTACATACGAATCCAGCAAAATTTCACGTACACAGTCTAAGTTATTGAAATATCTCAGCAGATAAAAATCAGTTGTTCGTACTTACGTTTAAATCGCAAATTCAACATCACCATCATTTTCGTCAAAATCAAAAATTCATAAATCACATCATTAACTTAGCTCGTGTCCCAACCTGTTGGCCACGTTCGTGAATTACTAGTTGGTAAGAAGCGTTGATTACTGAAGGCATTGGGCCTCACAGAGTCACGAATAACAACTTACCAAAGGGGGTAAAAATTATGAGCAAACGAATTCAAACAAAAATGGTTGCAGAAGCTCTATCGCAACATACGCAGAACTCACAGCCTACATCAAAAAAAATGATTTCGGTACTGATGTCGGTCTGTACCGCATTTTCAAAGCCAAAGAACGATTTGGGGCTTGAGCAGTGGCAGAACATTGAATTTAGAAAATCTAAATTCAACGAAATTTCAGATTCACAGAATTGGAGGTCGTAGTGAGTCGCACAATCAAAGACAAGCCTGGGTACCTGAAAGACATCAAACGTAACGAAGAAGAGCTATCGCGTTCGTATCTTCGTGAAAAAAACTCAGTCCACCGCATGTATCACAGTCACATGGACCACTGCTTAGACTGCGGTCGCATCTGTAAAAATCACGATGGGACCTGTGACCAGTGCGGAGACGGTTCAATCGAAGATTTGATCACAATGTATGAAAACTCAAATGTTGCGTAAGCAATCAGAAAGGAAGGTTTAATGATGGATAATAATATTTTTGAATTACCAAAAAAACCAAAGGCGGATCGTTACAAAGTTCGACTGGGTCAACTAGATCAATCTGGTTACGTCGTCGAAAAAGATCAAGTTGGTTATGCATTTCAAAAAAATGGATCAACGGCATTCCGACTAAAACTTTGGATGTTTTTGAATCAGCAATACTTTGTGATTCCAACTAAAGAAGATCAGACGAAATATAATTTATATTCGTTAGAAGAATATATTTCAGAAAATAAAGAGCTGAAATCTTTTTGGAATAAAGTTGGCGAAGCCGATTTGTATGGAAATTATTTGCGGATGAAGTTCAATCTTTTTGAGCAGCATTTGTTCTTAAGTCTTTTTGAAGACAAAGAAGCTTCGATGATTTCACAGGCGATGGACGCTGCATGAAAAAAATTAACAAAGATTCAATAGGAGGTATTGAGTTCAAAAAACAATTTAAACATAAAAAGGAGGGGCTCATGAATGACGTCAAAAAACTAAGAGTGATCGATTTTGTGCTAATCCTAGCTTTGGTTTATGTGATTTGCTTTTCACCGGAACAATGCTTTGCAAGTTTGGAGTCGTCGCTGTTAGGGATTAAGTCAAAACTAACAGGCTTTGTTTTGCCAGTTTTGTCTGTCATCGGATTACTACTCGCGGGATTTTCATTTATGACGGGCTCTGAAAAGGCAAAGCAGCATATCATTTATGCCATTATTGGTTGTGCCATTGGTTTTGGAGCACAAGCCATCGTGGATTTCATGGCTCAGACGGTAAACTAGTATGAGCGATAATCCACTTCTTACTTCATCAGTCCCAAGATCGCTAGAAGCAAAAAGTAAAATATTTGGCCTTGAACTATCAGATATCTTGATTTTGTTTCTAAATTTATCGCTTCAGAATCTGATCTTTGGATCAACAAGATTTAAAGTCTTGATGGTCTACGGCAGTACGCTGCTTGTCGCGTTCGTCTTGTTTTTTATCAAGCGAGGAAAGCCAGATTCGTATCTTCAGCATTTAGGCGAGTACATTACTTCGCCCTCGGTCAGGTTTGCGGGCCTTAATGACCGATTCTATAAAAAATTTAAAAAGAAGGAGGAACTATGACAGAAAAATATGATTCCCTATGTGAGGAACTTCCGTTTTGGGAGTTTGATGAAAATATCTGTATTTTGTCCGATGGGTCACTATCAGCAGCAGTTGAAGTAACTCCATTGGATATCGAATGTTTTGATAACGAACGTATAAATCAACTTACGCTAGGCTTACGATCAGTTGTTAATTCAATTTCTGAAAATCTTACTTTACAAATTCATGTCGAAACTGGATCTGACTTTTCTGAAGTTCTTGGAAAGCATCAAAGTTTTGTTTCAGCTGATAATAAATTTTTGTGCGAACTGGATAAACACCGATGTAATCAGATTCAAGATGAAATTAACGAAAATATTTTATTAAGAACAAAAGTCTATGCGTTTTTACATTCTCCGTCGCCAAAAACTCAAAAGAAGATTTCTTTGAAATCCGTAAAAAAGTTTTCATCAGATTTTGGTGTCGAGTACGATCAGCGAAAACAAGAACTGATCGAGTCTGTAGACTCACTTATGAGTTCGCTGCTGTCACACGGATTTCAATCTAAAAAATTAGATCAGAAAAAATGTCTAGGGATACTTTATAAATATCTAAATCCCAAGCGGTCACAGAATGTCGAACAGCCGTCGGTTTTTACGCCCGCTGATGAGATCGGAATTGATGAGAAGATAACCGCTGAAAATGCAGTTGCTTCGCCTCGGTCGCAATTAGTTTTTGGTGATTTGGTATTGGATCAAAGCGATTTTATTTTAGATCAAATGAAAACGCGGGTTTTAAGTCTTAAAACCTTACCTGAAATGACAATTGCTGGAATGATGGATGGGTTCCTAAGATTTCCATTTCATTATGATCTTATTTTTTCGATTAAAGTTTCTGATCAAGCAAAAGAAATGTCTAAAATTCAGCAAAAAAGGAGAATGGCCCATTCCTTATCACAAACTAAAGGCGGTCAGATTTCAGATATCGAAAGTGAGTCGAGACTTTCTGATACAGAAGACCTGATTCGGGAATTGATTGATACGGGCCAACGAATTTACGTTGGCGAGCTTGTGCTAGTTTTGCGTGAAGAAAATGATCTTGCTGGCTTAAAACGGCTTAATCAAAAAACTCGCGAGGTGCTAACTCGATTTAAAACTTTAAGTGGAGCCGAAGGCATTCAAGAAACTGTCGGCGCCTGGAAGATATTTAAATCAAATATGCCAGCAGCACCCATAAAGCTGGAACGTGGCAAGCGAATGAAAACAAATAACCTTGTCGATTTCTTACCGTTGTATGGACCGCGTATTGGTGACGAAAATCCGATTTGTCTTGTTCACAGCAGGCTTGGGTCGCTGGTCAGTATTAATCCGTATGACCCAGGTCTTTCCAATTACAATTCGCTTGTGACTGGATCTAGTGGCTCCGGGAAAAGTTTCTTTAATAACTTTTTGCTACTCCAACAAATGACCAGAGGAGTGAAAGTTTTCGTCATTGATATTGGCGGCAGTTACAAAAAATTGACTGAGCTAATGCACGGTCAATATTTTGAAATTAAACTGAGCGATGAATACGCAATCAACCCATTTGCTATCAAAGATATTCAAGCGGGTCCATCCAGCGAAAAGGTAAAAGCCCTTACATCGATTGTTGAACAAATGGTATCCGAAACCAATTCAAAACTTTCAAAGTTTGAAAGAGTTCTGATTGAAAAAGCAATCAACGAAACCTACGAAAACTCGAAAGCTACCGGAGAGTCACCGATCTTAAGTGACTTTGAAAAAATTTGCAGAAAATCAGACGAACCTGAGCTTCAAAAAATTGGAAAGTTGCTTTTCAGTTGGATCGGCAATTCACCTTACGGAAAACTTCTTGATCGAAGAAAAGAAATTAAAGCAGACAGCCCCATTATCAGTTTTGATTTGAAAGGTCTGTCGCAGTATCCAGATTTACAATCTGTGATGATTTTAATTCTGACTAATTTCATTTTAGATCAAGTTGAAAGCGATAGAAAAACGTCTAAGCGTGTTTTGCTTGATGAAGCGTGGGAACTGTTACAAAGCCAAGCTGCTGCAAGCTTTATGGAATACGCTGCTCGAACTTTTCGAAAAACGGGATCAGGTATTACGTTTATAACTCAGGGCGTTGAAGAAATCGTCAAGAGTCCAATTGGCTCAGCAATTATGAACAATACGGCCATGAAAGTGGTGATGAGCCAGAAAGGTGATCTAAGACCTCTTGAAACAGCTTTAAAACTAAACCCTCGTGAAGTGTCTTTGATTCAAAGCTTAGAGCAACGAAAAGGTGTTTTCAGTGAAGCTTTTTTGATCGAAGGAGATCACAGGCAGATTATCAGAATTTATCCAGGCCCGCTGGAGTATTGGATTTCGACGAGTGATTCGAAAGATAATAAATATTTGGCCGAACTTAAAGAAAGTGGTCTTGAGTTACCAGACGCTATTAAGAAAGCAGCGAATGAATTTCCTTTCGGAGTTTCTGCTTCAAAGGCGGCAGCGTGAATAAATTAAAAAAATGTTTCATGTTAGTGATGATTACCTTTTCTTTAATGCTTCCTTCAAGATCTGCGCATGCAGATCTTTTTGGAGGTGATGTCGCCGTGCTTGTGCAAATTTTAGCTCAGGCTCTTGAACAGGTAGCTAGACTTCAGACCATTATCCAAAACGGTAAAGATACTCTGAATCTTATGCGCGATATTAATTCAGGAGTTCGCTCAGGGCTTGATCTGATTCGCATTATCAATCCACGCTTTAATCCTGGTTTGTACGGCGATCTAAAGGACCCGCAGAACGTGCTTAGAGCCATTCACGATCTGTATGGTCAGGCACCAAAGACAGCTGATAAAGAACTTATGGATTCAAACGATCAAAGCGTTGCCGAAGTCATTTCGATGAATCGCAATATATATGACTACGCTGACCAAGTTGATCAAGAGCGGGAGCGAATTTTAGTTCACTCGCAGGTTGTCAGTCCCCAAGGGGCGGCAAAACTACAAAATCAGTCTTTGGCGGTTTTGATCGGTGTTATGACCCAGCTGCTGCGAACGCAATCGCAAATGTTGAAAATAATGGGCCAGAACATGGCCCTTGAAAATCGCAAAGAAAAAATGACCTCAAGCCAATTCATCGAAAATTACGAAGGATTGTCGAACGGTTTTAAGTCGCTACCCAAGGATTCAAAATTACCAAGTTTAAATGGAGGTGAATAATGTTACCACAATTTGAAATTTTAGGAACCTTAGTCAGAGATCTTCATCAGATGCTCGTCGGAGTTTACTACATGGCTTTACCTGTGGCGATTTTGCTAGCGGTAGCGATGGGATACATGCAGTCAGGTGGTGCCGATTATGTGGATACAATTAAAAGAGTTTTTGTTGCAACGATACTGCTGATCGCCTTTCCTGATATTTCACAAGCGATTATTGGTGTCTGTGACGGCATTGCTCACCGGATTGACGATATGTCAGGGCTTGAAACTGTCATGAGGATGGCGCAAGAAAAAAGCGAATCCTACTCGACTGCAAAAAATGTTCTGCTGCTAAAGTTTAATGATCTGGTCATTGCAGTTTTAAGTTTCTTGAGCTTTATGATTCTGTACATTTCAAGATATCTGACAATCGCGATGTATTACTTTTTCTGGGTTTTATTGTCGGTTGTTTCTCCGATCATGATTCTTTTTTATATTTTTCCAAAAACGTCATATATGACTGGGAATTTATTCAAAGGACTGATTGAAGTCGCGTCTTGGAAAATAATTTGGTCGATTTTATCAGCGATGCTAACAGCCTTATCGTTCGGAAATATTTATCAAACCGAGGGCCATTACGCGACTTTGATTGTTTTAAACTTTGTGATCGCACTTGCGATGCTTATGACTCCGGTGATTGTAAAATCAATTGTTGGAGAAGGAGCACAGGCGATGGCGGGAACACTCGGTGCTGCATCAGTTGCTTCAATGGCAGCAATTCCGGCTCGTGCAGCGGCGGTGGCAGCAAAAACAAAAGCCGCAAGCCAAAGGGTTACGTCGCCAATTATTCAAAGATACCAAGCTTATCAAACCAGAAGAGAAGAAATCAAAAAACAATATAGATACTAACACTTTTTAAGGAGGTGCTTTATGGAAAAAATCAGATTAGAAAATTTAAAATACCCGAAACTTGTAACAGATCTTGCGACGCAAAATCATTACTTGAAAATCTTGTCGTATTCATTGATCGGAGTAACTACGCTAATGATCGTCGTTGTGGCTTTTGCACTGAAGCAAGGTCCGACCGTGATTGCACTAGACCCGACGGGAACTGTGGCGAGTGTCAGTCAAGAGTTACATGCGCAACATGTTCAGGCGGCGGTCAAAGAATACTTGCAGCATAGATATAATTGGAATGTGGAGACAGTTCAGGCTGAGTTAAAAAAATCAGAAGCATTCATTTTTCCAACGCTCACAAACTCATTTCAAAAAAGTATGCTAGAAATTCAAAAATATGTGAAAGATCGAAAAGTCTCACAGCGTTTGTATCCGCAATCCATCGTAGTTTCCTTAAAAGACAAAACAGTTACGGTCGTTGCCGACAGGATCACCGAATTTGATGCTTTAAAGGCTGCTACGATTTTGAAGTCTAAACTGACATTTGAGCTTGATAGCCCAACACCGTCGAATCCGTGGGGAATTTTATTTGTTAAAGAGGTTGAAGGCGGAGATTCACAATGAGGTTAATCTTTTTAGGTATTTTGCTTATATCAAGTTCCGTTTTTGCTTTAAACAAATCGAGAAAAATAGAAACTAGCAACGACGAAGTCTCCGAAGTCAAAACAGCTCTTGGTATCGCTACAAAAGTTATTTTACCAGAAAACCCAAATTTGCCACCCATCATCGGTGATATGGGGGCATTTAGAGTTGAGTCGATTGATAAAGGATATGCAATTAAGCCCCTTCGATATGGAGCCAAAACGAATCTTTTTATTAGCACCGACTCGAGGTCATATTCTGTAAAGCTTTTGATAGTAAATCAAGAATCTGCTGACTATATCGTCTATTTAGTTCCGAAAGAGATCAAAACTAAGAATCAAATCGTCTGGCGCGATTTCAAACGAAAGGTAAAGTCTGAAACATTTTCGATTGAAACAAAAAGAATTGGCAAATCAAAAGACGGATTTGTAGTTTTAGAATTCTCGCTGACTTCAAAAATGAAAAACTATATCGAACCAGAATGGTTTTGGTTAAGGCAGGGAAAAGAATCGAAATCAATTCACAGCCTGATTTTTTCTTCTAGAGAAATTGATTCTGACAAGCCTGTTGTGGCAGCTCTGACTTTAGATCGTCGCGATTTAAGCTCGGAATTAACAGCAGTTATTGAAATTAAATATCGAGAAGGTCTGCGCTTAGAGATTCCAAGGGAGTTTTTATGGAGAAAATAAATAACTTTTTTAAATCTTTAAAAATCCTATTGGTTAAAAATCTTAAGAAGACAAAAGACCTCTTTATAAAAAAGAAAACCAGTTTGACGGCGAAACAAGATTTGGATTTTAAAAATGTATCGGTGGCTTTTTTTGGAGTGGTTGGCCTATTTTTGGTTTTAGGGATGCTGATGCCTTCAGATGACAACCGCGTTTTTAGACAAGTAGCCAAAGATCCACCTCAAAAAGCAGATCCTACTCAAAAAATTGCTTCAGAGCAGAAGCCAACAAATTCAGCTCCAAATATCTGGGGAAATGGATCTGCTGGGCTTTCGAGCGGTCAAAGAGGCGGCTCGCAAGTCAATTATAACACTGCAATGGTGATCGGATCTAAAAATGGAAATTCAAGAACTGAACTTCATGCTGGGACTAAAATTCGTCTTCAAATTATTGATAAATTTGTGGCCTCGCAAGAAGGAACACCAGTCATTGCAAAATCTGTCGAAGATGTGACGTCCGACTCGGGCAATTCCGTTCCGAAAGACTCACTATTCTACGGCGAAGCCAGCTACGAAAAGTCATCAGGCCGAGCCGTCATTCAGTTTAAAAAAGTTAGCTATCCGAACGGAACCATTCGAGATATTTCAGCCTCAGCCGTTAGCAGCGACGGTATGTCGGGCCTTGAGGGAAATTTGAAATCTGACTCGGCAAAGAATTCAGTTGGTCAGGTCATTACTACGTTTGTCGGCGGCCTTGCCGCAGGTTCAGTCGAACGAGATTTCATGGGCAATTCAAAAGGTGGTGTTAGTAATGGCTTACTGCAAGCTGTTTCGGAAACAGCTCGTGATCGAGCACAAAAATACGGTGAAAGCATGAAAGACGCTCGAGAATGGATTGAAATCAGTGCAGGCACCTCTTGTGATGCTGTTATTAGGCAGCCATTTAAGATGACAGAATCAACTGATGAATATTCGGGAGGTCGTTAATGGATAAACCATCAAATGACAACACTGGTATTTTTCTAATTGGTTTTTTTGCTGTTGGGATTGTCGCTCTTAAAATTTGGCAAAAGGTTCAGCCTGTTTTATTGAATTTATATTTCACAAACAGATTGTTGATTCTATTTACAATGGCGGCCTCTTTGTTTTGGCTATTTTTTATTTTAAAGCGCAAAATTGTACTAGCTCGTCAAAACAAAAAATATGAAAAAGAAATTACAAATGGAAAAAAAGAAGCTTCAGTTTACGCTGGCCGAACAAAAGAGGGCGAAGACGTTTTTATCAACCTTTCATTTCGGCGAATGCACGCACAAGTTGTCGGAACAACTAACGCC
>JAYUWH010000119.1:0-3756 GCA_043753645.1 Bdellovibrionales bacterium
CGGCCACTGTTTTACCTAAACATCAAAAGTTCCAAGGCGAATTCAAAAAATCGTCAGCGACGCTGGCACAAACCAGACAAATTTATTGAAATTTCAGACCAAAGCTGGCGGAATCAAACCACGACTGATGAATTCATACTTCATCGAATGATCAAATATGGTCTTTAAACTTCCTATCCTCATACCCTCGTCTTTGATATTTAAATCAGAGATTAACGTGTTTCTATCGTTAATCTCTGCTGTATAAACATGAAACCCGATTTTATTAAATAACCTGTACACCGGACTTAACCCCGCTTCTTGCGCGGCTCTGATTGTAATCGTACTGCCTGTCACATCAAATAAACTAGCGTAAGTGGATTCAAGCAATGCCTGATCATTGATACGGCTTGTATAAAAATAACGATTTGTGTTTTTATGACGATATTCTTTTAAAACAACATTACCGTTCGTAATATTTTGTGCACCCGACATCGATTGCGGTGCGTAGCTTGATAAAGAATCGGAGTTACCACCGCCGTTTAGTGAAGCAACTCCTGAACTGAGTTTACTTAAACTGCAGTTTTGAAAAAATACGCCTGTTACTAAAAATAAAGAGAGCTTTAACACGCTTAGTTTTGTTGTTTTTCTCATGAATACTTATCGGCTAACACTCGATTTACAACAGATGTTATTTTTGGCTATTACCGTCTAAAAAATCGACGAAATTTAAGATCTCATTTTAAGAATAAAAGAATGAAATAGATTTTATGCTACCTTCAAATGAAATTTAAGACCTAGTGCTTGCGCATAGGTAAGTCCCTTATTTTCAATAGCGCGGTACTTAATAAAAAACTAGCTATTTATAATATCAAAAAATTGGCGTGGGCTGAAAATTTTAAAATCAAAAATTTTATCTAAAACGAGAAGATCCTTATCGCCACTTACAATATAATCAACTTTTCCAGCAAGCGCCGCTGTCAGAAACATTTCATCTTTTGGATCTCTACAAATAGACTTTTGTAATTGAGTGGGTTGAACAAATTCAGAGTTCATCCGAATTGTTTCGACAATTTTAGAAATAAGCTCTGGCTGATGATTTAAAAAATGATGCAGCACTAATTCGTACTCATTGACGATTTCACCTGAAACAACCAATTTAAATCTAGACGCAGACCAATACTCTAAAATTTTATGTGGTGTTCCCTTCCACATCGTTCCAGAGATAAAAACATTCGTGTCAATGATAACCCTGATCATTTTTGACGGCGAACCTTTTTGATAGCTTTGGCTACATCGCTTACTTTAAGCCCTTGCATTTTAGCACTGCGAGACGCCTCCTGTATTAAACCTGAAAATTCAGAAAGACTAGGCGGAGTAATCGACTTCAAAATCACTGTATCGCCTTGGCCGATAACAACAAATTGATCACCTTCTTTAAGTTTAAGATTGTCTCTGATTTCTTCGGGGATCACGATCTGACCTTTTGAAGATAGCTTTGTAGTTGAATAAGCAGCCATAAAACCTCACATTCTTACTAGTAAGATTATAACAAATCGGGATAATCCACACAAGCGAATTCATAAAATGGGTGCCAAATCGTAAATACGCGTGATGGTATGCAGTCAGTTTAAATCGACTGAACTCGCCTGATTTGTTGAAGCATTTTTATATTGATCCGCCTAGGATTCGTTTTAATCGCCCTAAGCCTTTCTTCGACAGCTATCACACTTATTTTAAAGTGATCTGCTATTTCTCTGATTTTCCATTTCTCAATCCAACGTAATCTTGCCAGTTCCGTTAGATTTAAGTACTCTCGTTCCCAAGCAGCCTTGTAGGCCTGTGAAACAGTAGTCCCACTTGGTTCTTGTACTGTGTTCAAGCCTCCACCAATTTTCTTTTGTCGCGTTTTCGAGTAGGACATCGAACGGTTTTTGATAGTTAAATTGAATACTTCGATCTTTTAAAATTGCATTCGATAAGACGAGTTTTGCAACTCTCGCTTTATCTAATTCATTTCCGGGTTTAACCATGTAGTTTTGAATACTTGCGGAGAGTTCGATCAATCGCAAACCCTTTTGAAAAGTTTTGTAGTCGGCTTCATTGTAGGCAGCGATTTCAATTTTTACTTCTGCGAGTGCAGAGTCTTTCAATTGCATGACTTCCGCGAACTCACTTCTCGTTAGCACGCCTTCTTTATGGAGCTTTTCAATATGGTCTTTAAACTTCCTATCCTCGCAGGGCTGAATCGTACAGCTGGATCCATGAATGGACCACCTTGCAGCGAAATCAAATTCGATGGCGAACTTTTAATCTAAACTTCCTTAAAATCTTTAACAGGGCATCCACCATCGCGAATGACCTTCATAGTTTCTTCAATTAATAATTACCATACGTATTATCGTCTTCGTCGCATCCATTATCCCAGCTAATCGCGCCGCCCTTAACTTTTTTTAGAATACTTTTTTTTATTTTTTTAGTTTTCTTTTTTGGCTCCAAGGTACTTTTTTTCTTTTTTAACATTGCTGCTCCTTTATAGATTAGATGATTTTTCCTTAAAGTAGGTATCGGTTCTATTTTGAAAAAAAACAGGACTTTTTCACCGATGGCTCATTTTTATTTTCTGGGTCAATCGCTAGATCCGATTTAAAAACGAAATTCTAATTTTGAGATTTTTTATTTTTTTAGAGTCTCAATAAAGACCTCGTGCAAAGGCTTACTGAGCGCTTTTGGCGTCAGTTCTTCAGACTAATCCTGCTGAAGCCCAGCGCCAACATATTCGGTTTAGCCTTTTGAAGCATGATGAATGGGGACGAAAATTAGGTAATCGGCATTTTCACGAGTTTTTAACAAAGAATTTAAAAAATAAAAACTTCGTCCCCACGGCATTGCACGGAAAGGGTCGCTTTGCTGACTAGGTCACTTTAGCGATCCTTGCTGACTTTCTGAAACAGTGATCCCCGCCGCTTCCCCGTCGAAAATATTTATTTTATTTAAATTTAAGATTATTTAACGGGTACGCCGTATGAAAATAAAAAGCTCTGTTATTTCTAACAGAGCTTCAAGTAACAAAAGTTTTTCAAAATGAAGTGTTATTGTTTACTAGCTCCAGCTGAGCAATCTTTTCCACCTTTAGTTGTCGCGTAAGAATTTTCACAAACGAAATAGTCGGATGCAATTTCTATTTTTGTTTTCGCATCACGAATCGTCAATTTTTGTGCAAAATTTAAAGTTCCAGTATCTCTGCAAGAACTATCTGTTTCTCTGTGCAAAACTGTTCGCTTGCCATTAGCAACAACTTCAGTTTGAGCAGAGCCTTCGAGTGGTACCCAAATTTCTAGTCCTTTTAAAGTTACATTTAATGTGAAACTCTTGTCGTAAACCTTAACGGAATCGCCTCTATCAGAAATGACAATGGAAGCATCATTATTAGAACAGTCGAAATTGTATCCGACTGAAAAGGCTGTTGAAGATGCTAACACTAAGCCTAATATTGTTGCCATTTTTTTCATAAAAACTCCTTAAAGTTTGTTTTATTAGTTATGAAGATTATGGGTACAATTTTGATGCCTTGCCTATTAACTGGGAACAGCGAACAAAAACAAATCCAACTGAAGCTAAGTACAACCAGCCTGTTAACCGCTTTTTGACACCAAGAAGTGGGATCGGACGAAGGGCCACAAAGAGCGTTGGCTTGGAATTAATGATTCATTGCTGGAAGCATTTACTGAGTACCGAAGTAGATCTAAATTTTTAAAGCCAACAGATCCTTTGATT
>JAYUWH010000120.1:0-32862 GCA_043753645.1 Bdellovibrionales bacterium
TAATTAGTTGTTATGCAAAGAGGCCCTGCACCGCTACGATGCATAAAAGGATCTTAGGCGAGCTTAAGATCCGAGAATAAGACTGGTTTTAGGTTGTCCTTTTGGGCTTGGGTGCACTTATGTGATGGAGTTTTAATGATTTACTTAAATGGTGAAGGAATAAAACTTGTAATATCTTTGAATTTTTCATGATACTTAGTCGCTTCAAGTTCAAGCATATGAACAATTTCAATGCCTAATCCCGCTCGGATGCCGTTTTTTGAACGTTGATGTGACCATTTAACGATCCCATGGCCTTTGTAAGTATGGGCTAAAGGTTTTTCAATTTTTAAATGGAACGATACCACAGTGCTTTTTTCAAGCAGTGATTTTTCATAGGCGACGAAAAATCCGCCGCGCCCAAAATGAACAATGTTGTCTGTTGCAAGCTGTTCTATTGATTCGCCTCTGATTTGAATATGGATTCGACGTGGATCTGGGAGCGGTGCTTTGGACCAGCGAACTGAAGGTATAAGCATACAGGCTTCAATAGCACTTCTAACGGCTGTGTTATCAAATGGTTTCGTAAATTTACCTTCAGCCCCAAGATGAAATATTTCTTCATTTAATAGGTCCGAATATCCGGTCATAAAAAGAACGCTGGGGCGGTTGGGATGCTTTTCGCGGATTTTTTTTGCCAATTCAATGCCATCGCCGTCAGGCATGCGCACATCTGTTAAAATGAGGTCAAACTGTTTTGTTTTCAGCAAATTCCAGGCTTGGTTGCCACTCATGCACGTTTCAACTGAAAAGCCATATTTAGTAAATAAAAGTTGTATAATTTCCAGCATAGCGGGCTCATCATCAACGGCTAAAATTTTAATTTCATTTGGTTTCATGTTTTTACCTAAATTCTTTATCGGACCCTAAAAATTTTTTCTGTAAGTACAGTATCATATTGAGACAAAAAAATGGAAAATTGCTCTTTTTTCTTTAGCTTTAAACCGAATGTAATATATGAGTTTGATTCAAAACCAAAAAATACTTACTGCAAGCAAATTTTTTAAATACAAAGCGGTGCTTTCCTTTCTTAGCGGAGTTTCAATTTTTTTTATAAGCTTAACTATTTATTTTCTTTTCGTAGATTATGTAGAATCTGTTAATCAATCGCGGGCTACTGCGAAAAATAATTCATTCTCGGTCGACCAGTATATCGAAAGTGTCTTCAATAAAATTGATTTATCTTTGGTTTCAGCATTGCGCGAATCAACTCTTTTGTTAGGCACAACAAAAAAAACTCAAGCTGTAAGGTTAAGTACATTAGATTTTTATAAGTCAAAGTTACCAGAGGTTCACGCCTTTCGCGTAGCTGATGCTCAGGGAACAGTTATCGTTAATACCGATCGTAGTGTGGACAACAAAGTAAACGTCGAGGATAGGGAATACTTTCAGTATCATAAATCGAACTCAAATTCAGAACTTTATATTTCGAAACCTGTGAAAAGCAAGTTTGATGGAAAAATTATAATTACTGTAAGTAGAAGATTGCCTTCGGTAGATAGAAAATTTGTTGGAATAATATATGCCGCCGTTACAATCGATTATTTCCATAAGTTCATTTCAACCATTGATGTTGGCAAATCCGGAAATATTACTTTAATTTCACTTCCAGACCAAGTTGTACTTTATCGTTTCCCAGCTGCAGAAAATATTTTGGGACAAAGATTAAAACTCAATCCGGAAGCCTTAAACCTTATATCCAAACATCAAATTAGTGGTGAATGGGAGCAAGTATCGACGGTCGATGGCAAAAAAAAGACATTTGCATCAAGAATTAATAATTCTTTTAATTATTTGATTTCCACGGGCTTAGCTGAAGAGGATTATCTTCAGCGTTGGAGATTAAATTTCTTATCCCGATGTATTGTTTTTATGGTATTTACGTTGGTGCTAATTTTGGGCTTTATCAAGTACGTAATTTCGCAAGAAAAAGTTGAATTACAAAGAAATCAAATTAATGAAAATATCCGACGGTTTGCCATCAGCCGAATCTCAAATGGAGTGGCCCATGAAATTAATAATCCGCTTGCAATCATTAAAGGTAAAAATGAACTGGCTAAACTTCTGGTGAAGTCCGATGGTTCTAAAGAGGATATACTTAAAATGCTTCAAGACGCGGATTTTATGGTTGCACGAGCTGCAAAGATAGTAGAAGCATTACAAATGCTTGATCAAAAATCGATTGAGCCTGTAGGTATCTTTTCGTTGAAAGACGTTTTAGATGCAAGTGTTGCCATTATGGCTCAAAAAATATCTGATAATTTGATCGATATATCTTTTGAGACCGTTCCCAGCATTGAAATTAAAGGCCATAAGAGTCAGTTAACCGAAGCATTTATTCATTTGTTTTCGAACTCTGTAGATGCGATCCAAAGTTCTTTAGATAAGTGGATAAAAATTAGTTTCCAGATTCGTAATGAGCAAGTTTTTATTCTATTTACAGACTCGGGAAGCGGAATTACTGAAAAAGATGCGCTTCAACTGACGGACCCATTCTTTACAACCAAAGCAATTGGCAGCGGAGTTGGACTTGGTCTGACAGTTTCAGATTCCATCATTCGAGCACTTGGTGGAAGTTTGACTTATAATGCTAAGTCTAAGCATACGCAGTTCATTTTAAAATTAAATATCGAAAAATGCTTTGAGGTCGCCAGCTAAGTCCATAAGAGTCGCAAAGCCTTGCTTTAAAATAATTTTCAAAATGATTTTTTCTCAAAATAAGATGAATATTAAAAACTCTGTTCCAATTTAATAAAATTAACAAAATTGTTAAGGAATGTTAAAAACAATCCGACAAGAGTCCATGTACAAGTTAAAGTTTAGTCAAAAATCTTGCGTTGCTATTTGTTTAGTTACTGCTTTTTTGATTGCCAGTTGCAAAGGGGCAGATGGTGGCTTTGCACCTTCAATGAAGTCGCCGTCTGTTATTGTTTCAGGACAGTTGAGTACTGCCTTAAAAAACGGGTCTGAAATAAAAACTGCAAATGGATGGACTTTGCAATTGGACACGTCAGACCCAATGAAAAACTTAACGACCACCAACGGCTGGAAGATTGAGGCAAAATATGAATAAAAAAAATTCGATAGTTTTCATTTTATTTCAGTGTCTAGCTGCATACGTTATCGCGGCAGACATGGGTATGCCGGTTCAGTTACGCCTAAAGACACCAAGCGGAATTTATCCGAGTGATTCAGGGGTAACTATAAAATTACAAATCCTATCGACGGCATCTGGTTGCGTTTTAAGAGAAGAAAATTTTTCCACACAGAATATTGTTGATGGCGGTGTTTCGCTGATGCTTGGCACTGGAAGTAGGACAGGATTTGACCCAAACTTGTCGCTAAATCAAGTTTTCGATAATTCGACGGCAAAAATATCGCTGACTTGCCTAGCTTCGAATGGTGCAATTGTTTCAACCGGTCAAACTTATAATCCAACCCTTTCAGACGGACGTACAGTGCGTTTCAGTTCAGTAGTTTTAGGTGATTCCGTCATAGGTGATTTCCCAATAAAGTCTGTCGCCTTTGCAGTTCAGGCCGAATCTGTGGGCGGCAAGTCAGCAGTCGACATTTTAGTAAAAAATACTTCGACGCAGTTAACCCAAGTTAATTTAGAAGCCCTACTTGCAGATGCAAGCAAGTTAGCAAATCTTCAAAATCTTGCAAATGGTGGCGCTGCCTCGAATGCAACTTCAGCTGGTACAGCACTCAATTTTACGGGCGCGGTGGCCGGCGATATCAGCGGCAGTCAGACTTCGTTATCTGTTGATAAAATAAAAGGAATTACTGTCAGCGCAACTTTGCCACTGCTGGGACAAATACTGCAATACGACGGCACTCAATACAAACCAATTAATATGCTAAGTGCTCCTGTATCTAGCGTCGCTGGTCGAACTGGGGCTGTCGCTTTATCTTTGACGGATATCAGTGGATTAGGAAGTGCGGCCGCGCTAAATGCGGGTACTGTGGCTACAAATTTAGTTCAGCTAGATGGTGCCGCAAAAATTCCATTAGCATTGTTGCCAGCATCTGCCTCGGCATCAATTGCGGATACAATAGCAGCTACAAATTTGAACACGGCCTCGACACTTATGAAAAGAGATGCAAGTGGTAACACAGCCTTAAATTCACTTTCTTCAAACAATGTCTCGTCACAAAATTTATATGTCTTCGAATCTACGAATTCAAATCGTGTGCAAATCAAAGCACCTACAACGTTTTTAAATTACAGTCTGACGTTACCAACAAGTGCTGGTGGCTTGGGGCAAGTTTTGATGACCGATGGTTCGGGAAATCTTTCGTGGGCTACGTCATCGGGCGGATCTGTTTCTAGTATTACAGCAGGCAGTGGCTTAAGCGGTGGGACGATTACCACAAGTGGTACTATTTCTTTAAATAATACGGCTGTTATAACTGGAACTTATGGTTCTGCCATTGCAAGTCCGGTTTTTACTGTCGATGCACAAGGGCGTTTGACTGCGGCGGCATCAACAGTGATTGCACTTCCACCGGCACAGTTAACCCAATCCGCAGCAACGGTGGGACAAATTTTGAAGTGGAGTGGAGCTGTATGGGCCCCTAGCGCAGATAACAACTCGGGCGGCACAGTTACTAATGTAACATCAGCAAATAGTTATCTAAGCGTAGCAACGGGAACTACAACGCCGGTAATCACCGCAAACGTTGGAACGGCTGTCAGTACTCTTGCAGCGGGAAATGATTCTAGAATCGTAGGCGCCTTTCAGTCTTCGATGGCATTGGGTGGCGATTTGAATGGAACTCTTCCTAATCCGACGTTGATTTCTACAGTGGTTGCAGGAACCTCCACAAAAGTTACTTACGATGCGAAGGGCCGCGTGACCGCAGGCGCAGTTTTGGCTGTTACAGATATTCCCTCTTTATCGACTGCAGTGTTAACGTCAGGAACACTTCCAGTAGCTAGGGGAGGAACAGGAGCCTCTGTTTTAACCGCAAATTCACTAATGATGAGTGACGCGACAGGCGCTACGATAGCCGGAGTCACATGCGCTGTGAACCAAGTCATGTACTGGACGGGAACGACGTGGGCATGTTCCACATTGAGCGGACTTATTGATTTATCATTTGGTTCCGTACAAGGCAGCATAATGTTCCGAAACGCCGCAAGCTGGAGCGCACTAGCCCCTGGAGTTGCAGGGCAATTTTTGAAATCTGGCGGAGCCTCTGCCAATCCTTTGTGGACTTCGCAATCGTCTTTTCTTACGGGAAATGGGTCTAACACTGCAGTTCCTGCAGCGGGAACATATATTTACCCGTTTACTGGTTCTGCGCCAAAAACGTCGTTAACCTCTGCAAATCACGCTTTAGCTATTATCTCAGTACCTAAAGCTGGAACACTTACAAACTTATCAGTAACCTTTTCAGCCGCCGCAGCCACGACGTTCCGATGTACATTATACACCGGCGCTACAACTGCTGCTATGGCTGCGTCTACTGTGCAAGTGATCGGAACAGGGGCGGCGACCGTCTTATTAAATTCCAACTCAGTCGCAGTTAGTGCGGGATCGCTGCTTGATTTAGTATGTGCGAACACCGCTGGCGTTGCTTCAGCCGTGCCGCTGGCCTTTTCTGTCGAGTATATTACGCCCTAATATATATATTCATAATTTATAAATCGCCAAACCCGAGCAAAACTTTACTTCGTCACTGGTGCCTAAAGCCTTTGTCAATTAGCAAGAAGCAGTTACTGTGCCGTAATATTTGTTAGTAACTTGTTACTAATTGTTCTGTCTAGTACCGGTCTCGTGCTGTCGCTTTTTATTATTTGTCCAACTGGAAAAGATCGAAAAAATTTATAGCAACCACTGACGACTCAGAAAGACCAGGAAAAAACTTGCAGCATGCTTGCTGCATTTTAAATCGGAAATTTTAAACGGATGTGAACAACTGGCACGTCAAAATGTTCCTGCGGCGAAAGTTCAGTCTCGGTTAGCCTTACACGATTCTTTACCGCAGTTTCTTGATCGATTGGCGGCGACTGCTGCGAATTGCCATAGTTTGAAAGCTAGAGTCTGTGTGCAAGCCAGATATTGATGCGCGTGAGATGGTCAACGAATTTATTGATTTTGGGATCACTCATGCGGCCGGACGGTACCAGCACGATCTACTTCAGTGAAATCAAAAATAACTCACTGCCACTGACAAGCCTAGGAACTGTGAACACAACCTACCCAATAATGACTTTTTCCAACTTTCCAGCAGTTATTTTTCCGCGGAACCGATTCTTTCAATATCGGGCTTATCTAAATTCAGACTCGACATTGAATACGCCTGATTTTAATTGGACCTGGGTCAGCTGGTAGCTTTTCAGAGTGTTTGGAAATAGAATTGGCCTCAAGTTGCTTTTTGAAATGCCAATTTTATACTAGGCCGCTTTAGAAATGGGAAGAACACAAACAAATTGTGTGTGTTTAGACTTTACATTTAAATACAACTGGCCTTTATGGTCGTTAATTATTCCTTTCGAAATACTTAACCCCAAGCCCGTGCCTTTGCCGATTTGTTTAGTTGTGAAGAAAGGCTCCATAATCTTTTTTTCAATTTCAGGGCTTATGCCGTTTCCAGAATCGGTAAAGTAAATATGAACGATGCTATTTTCGACCGCAAAAGAAATCTCAATCCATTTTTCTGGACTTTCTAAACACGCGTCGAAAGAATTAGAAAGTAGGTTAAGAATAACTTGTGATATTTGCGTTTCTCGGCACGATATCATTACATCCGGAATCGAATTCACAGATAGTTTCATATCATAATTTTTAAATTTTTCACCGCATAATGATAATGAATCCTCTACAATTTTCTTTAGACGGCACGGTACCATTCCATCAGTTTCTGAGTGGCGCGACATCGTCCGTAAACCTGCAACTATTTTCACAATGCGGTCTATCGTTTTATCTATGCTAGTTATGATTGGAGAGGCCGTAGCACTTAGCTCTGGATGTCCGTCTAGGTGCGAACGCAGGCGCTCTGCTTGCAATTTAATAATTGCTAAAGGATTATTGATTTCATGGGCAATGCCCCCAGCCATTTCACCAAGGCTTGCCATTTTTGATGCCTGAATTAAACTCAAGCGTTGAACATCTTGCTCGTGCTGAGACACTGTGAATTTATAAAGACTAAATGCGATTGCGATACAAACCAAAATGAAAGCAACAATAAAAAACAAAGTTTGATTATACCAATGGGCCAAAAAATCAGATTCAGCTAAACCGACCGTCACAAAAAAGTCATAGTTTTCACTGCTTCCGTAGCCGTAAAGTTTCTTAGTCCCATCTAGCGTTGAGTAAGCAAGTACGTTTCCATAATCTTTATGTAATGACAGTTCAGACTGAAATTGTTTTGCTAACTCTATCTTCTGGCCTACCTTTTTTTCGGCTCGAGGAACGCGAGCTAATAAAATATGATCTTTCAAAGACAAAAGAGCTATGTTCGATCCATGACCAACCTTAATTTGAGAAAACATTTTTTCAAAAAGCTGTATTGGAATTAAAGCAATAATAACACCATTGAACTCTCTATTTGGCGAATAGAGCCGCCGCGCAACGACAACTAGCCAAATTTTTAGAGTCTTGCCAAATACTGGCTCTGAGATATCAAAATCCAAACCAGGATTATTTTTCAAATTTTGGAAGTAAGACCGGTCACTGTTGTTGAGCTTCGGTGATACGACTCCATCACTTTGTCCGATGTAATTGCCATTTCTATCAAGAATTTTGATGGCTGCGATTTCTGGAATATCTGCAGTCGTTTTTGCTAAAAGTTGCTGATAGGAAACCGGAGTCCATTTTTTTTTATGATCAACAAAATGAATTGTGTAATTGATTTGTCTTAGCGATAAATTAACTTTTTCAAATGTCTTTTCAACTTGATCTTTTAATAAGCGGCTTAAATTCTGTGAATCTTGCGACGCCTGTTGGACTTCACTTTTATAAGAGGTAATAATAAAACTTGTCGTTAGGGCCAAAGTGATACTAACAAATAAAAGCGACATCAAATAAATTGTACGATTTTTTGATTCCCAAGATTTTTTGAACTGTTGAAGCAGCATATTAAGCCATCGACGTTTTGTTGTGAAAACTAAACGGTTTATGAAATACACTTCGCTTTGGCGTGTCTCATTGTGAGAAGCATTTGCCCAGCAAAATGAATAAAAAATATTTCATTGTTCCATTAGTCCCTGGCGCCATTTTCTATCCACTTACGAATAGCTGCTTTGGCTTCATTTTTTAAAGCTGCATAACCGTCTTTAGCTGGTGGCATGCGCTTATCATCAGTTCTTTCTAAATCCACAACTAGACCTGATTCATCGGGATTTCCTGGAATAATAAGCTCAAGAGGCGAATTTAACAGTGCTTCTTTCTCAAACGAAACTCTTTTTGCTGAACCCGTTGGGTTGTGGCAATCCTTGCACGATGTTTGAAAGACATGCTTATTGATCGAATCAAACGTGGCAATAATTGGATTGGGCGGTGAATTTGAATTGCCATTTTGCCCCTGTTCGGGTGCGCCAATGTTTATCCAGTTCCAAAGGTAAGAAAGCTCTTCTTGTGAAAGCGAGCCTTTTTTTGGCATCGTGTTCTCTGTGAAAACAGCTTTTTTTATCAATGCTAGATTGCGGGTAATTTCATTATAGGATTCTAGATTTATATTGCCAGCAGTTCCATGACAAGAAATGCACTTGGGAATAAAAATTTTTTCAGCAACGACTCCATAGGAAAGTTCAGACATTTTTTCAGCGGGTAAGCTAAAATTTTGGTTCATATCTTCTGAAGAACCTCGCAGCTTGGTGTAATTACACCCAATCAAACTGAACCCTAAAATGAATAAAAAAACTGTATGAAGTTTCATGAACTGTCTATGGCACAACTTCAGCTGAAATAAATGTTCCATCTAAGTTTAAGTAAACATTTAATTTTTCTGTAGTTGCAGACGATAAAATTTGTCCGTGCGCTACCGTTTGCCCATTAAAAATTTGCTTAGATAAAGTTAAGCTGGTTCCTGATTTATCAAAAAGTGCCACTTTTCCACTGTTCGCATTTTCCAAAACATAATGAAGAGCATTTTCTGCCAGCGAACCGGCATCCTTACCACTCCAGCCAACGTCAGGACCTGCTATACCACCAGAGACAACCTGAAAAGCTAACGGTTTGCCATCGGAATCATATGAAATTTCAACTTGCATTGGTTGGCCTTGTGCCGGTCGAGTTTGTGATACACGAACTTTATAAAAGACAGGCTCTTGATTTTGCACAACAGCCACTTCCATTTTTTCTAACTTAGATAAAAATGTCGCATCAATTTTGGCAAGCGCCACAAGCCGGTCGATCCGGTGTGCAGACAATTCAATTGCTTTTGCATTTGATACTGTAGGCGGGGCAGCTTTGGCTTTAAGTCCAAAGGTCATTGTTAAAGTTGCGAAAATGAATAAAATCTTTTTCATAAATTCTCCTTTTTTGGCTCTGTTTTTATAGTTGTTGTTATACCTTTTATTCTGGTGCGCAATTGTTGGACTTGAATGCTTCAGGATCCATAGCCATTCTGGCGAAATCGATTCCATTTTTTCGCATTTCTGCAGATGGAACTTTATTAGAAGTTAAAATATCTGACACAATATCGTGAAGCATATGATTGTTATCGAACGATGCCGAAATTAATGGAAAAGTGCGATAAAAAGCCGGAGCTTCTTGTCGAGTTTCGGGCATCATATCGAAATCTGCAGAATCGGGAAGATCGCTGATCAAAGTCCAAAAATTATTTGTGACCTGTTCGATCGCAAGATCCCGTTGGGCCCTGGTTGGTTTTAGTAAGGCTTCATAAAGTTTTATTTGAAACCAGTGATAAGACCAAATTAATAAATTAAAACTTGGATATTGTCGTCTGAAGTCTTTCGAGAAAAAATGGCCGTCCATAAACAGCATGGTTTTGCAGACATCGGTAATTGCAAGCGGCTTATTTTTTTTATAATCGGCAAAAAGTTCGTTCACACGATGCTTCATGGCAGGGCCGCGGTCTTTCGAAGTCGCCAAAGCATCCAATACAAATTGATGCAGCATGTGCGACCAATCGAAAGTGTCGACCATTAAAGGAAAAGTGAAGACGTACATTGGCGCAATATCATCTTCGTCAACCTTTACCGTTGGGGGATTTTTTAGAATTTGCATAACGTCGCTTAAGATTTTTTTTTCGAACTCTTTCGGATTGGCAATCTGTCCGCGATTTTGAAGAAGTCTTTCGTAAACAAGAGCGTGGCCGTAATCAAATGCAAAAAGCAGTTGTTGCGCTTTGGGATAAAGTTCACTAAATTTATAGGCCTCGGGCGGCAGTGGATACCATGTAGGAGCAGCAGCAGCCGAAATAGAGATTAACATCAAAGCTAAAACATTAATTATTTTCACTTTCCGCCTCGATCAACAAGCACGATGCTGTACTCATTCCAGCGGTAGCGAAGTTTTGCTTCGACTGGTAACATAATAGTTGGGTCTTTGATTTCATAATATAAGTAAGTATCCCAGTTTTCTTCGCGCCCACCAGATTGGGGCCATCCTGGCTTAAGTGGGCCTTGGCAACTGAAGTCGTTCGCCACTAAAAAAACTTTTAATACAAATTCAGGAATCAGTGGCGAAAGTAATTTTTTGTCAGAGAATCGATTGTCTTGACCGCTAACGAAAAGACAAGTTAACGGAAGTTTTTCACCGTTTATTAATAAGTACGATCCATCTTTAAAAAGTACTTTATCCCAAAACGATCGGTAGAAATAAAGTTCGTTTGATGAGTCGTGAATATCCCCGACTAATGTTTCAGGAAAAATGGGCTGATCAAAATTGAAAGAATAAGTTAACGAAGATTGCGCGCCGGGAATTGGTAAAGAAAATTCCCCCACTTGTCTTACTTTTAAAATAAGATCTCGGTAAAACTGAGGTTGTGGAAATACCTTTCCTAGAACGGGTTTATGCTCTGCAAGCGCCACTTGAGCGCACAATAAAATAACCAATGCAAAAAATTTCATTTAGCCTTGTCCTTTCATAAGCATGACGATTTCTTCTAATTTTTCTTGAACTATCTGCGGGTCTTTGCTTTTAATTGCTTGATTCACGCAGTGGCGCATATGGCCTTCTATAACATTAGCTTCAAGACTTCTTAATGCGGCTCGAATCGCTTTTATTTGATTTACGATTTCAGGGCAGTATCTTTTCTCAACAATCATTCTTTCGACGCCTTCAACTTGACCTTTAATTCGACTTAGTCTTTTAAGTTCAGCGCTGTGATCGTGAGCAGGTTTTTGTTTTATTTGTGCTATTTTTTTAACTTTTTTATCAAAATGTTCAGCTTGGGGCATGAAGTCTCCTGGTGCTCTGAAATTTCTAATACCCCAATGGGGTATTAGTCAACTAGTAATTTATTAATAATCAAAAACCTCAATTCACGTTGCAAATCCCGCTTAGCAGTTAACGCGCCCAACAACAATCTAGCATTGCAATACCCTAGTAGGGTATGTTTTAACTGACACCAAGGAGGTTTTATATGAAATCATTTTTGCTAACAGTTGTTTTATCGTTTGTAACATCTTTGTCGTGGGCACATGGCGACGGTGAAAGCCGGGTATCGATTGAACCTGAAGCTCAAGGCACTTATAACGCGGGCACTATCCAATATTCATTTCAACTTTTCGATGGTCAAACCAGCAAGTCATTATCTGACAAGGACTTAGTAATAACGAATACAAAAATCTTACATTTTATTGCCTATGACCCTTCAAGAAATGAATTCAATCATGTACATCCGTCGTTTGATGGAAAAGTTTGGAATGTCACTTTAAGTCTTTTAGCTAACGGAAATTATTTCTTTTGGGCGCAAGGACAACTTATAGATGGGACAGAGTTTTCAACCGTAGTGAAAGCGCAAATTGCAAATGGTAAACCCGAAATCCCAGTGGTGCCGTTGGTTGAGACTAGAAAAGCAACCGATAAAAACACGGCGTTCCAATTAAGTAACACTAAGCTTAAAGCTGGCGCTATGGCCATGATCGATTTCGTCATTTCACGGGATGACGGTAAACCTGTTCAGTTAACTCCTTATCTTGGGGCGATGGCTCATATTATTGCGGTTTCTCCTGATGGTGATGAACTTTTACATGTGCATCCAACGGCCGGCAGTAAGCCCAACACAGGAATGATTCACACCACTTTTCCAAGTGCGGGCGACTTTAGAGTCTGGATACAGCTTGTTGATCGGGGCGAATTAAAAACGATTCCACTCTCTTTGGTCGTCTCTAAATAATCGTCACAAAAGTTAGTTGGTCTTCGTATTTAGTGATGATAAGCACGGGCTAAGAAAACTTATCCCGTATTGTTTTAAATGAGGTTAATATATGAAAAAAATTAATGCGTTATTGTTACTTGTAATAACGCTTGCGGGTGTGTTGGCATTGGCTCATGGGGAAGATAAGGCCGGACCGCACGGTGGGTTTATTAGGATGCCCGGCGGGTTTCATACTGAATTAATTCTCGAAGAGAAAAATTTGTTGAAGGTTTATCTTTTAGATATGCAGTGGCAAAATCCTACAGTTGAAAAATCAGCTTTAAGTGTAAATTATAACGATGTTTCAACTGCAAAATGTTCGGCGCAAATAGACTTTTATCAGTGCACATTTCCGAAGTCCGTTGATTTGACCAAAAAGGGCAAATTAAAGGTTGTAGCTGCGCGGCAACAACAAAAAGGGATCGAAGTTTTTTACCCATTGCCATTGAAGCTGGAAGTCATAGATGACGGCCATGGTGGCAAGCACTAACTATAAAATGTAAGGCTACATCTGGAGAATTCATGCTTGATCGTATTATTAAATTTTCGTTAACTCACCGGATACTTGTTATTTCTGTAGCCGCTTTTTTACTTGCCTGGGGTGGGTGGATCGCTGCGCATTTACCAGTAGATGTTTTTCCAGATCTTAATCGACCGACTGTAACCATTATGACAGAAGCTTCGGGACTTGCGCCTGAAGAAGTTGAGACTTTGGTTACATTTCCTCTTGAAACATCACTTAATGGTTTGCCTGGTGTTGAACGAGTGCGTTCAAGTTCTGGTGTTGGATTAAGTATTGTTTATGTTGAGTTTGCTTGGGGCACGGATATTTTTAGAAACCGGCAGTTGGTGCAGGAAAAATTAACTTTAGCCCGAGAAAAGCTTCCAAAAAATATGGCTCCGGTTATGGGACCTATCGCATCGATCATGGGTGAAATTCAATTGGTAGGTCTTACCTCAACAGATCCTAAAACTAATCCGATGGATTTGCGAACCTTGGCCGACTGGACGATCAGGCCAAGGCTTCTTAGTATTCCGGGTGTAGCCCAAGTGACATCGATTGGTGGCGGAGTCAGACAATATCAAATTTTATTGTCTGCTGAAAAGATTCAGAAGTTGCAAATGTCGATTGAAGATATCGAACACAATCTAGCTGAAATTAGTTTAAATTCTACCGGTGGTTTCATTAACATTGAAAAAAATGAATCCTTGATTCGGGTGATTGGTGCTATTCGGGATAAAAATGAAATACTTAGTTCTGTTGTTGGCATGCATTTGGGCCGCCCGGTTTTAGTGAAGGACGTCGCCGAAGTAAAAGAAGCGCCGCAAGCCATGCGTGGTGATGCTAGTGTGAATGCAAAACCAGGTGTTATCATGAGCATTCAAAAACAACCCGGTGCAAGCACGATTGAGCTTACTCGTGAAATTGAAAAAGCCTTAAAAGAATTAAGTAAAACGATTCCTAAATATGTTGATTTGAACCCTGATCTTTTTAAACAAGCTAATTTTATTGAAAACTCGATAGAAAATGTTCAAGAAGCATTACGTGATGGGGTTATTTTAGTTCTAATTGTTCTATTTATGTTTTTACTTAATTTTCGAACGACAATGATTACCATCACGGCTATCCCATTGTCGTTCGTATTATCTGCCATCGTCTTTAAGTTGTTTGGTTTATCAGTTAACACGATGACACTAGGTGGTCTTGCCATCGCTATCGGTGAATTAGTGGATGATGCCGTGGTCGATGTTGAAAATGTTTTTCGCCGGCTTCGGGAAAATAAGCAAAGCGCTAACCCGAAAAATTCAATTCTGGTCGTCTATGAAGCGTCCAGTGAAGTGCGAAATTCAATTGTTATCGCGACCATCATCGTTTGCTTGGTATTTATACCATTATTCAGCATGGGTGGGATTGAAGGTAAGCTTTTTATTCCCTTGGGTATATCGTACATCATTTCGTTATTAGCTTCGATGGTAGTTTCATTAACCGTGACTCCGGTGCTTTGTTCGTATCTTTTAACAAGCGGTAAGTTGCTTCAACACAATGATGGCGCTTTGGTTCGATTTTTAAAAAAAGTAGACACAAAAATATTGCATCGATCATTAAAACATCCGCGCATAATAATTGGTGTAACTTTGGCTTTGTTCCTAGGGGCCGTCGGTTTGTCATTAAAAATGGGTCGCGATTTCCTACCAAAGTTTAACGAAGGAACGGCCACAATTTCTATGATGGCGCAGCCGGGGATATCGCTAGAAGAATCTAATAAATTAGGAAACCAAGCTGAAAATCTTATTCTTAAATCAAACGAGGTTAAATCGGTATCAAGACGAACAGGTCGCGCCGAGCAGGACGAACATGCCGAAGGCGTGCATTCATCGGAAATTGACGTCGATTTTAAGACAGAAGGCCGCGCCCGTGAAGTTGTTCTAGCAGAGATAAGAAAAAATTTAGCAACTGTTGGAGGGGTTTTCATTAATGTTGGTCAGCCTATTTCACACAGGCTAGATCACTTGCTTTCTGGTGTTCGCGCACAAATAGCGATTAAAGTTTTTGGTAATGATTTAGCAACTTTGCGTGCGAAAGCTTCAGAAATTAAAAATGCCATTGAAGGAACTGACGGTTTAGTAGATCTGCAAACTGAACAGCAGGTATTAATTCCCCAAGTGAAGATTCAACTCATGAGGGATGCTGCCGCAAAATACGGTATTGTCGTCGGAGATCTAGCTAAGCTATTGGAGAAAGCTTTGCAGGGTGAAGTTGTGGGACAAATTCTTGAAGGCCAAAAAAATATTGATGTCTTAATGAGATTTGATGAAAAATCCAGATCTGATCTTAAACTTATAAAAAAAACGCCAATAAAGACATTACCTGATGGTACAAAAATAACTATTGATAAAGTGGCTGATGTATTTGAATCAACTGGACCTAATATTGTTAACCGGGAAAATGCTCAACGAAGAATAGTTGTGTTAGCAAATTCATCGGGACGTGATTTGGACGGGTTAGTTAAAGAAATTCAGTCAAAAATAAATGAAAAAGTTAAAATGCCAGAAGGTTATTTTATCTCTTACGGTGGGCAGTTTGAAAGTCAGCAGCAGGCCGCGAAATTAATGAATTTTTTAGCTATTTTAGCGATTTTAGGAATATTCATTGTCTTGTATATGCATTTTAAATCAACATTTATACCGATCCAAGTGATGCTTAATATCCCGATGGCTTTCATCGGTGGAATTGTTGGTATTTACTTAACAGATAAAACAATTTCTGTGGCAAGCCTTGTTGCTTTTGTAACTTTGTGCGGAATTTCGTCTAGAAACGGAATTATGATGATTTCTCATTACCTTCACCTAATGAAGCACGAAGGCGAAGAATTTACCAAGCACATGGTCATTCGTGGATCGCTAGAAAGATTAGTCCCTGTTCTAATGACCGCCCTTACTGCCATTTTAGGTTTAATCCCGTTGGCACTTGCGGGCGGAACACCCGGTAAAGAAATTTTACATCCCGTGGCCGTTGTCATTGTCGGCGGGCTAATAAGCTCGACATTTTTAGATATGTTTGTAACTCCGGCGGTATTTTATCATTTCGGTAAAAAATCGGCGGAGAAAAGTGTACGACTTATGGAACAAAAAACAATTTTCAAAGGAGAAAAAAATGTTTAAAAAAGCAGTCCTATTGGTATCAGCAGCAGTTGCACTTTCATCATGCGCGAGTCAAGTTCACCGTGGAGTGGTCGCTATGAAAATCAGTGATTCAACGGCACATGTAGGACTTAAAAACAACGAAGTTAGTGTCGGGGATCATGTTGAGCTTTATTCAAATAAATGCCCGATCTCTAGAACTGATACGATGAAAACGTGTCAAAAGGTTTTAAAAGGTCATGGCACGGTCACTGAAATAATTAATGATAATTATGCGGCAGTAAAATTCGAAAATGGTGTCACTTTCAATGAAGGTGAATTCGTTGAAAAGCACTCACATTAAATTTTAATATAAGGAGAATAAGAGGATGAAAAAAATTATTTTTGCAAGCGTGATATTAGTATCCTTAAATCTGCTAGCTCACGCTGGGCATGATGATGCGCCGGGTGCTATCAAAGCGAATCATGGTGGAACTGTGAAAGCGGGAAAAGAAATTAATCTTGAATACGTTGTTTCAGGAACTGAAGTTAAACTTTATCCTGAATCGCACGAGGGAAAAGATTTAACTGCTAGTGATGTGAAATTAGTCGTAACAGCAAAATCACCGAAAGGTAAGGCTGAATCGGTAAAAGTCGAAAATAAAGACGGTGCTTTTGTTGCTGTGGTTGATTTTAAAGGAGCTTACCGCACGGAAGTGAATGTTGACGCCGATGTTAAAGGTAAAAAAAGTACGTTTAAATTTCAGGTCGAAAAATAATTTTCTTTTTTAGGAGCATTTGAATGAGGCAGGGTCTTTTTATTTTCTTATTATTTTTCATAAATTTAAAGGCTAATGCTCTCGAGGGCATTAGGAATTTAGAGCGTAATCTTTTTGAAAAAAACCAAGAGATTAAATCACTTGAAAATAATATTGAAGCTAAGCAGGCCTTGCGGAATTCAGCGAACTCCGCATTTTATCCAACATTAAATGCCGTGGGCGGATTAAGTCAAAATAAAACAGATGAGGTTCCTTTCATAGAAAAAGGCTATTTGGCCTACGTTGAAGGTCAATTGAACTTATTCAGAGGCTTTCGAGATCAATCTTTTGGTCGGCTAAAGGAAATTGATTTCAGAGTTTCTGGATTAGATCTCGAGGCCAAAAAACGTGAGTTGCGCTGGCAATTGACTGAAATCTTAAGTGACATGATTTTTTTTCATAAGTTCGAGAATATTCTTGCTGAAGAACTGAAAGTGGCGCAACTGCAAAAACAGATGGCTGGTAAAAAAGTATCCGCAGGTCTTACAGGTCCGGTAGATAATTTGGAATTTGAACTTCGTGAAACTGAAATATTGATCGAACAAAAACAAATTGCTCAGCAGCATTTAGAATCCCATCAAAAGCTTATAAAGTTATTTGGTGAAGATCTGCCTGACTCGGTTTTGGGACAAATTGATTTCAGTCGTCCCGATACTTTAATGAAAGTCGCTACACAAACTAATATTGAAAATTCTATTGATTATAAAAAAGCCGACTTAACACAAAGTCGTATTGAAATAGAAAAAAAAGAAATAAAGGCCGATTTTTATCCTTCACTTGATTTCACGTACAGTTTTGGTCGGCTTTCCCCGTCAGACGATAATCCAATTAAATTTAACGAGAACCGCTACGCTTTATTGTTAACCATTCCACTTTTTTCTGGATTCGATACTTATTACAAGACGAAGTCGGCGAATCTGGCCCACCAGTCCGCTGAACGTTACAAATTACAAAGGCTTACAGAAATCAAAGCTGAATTAAATATAAGTAAAACTAAGATGGGTGAATTAATTTCTTTGTATGAGATTAACGAAAAAAGATCCATCGCTTCACAGAAATATTTTGATCTGACATTGGCTGAGTATCGGCGCGGTGTAAAAAACTCGCCCGATTTGGTCAGCGCAACCGATAGATTGTTTGTTTCTAAGAAAAAGAAATTTGAAATATTAAAAGAATTAGAACTTTTGAAAGTAAAATTGGAAAATTTCAATTAGGATTATATGGACAACCACACGCTTGAACATTTAAAGCACGATAATTCTGAGATGAATTATAGTAAAAATGAAATAGATCCCGTTTGCGGAATGAAAGTTGATCCAGCTACCGCAAAGGGTGGAAATTCAATTTACAAGCAGCACACATATTATTTTTGCAGTGCCAAGTGTAAAACTAAGTTTGATGGGTCGCCTAAAACCTACTTACAGCCAAAACCAGTTGTCACAACAGCTTCGAATGAAAATGTCGAATACACCTGTCCTATGCATCCGCAAATTAAAAAAATGGGCCCAGGGGATTGTCCAATCTGTGGAATGTCGCTAGAGCCCGTCACAATGTCCTTAGATCAGCCCGAAGATAATCGTGATTATCAAAGGATGCTCAATCGATTTTGGGTTGGTGTTGTTTTAAGTGTTCCGCTTCTTTTTCTTACGATGGGTGGACGCCATTTAATTACAGATGCAAATATTATTAAGCTGTTGCCGTGGTTTGAAGTTTTTCTTGCATCGCCCGTTGTGCTGTGGGGTGGCTGGCCTTTCTATGTCCGTTTTTGGCAATCACTAAAAAATCGCAATCTAAATATGTTCACTTTGATTGGCCTTGGCGTTGCTGTTGCTTATATTTACAGTTTTGTTGCTGTGTTATTCCCAAATCTGTTTCCAGTGTCTTTTCGAGATCCAATGACCGGCGACGTCGGACTTTATTTTGAGGCCGCTACAGTTATTGTAACGCTTGTGCTTTTGGGGCAAGTGTTGGAATTGAAAGCGCGCGGGCAAACAAGTTCTTCGATCAAGGCTTTGTTGGGGTTAGCTCCAAAAAATGCGCGAAAAATTCTTGTTGATGGAACAGAAGTCGACGTTTTATTAGAAACGATTGCAATCGGTGATAAATTACGAGTGCGTCCGGGTGAAAAAATACCTGTCGATGGAAAAGTAGTCTCTGGAACTTCATTTGTTGATGAATCTATGGTTTCGGGTGAACCAGTACCAGTAGAAAAAGCCGCAGGTGCAAAAGTTATTGGCGCGACTATTAATGGCACGGGCGCTCTGATCATGGTGACCGAAAAAATTGGAAAGGACACATTACTTTCACAGATTGTACAAATGGTCGCCGATGCGCAGCGATCACGGGCACCGATTCAAAAATTGGTGGACCGAGTCTCAGCATTTTTTGTGCCGGCCGTAATTTTATCTGCTGTAGTTACATTTTTTATCTGGGCCCTGATCGGACCCGAACCTAAGTTGGCTCATGCGATTATAAATGCGGTTGCTGTGTTAATTATTGCGTGCCCATGTGCGCTGGGTCTTGCGACACCGATGTCTATCATGGTTGCTACGGGACGCGGCGCTTCGATGGGAGTTTTATTTAAAAATGCCGAAGCCATTGAGTTGATGAGAAAGGTTAATACATTAGTAATTGATAAAACCGGCACATTAACACTTGGAAAACCAAAGCTTGTCTCCGTAAAAGTTGCCAACGGATTAGCAGAAAGTGATTTTTTATCACTAGCAGCAAGTCTAGAACAAGCAAGCGAACACCCGCTAGCTAATGCGGTCGTTGCTGGTGCGAAGGAAAAAAATATTTCCTTGTTAGAGGTGAAAGAATTTAAATCAATAACTGGTAAAGGCGCTACAGCAATTGTTAATGGTAAAACAGTGGCGATTGGAAATAAAGCCTTGTTACTTGAGCTTTCAATTCCATTAGATACTTTCGATACAGAAGCTGATTCTTTGCAGGAAGACGGACAAACAGTGATGTTTGTGGCTATTGGCGGACGCTTCGCAGGATTTCTTGGAGTTATGGATCCTATTAAGGATTCTACCGTATCCGCAATTCATGCTCTGCAGAAATTGGGAATAAAAGTTATAATGATGACTGGTGATAATAAAAAAACGGCAGCCGCAGTCGCGAAAAAAGTAGGACTTGCTGACTTTTTCGCTGACGTACTTCCGCAGCAAAAAGCAGAACTAATTAAAAAATTACAAACCGAAGGCAAATTTGTTGCAATGGCCGGAGACGGCATAAATGATGCTCCTGCATTGGCTCAAGCTCAAGTTGGAATTGCCATGGGCACAGGAACTGACATTGCGATGAATAGCGCGGGAATTACTTTACTTAAAGGCGACCTGATGGGAATCGTTAAAGCGCGCGCTTTAAGCGAGGGAACTTTAAAAAATATTAAACAAAACTTATTTTTTGCATTTATTTACAATTCTTTGGGTGTGCCTGTCGCTGCAGGAATTCTATATCCATTTTTTGGATTATTATTAAGCCCGATGATTGCGGCGGCGGCGATGAGTTTAAGTTCTGTGTCGGTTATTGGAAATGCGCTTCGATTAAAGAAAATGCAGCTGTAGTTAAGTCTTTGATGACAAGTTTTTACCTAGTGGAACTTTGTTCTAACCTTTACTGTATACTGCCAAAAATTGGCAAAATTGAACTAATACAATTTATTAAGAGGATCATTATGTTGATTAGGAAAATATTTTTACTAGTTTTATTTTTTCCGATTTCGTTATTGGCACAGCATTCAATGTCGCACGTGCCTGAACCTAGTAAAAAGCATACTATGAGAATGGGAACTGCCGATTGCGCAGAAAAGATGGTGTGGGATCGAACAAGCGCTTCTTGTATCGCTTTGCCAACGGAAAATAAGACGATGGGGATGTGGATGATTCATGGTAATGCCTTTGTAGTCCAAAACTATGCTGAGGGTTCGCGTGGGCGCAATCTTTTCTCGGTTCCAAATATGGTCATGGCTGACGTTGGTCATTCGTATGGAAACCAATATTTTAACACTGATTTAATGTTAACTTTTGAACGATGGACTTTTCCTAAAAGTGGCAACCCGTTACTTCTACAAATTGGTGAGCGAAATGAAGAGGATAAGGCTTATGTCGACAGTCAGCATCCCCATTCCTCACCCATTATGGGATTAACATTTAGCGATACAATTAGTATGGGTACGGAAAAAGATTATTTGAAAATTTTTTTCGCGCCTAGAGGCCAGGCGACGGAAGGACCTATCGCATTTATGCATCGGCCGACTGGGATGGTTAACCCCGATGCTCCACTTGGTCACCATATCGGACAAGATGTATCACATATTACTAGCACGGTTATTGGTGGTTCGATGGCCATAGATAAAATTCAATTGGAAGTTTCCACTTTTAATGGAAAAGAGCCTGAGCCCGCTAAAGTTGATTTACCAATGGGAGCTTTAAATTCGTTTGCAGCTAGACTTGGGTATCAATTTGCTGATTCAGTTTTTGCTATGGCTTCAGCCTCTGAAGTAAGTGACCCCGAAGTTAATGATCAAACACTAAAAAAAGTTTGGCGATATTCAGGTTCTATTTACACTAAGCACAAGGGAAGAAATCAATGGTACTTTGAAAACGCGTTGATTTACAGTCATATAAATAACTACGATCACATTTCTGCATTAAGATCTGTGAATGAAGAGTTCTGGATTCATCAAAACGAATCACCCCATCAATATTGGGGTCGGCTAGAGTTTGTTGAAAGAACTGCCGCACAATTAGCAATTGATGGAGCCGTTGATATTGATAGGCCCAAATGGGTTACAGCAATTACCACTGGCTATACATATAAAATTGATTTAGGGGATGGCTTCGATTCTGGCATCGGTGCTTCTATTACCAAAGATTTTCTACCCAGCGCATTTAAAGAAGCTTACGGCGGCGATCCGCTATCTGCAAAAGTATTTCTACAAATAACCGGAATGAAAATGGGCGAATTCAGCGGCAACAAGTAAACTTGGCAGTTTATTGATCTAAGGTTGATTTTTTTTGGCTGTTTGCTAGCGTGATTTCGCAACTTTTTGCACTTTCAGATTCAGCAGTTAACAGCAGAACTTTTTTTACTTCGCCTGTGCTCTCAATACGAATAAGTTGCTTTGCAAAATAATAGTTTGTTTCGCTATTACTTTTAACCAACTTGTTTAATATTTTTAAATCTGAGGGATCATTAAAACTTATTTTTTGTACTTGATTTTAATTTAAATTGTCGAATTGGTAGATACACGGTTGTGCGATAACTTCTTTAGTTTCAATAAGCATTGGCATAATTTTGGGCCAAACCAATAAATCTTTCATGTTAAAATTTATGGACTGCACAGAAGTCTGGTCCAGTGTAAGTTTTGTAGTGCTATTAAAAAGATGAGATCCCTTCGAACATTAAAGCGGATGAAATTAATTATTTTCAACAAAGTTCAGAGAAGTGAAAAACTAGACTTGTATAGGTCGTCACCTAAAAATACGATAAATTAATATTTTTAAACAAGGAAGGATTTTATGAAGAAAATTTTTGTACTACTTGCGGCTTTAGCTGCGACATCGGCCTACGCTGCGGAGAATTGCACAGCTGCAAATAAGAAAGCTGTGTGTAAGACAGCTATCCTAGAAACTAAGGTTGGCGAGGCTTGCAAAATATTAGAAGCTAAAGGCAAAGCAGGATTAGCTGAAGTGAAAAAGATGCGTTTCGATTGCTGTGGTGAACCGGATTACATGTGGGTTCAAGACATGTCTCCAAAAATGCTAATGCATCCAATTAAGGCTCAACTTGATGGGCAAGATCTGACGAACAATGCAGATCCAGATGGAAAAAAGCTTTTTGTTGAATTTGTTAAAGCTGTAAAAGCAAAACCTAAAGGCGCGTATGTAGATTACAAATGGACGAAATTAGGTGAGTCTGACCCTACGCCAAAAACGTCTTGGGTCGTGACTTGCAATGCGAAAGATGAAAAAGAACCTTGGATTGTCGGATCGGGTACTTGGAAATAATTTCTTTATGGCAGAGCTTTATTCTAAAAGCTCTGCCATAAAGAATCAGCAAAGATTAGAGCTAGTATGAAAAACTCCAAGTATAGTCTGAAGCTTCGTCTTACTTTTTTATTCGGGTTATTTAATATCATTGCATGCTTGTTTGTCGCCATGGGCCTCTCCATATCAGCAAAAAATTCGATTCTAAAACAAAATGAAAATAGTTTAATTGCGATCGAAGATTCTAAAGTCGAAGCGTTGCAGTTTTTGTTTGAAAAATTTAGGCAAGATACCGACAGCATTTCAGTTACCAAGTTTTTTCAAGATGCCATTGTTGCGATGGAATCCATAGCTCATGGGACGGGGATAGATATTGGATCCGACTCAGATTTAGGTAAGTCAGATTATTATAAACCGATTGCTGCGAAGTATTCAGAAGTCTTCAAGGAATACATTGAGCAGTACAAGATAAAAAACTTTTTTGCTGTTTTAAATTCGGGCGCTATTATTGCGCAAGGACATAACTTAGATTTTGTTGGCCTTAATTTGCTAACAGGAAAACTAAAAGATTCGTCACTAACTAAATGTTATCAAGGTGCAAAATTAAATAAAGATAAAACTTTTTTTGAAGATGTTTCGGTCGTTGAAAAAGATCAGCCGGCAACAGCCCTGGCCTGCAAAGTTATTATTTCAAAGTACAACCGAGATGGTTATAATAAAGACGCCATTATGGGTGTGTTAATTGTTGAGATTGATTGGAACCAAGTTTTAGCTTTGGTGAAAAATATTGACGGCTTAGGGTCTAGCGGTCAAATTTATGTACTTGCTGAAGATAAAACCAGTCGGATAGCAAAAGATATTTTAAAAGTTCACTCTTCAGAAATTATTAGCAAAAACTCAAATGGTATTATTATCGGTAATAATGAAACTGGCCAAAATTTTATGGCGGCCGTTAAGAAAATCAATCTGCAAGGTTTAAATTGGAAAATATATGCCGAAATTAGCATGCAGGATATTCTTGCTCCAATTTATTCACTTTATAAATTAACTTTTTTTATGGGATTCGGGATATCGCTACTTTTGGCTTTCATTGGCTTCGTCGTTGCAAACTCAATCTCGATACGTTTAGAAAAAGATGCCATTATGTTAGATCAAAAAGCACATGACTTGTTGTCGATGTCCGTAAGTTTAAGTGATGCTTCAAGAACTCTTGCAAGTTCGTCTACCGAGCAAGCCTCTTCACTTGAAGAGACTGTCGCCACGCTTGAAGAGTTCAATTCCATTGTAAAACAGAATAAAGTTAGCACGACAGATGCAGCCAAGGAATCAAATAACAGTCGTCAAGGCATTACAACTGGACGCGATGAAATCGCCTTATTAGTGACTACGATGCGTGAAATGGAAACATCGTCGAAAAAAATTAAAGAGATTATTAATGTAATTGATGATATCGCTTTTCAAACAAATTTATTGGCATTAAATGCCGCGGTTGAAGCCGCACGCGCTGGCGAGCAAGGTAAGGGATTTGCCGTGGTCGCAGATGCCGTCCAAACTTTAGCAAAGCGCTCTGCTGAAGCCGCTAAAGACATAGCCTTTCTAATTAATGCAAGTGTTGCTAATATTCAAAAAGGTGTTTTAACAGTCGAGAATAATAATAAATTATTGTCCGAAGTTTTTGGTTCAGTGACAAATGTAGCTGACCTTAACGGTCAGATTGCGTTATCGATTCAAGAACAAGCTCAGGGAATTGATCAAATCAGCCTCGGTATGAACCAATTAGATTCAAGTGCCCAAACAAACGTTGCGACCTCAGAACAGTTGTCAAATTCAGCTCGTAGTCTTGAAGAAGCTGCACAAGATTTAAAAAAATTGGTTAGTAATCTCAAAGGCACTGTGCTGGGTGAAGCTGTTTTATAATTAAAGATTATTTTAACTTTTATTTGAAACTGTCTAACTAATCTGTTGTACAAATTTTATTCCTACCATCGCGGATATTTACGAATCTTCTTCATTTTTTTTAATTTTTTCTAAGATGTCTTCGGGTTTGATTTCCTGTTTTATCTCGGCAAGGTCGCTGACTTTGCTTTCGATGACAATGCCATGGAATTTGATAATGGCATCGGTTAAGTGAATAAGTCTGGTGATTTCGTGTTCCATGATCAAACTTGTTTGCAAATGAAGATCAGAATTATTAGTTTCTATTGATTGCATGTGCCGTTGGTTTACAAGGATGAAAACAGTAAAAAATACGGCTTCAAGTGAGGCCACCGAACCAACCAGCCCCAATGCTTGTATAGATTGCTTTGGCGGGCCATGTAGTTCTGACGTAAGATAGAAAAACCACACTGAATAAACAATGAAGTGCAAATATAGATTTGTAATATTCCCAAGAAATACCGTGACTTTATTGGCGAATTTTTGATGCCAACTGCGCATCGCATGAGCTTCCATGCGATGACGGTGAATCATCGCTATATTTTCATCAAGTTTGTTCATCATTGAATATTCGTTAAGATTAGTTAAAATGTCTTGTGCCGCTGCAGCAACTGCCGTTATCTTATATTCATGGACACTACTGAAATTTTATTTTTAATTGTTGGTATTTTGCTGACTGCACTTATAGTGTTCTGTTTTAAAAAGTTTTTAAAACAGAAGTGATAATTCTACTTTTGCAATAATAAAATAATACCTAGGAATAAGAACTTCTAATTCCAAAACTGCCTCCGGATGCCATTATAAGACGTGCTATCATCGATTTTACGTCAAGAAAAACCTATGAAATCACAGATTGGTAGGCATGCATAAAGCGCTGTAGCATAATTTCGTTCTGTCCAACATAACCAATGCTAAGCCGGAGCAAGCCCTTATTCAATTTCATCGCGACTTGATCGGCCTCAGAAATTTCGCTTGAAGTGGTTACAGCGGGCACAGTCATAAGAGTTCTTGAAAATCCCAAGGACACTGCATACAAGCCAAATTTATTATTTTGCAAAGCTTGCGCTAATTGCATCGCCTTTTCTGCCGATTCCGTTTCAATAGCTAGCATACCGCCAAAGCCAAAACTTTTATTGATGACCTCTTGGTACTGACTGTGTTGCGCATGTGATTTTAAGCCCGGATAAATAACTGAAATTTTATTTTTTTCAAGGGCTTCAGCCAAAAACTGCGCTGATTCTGAGTGCGCCTTAATTCGCAGGGGAAGATGGTCTAAGCGCATATATAATTCGTGCGCAGATCTTGGGTCCATAACAGGACCCTTAAGCATAACGATTCCAGTATTGACATCAATTAATTGTGAAATAAATTCTTTGGTCCCGCAAATCGCACCAGCAATCATATCTGACGAACCTGAAATGTACTTCGTGCATGAATGAATGACAACATCAGCACCATGTTCAACAGGAGTAATCAGGCAAACTGCAAAGGTATTATCCACAACAAATTTTAGCTTATGTCTTTTAGCGATGGCAGCCAGTTTATTTAAAGAACTTAATTTTAAAAGCGGATTACTTATACTTTCAGTATACAAAATTTTCGTTTTGGGTGTGATCGCTTTTTCGATAGCATCAAAATTTTCGATGTCGACAAAATGTGTATGAATCCCTTGCCGTGGGAATATATTTTTAAGCAAGGCGTAGGTGCCGCCATAGACTGTTAGGGAAGAAATTATTTCTCCACCATCCGGCATAAGTTGTTCTATGACGGCGCTGATGGCAGACATTCCAGAGGCAACACCCAATGCCGCTTCGGTATTTTCTAAGGCTGCCATTTTTGCAGAAAACATATTCACAGTAGGGTTTGAATGGCGGCTGTAAAGATAACACCCTTGCTTTTCGCCAAGAAATGTTTTTTCCATATCTTTCGGATTTAAAAAAGTGGTCGTTGCGGCAAGATCAATCGCCGGAACAACTCCGCCCTCTTCGCCAAAATGTTGCAAATCTCTTAGCCTTTGGTTCAAATTTAAATCAGTTGTTTTCATGGTTAAAGACTACAGTGGCTAGACCTAAAATTTAAGTTTAGCTGCGTTATTAATAACTATTCTAAAGCAGGCCTGCTGGATGCAAGGCCCTAAAGAAGTTAGAAAAAGAATTTCTTTTCATATGTTAAACGATGGTTAGCGTAACTTTCATATTGCCTTTTGTTGCATTTGAATAAGGGCAAACGATGTGTGCTTTATCGACTAGGCTTTGAACTTGGGCTTTTTCCAATCCCGGAATGTTTATTTTAAGCTCGGTTTCAATTCCAAAACCAGTTGGAATTGGGCCGATGCCGACATGGCCTTGAACATTTGTGGTGTCTGGTAGTTTAATTTTTTCTTTCATGGCCACAAATTTTAGGGCTCCTAGAAAACAAGCTGAATATCCAGCTGCAAAAAGCTGTTCTGGATTTGTGCCTGAGCCACCGGCTCCGCCGAGTTCTGTAGGCGTCACTAAGCGAACTTCGAGACTGCCGTCAGAAGTCTTAGCTAATCCATCGCGCCCCCCTGAGGCTGAAGCCGTGGCGGTGTAAAATACTTTTTCAATGTTATTCATAGAAACTCCTTTATGTGTTAATGGATACCTTTTAAGATTCCCATTATAATTGCACACAATTAAATTGTATACAAACTTAATTTGTTGAAGTCTTCTTCGATTGCAAAAATTAGTACGCTCTGATATGCTGTAATGATGAGACAACCCGGCGCTACCAAAATTGTAAAGAAAGTGAATGGGCCGCAATTACGGGACAGTAATCCACTTCAGCTGGACCAACAGTTGTGCTTTGCCTTATATTCTGCAGCCCGCCTGATAGTGCAGGCCTACAACCCACTTTTATTAGATCTTGGAATTACGTATCCCCAGTATTTAGTCATGTTGGTGCTATGGCAAAATGACGGGCTTTCAGTTAATGAAATAGGTTCGCATTTGCTGTTAGATTCGGGAACTTTATCACCCTTGTTAAAAAAGTTGGAGCAGAAATCATTGGTAAAAAAATATCGGCAAGATAAAGACGAAAGAGTTGTAAAAATTCAATTAACAAGCGCTGGCAAGACACTGCAGAAAAAAGCAGTAAAAATTCCGGACACTATGTTTTGTCAGCTAGCAATGAATCAAAAAGATTTTAGTTTGCTCAGATCTCAGCTGCAGCAACTATCAAAAAACTTAGAACACTCAAAGTAAGTAGCTCATTTTTTACTTGCAGCACAATTTTTTTGTTCAATGCAAGCGGGTTTACAGAAGCTATTATGAAAGTAATGAAGAAATTTATTACTGAGTTGTCAAAAAATGAACACTGACTTGGCTTTTTGGGAAAAGGAATAAATTCGCCCTCATTGATGGCTTAATGATTGCTTTTACTAATCGTATGATTCTTCAAATATCCTACGTCCTATATTTAACATTTTTTTTACAAACTTTGCGCGCAGGCATTGTCACATTGTCATTTGTTTTTGCACTTTCCGCTTTTGCTGCTGACCATTTTGAAATTGGCCAAGGTCAGGGATCAAATCCAGCGCTAATTCAAATCGATGTTGATTTTTTACCAACAGATGGCGCTGAAATTTCAAATTCAGATATAAGTAGAATTGTTGTCGAAAAAACAAAGCTGGCAAACTCAACTGTCATTTTAACTACAGATAATGTTGATTTGCAGCAGCAAGTTATTATTGGTTCGAGCATCAACCAAGACAAGATTACCTTGGTTCCGTTAGAAAGTTTAGATTCTACTGATATTTTATCACCCAAATTAGCCAAACTAGAAAGTCCCTTTTTTAAGTTAATAAAAAGTTATTCATCATCAGCCATTACAGCTATCAACAATGATAAAATTGGCGTTTTAATTTTAACCTACACAACTTCCAGAGAAATCTTGGTGTAGATTCATAACACAAACTTGTCCCATTTCGAAAGAACAAGTAGCGCCATTTATACCATCGGCTTAGCTTTAGTATTCGGGCTTAATAAAGATGCCTGGTCTTTAGCAACCAGGCCCATGCAGAATTTCTTTCGTAATGTTATCAAAAGTGATTACAAAAATCCAACGGATATGAAAGAAATCGCCGTTCGTTTCTTGGGAAATTTAACTTTAGCAACGATAGTAACAGCGGGTCGTATACCACTTATGTCGATCGATCATATTATCAACAAGGGGATCGAGCTTCATTACTTAACTATGCCGCTGCTAATGTCTTTTGTTACAACTTCAGCCATTTTTACTTGGAGTGAACATCTAGCCATGATTGATGAAGAAGCCACGCCATTAACTAAGTTTATTTTTCGCCGTATCAATGAAGTCCGTTACATAGTGATTGCGACCTTTGCAGCAACGGCGGCTTTGCTAAATCCAAGTCAGCATGGTGTTACATTTTGGATTACGATTGCTGGGGTGGGGCTGGCGGGAGCCACAATTTATTTTAAGGCTTCCGTAATTAGCGAGTGGTTAGAAAAGCAAGCTTGGCTTAAGCCATTAAAAAATTATTTAACGAGTAAGCAATTATCTACTGTAATCCGGTGTCAAAATCTGTTTGTTTTGTAGGATGATTTTTCCAAAAAAACAGGTGTCTTTTAAGACACCTGTTTTTTATTTTTTTTATTGAAACGGAATAAATTACTGATGCATTCCAAAAGGTGCTAAAATCGTTTTCAATTCGCCGGAGTTTCTCATGTCATCAACAGTTTTGTTAAAATCAGCAACAAGTTTGGGATCTGACTTTTTTGAAAAACCGACTTTATATTGTACTTTTTCAGCAGCAAAGATGGTTGTCAGTTTAGTAAAATTTTTCTGCTTGGCAATATAGAACCCAACATCATCCGAAGATACTACAACCCCTTTGGGGCCATAGGAGTTTTCAAATAAAGCTTTATATGCATCGATGTAATTATTAACTTCAACTAACTTAAGGTCTTTGATTTTTTCTTTTAGTTCTTCAGCCTTTTTATATGAGGCTGATGCTCGCACCCCAGCGACTGTAAAGCCTTTTAGATCGTCGGAAGATTTTACCGGAGCCGTAACACCAGAAATTCCCATGTAGCTTAAGTTAGAAGTCCAAGTCGTCGCTGAATGCGTCAAATATTTTTCACGTTCAGCAATTTGGATGAGTCCCCAAACGCCGTCAACTTCACCAGCTTCAGCCATAGCTAAACCACGTTTTTGTGGAATAATTTCCATTTCACAAGTCCACTTCAATTTTTCGCAAACTTTTGTCATGATTTCATAAGAAGCACCCTTAACAGTTTTGCCATCTAAAAAATTAAAGGGTGGAGAATCTTGGGCCACAAATTTTACAGGCTTTGCCAAGACTACTGTTGAAATAAGAAGTGTAAAAATAGCTGTCGAAAATTGACTTACATTCATGCAAAAGCTCCGTCTGTTAAAAATTAGTTCGTCGTACCTGAATAGTGCTTGATTTTCGTCGTGAAGACAATGATCTGCAGATTAGCAAACGGAAGCCAAACTTTAGTCCTGATTTTGAGACCTTTGGTAAGTGTATGCACTTTCCAAAGGTCTTATTACTTATCGTATTGTTTTCCTGGACTTTCAAAAATATTCTCGACGGTCAGGAAAAAATTTTTAATTGATTTTAAATCTCCAGCAGAAACTAGCAAGTTGTAAGTCAAATACAAACCAAGTGGATTTATCTAGGTGCTTTGGATTCGTCAGCAGTGACTTCGATTTCAGCGCGGCGATTTTTCTTACGACCAAGCTCGGTTTTATTATCGGCAATTGGCGCAGCTTCACCTAGTCCAAGAGCAGTTATTGTGGTTGTCGGTAAATTATTTTCCACTAAGACTTCTTTGACTGCAGCAGCTCAATGTGTTGATAAGATCTCGTTGGCTTGATCGCTACCAACTGCATCCGTATAACCTTTAATGGTAAGTACATTTTCTGGGTACTTATGCATAATTTCAGCAATTTCTTTGAGGTTGTCTTTTGCGTCGTCTTTTACTTCGGCTTTTCCAGTATCAAACAAGATATCACTTTTTAATTTGGTGATTAAACCTTCTGCAGTTCGTTTTGTTTCAGCAACGCGCTCAAGTTCTTTGGCTTGTTTGTCCATGCGATTACCAATAACACTTCCGATGGCTCCACCAAAAGCTCCTCCAATGACAGCGCCTTTTTCACGACTGCCACTTTGGTTACCCATGATAGCACCAGCAAGGGCTCCCGCACCGGCGCCAATAGCTGCACCGCGCGCGGTATTTTTATTTTCAGAAGCGCAGCTAAGTAAAAGAAATAGAATAGAGATTGCTAAATAGATTGTCTTATTACTTTTTAAATACTTCATATGCCATGTCCTTTGCTAAAAATTCTGATCAGTGGAAAAGTTCTGCTTGAACAAATACATAGTCTCACTTTGAGGCACAGGTTATTAATTTTTTTTATCCCTAGCGTTTCTAAAGATCGGTTAACAATTTCATCCGCAGAACCGGATCGGTGACACTTTCGCGCTGCTAATAAAGCGATATGTCAAAGGAAATGACACGAAAAATTGTTAAGAAAAACCTATTTGCACAGGAGTGGGCACAGAATTGGAAGTTCTTAAAGGTCTACAACCCAAGATAGGAAGCCCCAAGATGAAATACATCTTCAAAATCGTAATGCTAGGTCTTTTAATGGCGCCGACCGTTTTTGCTGAAAAAGTTCGGTTTATTGAACTTGATCAACAAGCCTTGCAAGTGCGCGTGGACTTTATCCAACAGGCAAAAAAAGAAATTCTTTTTGAATACTTTTCAGTTTGGAATGACGAGCAATCCTTGGCTGCAATGTCGCTTCTAGTTCAGGCGGCCCAGCGCGGGGTTGAGGTCAAAGTGATTCTTGATGCGGCCTCTAGTAAAGTTCCAAAAGCGTTATTTACTGCGTTATTGATGCAGGGAAAAGATACCGAAGGAAAACAAAAGCTTGAAATTCGCAGCTACAATCCTTTCCATTTTAATTTTATGGACATCTTTCACCGCGATCATGCGAAAATGCTAATTACGGACGGAGTTAATTTATTGACCGGCGGTCGTAATATTGGCGATCGCTATTTTGGTTTCGGTGGCCATCGCAACTTTACTGATTTAGATATCCTAGTGAATGGTGCAACGGCTTCTGCTGCACGCGCAAATTTCATGGAAGTCTGGAACAGCGGCTTAGTTCACGATCCAAGATCAGAAAAGTATTCTGAAGATAATTTAGCTGAAACCAATTGTAACAGAAAAGAAGATCAAGTCATGTGCTTACAGCAGCTTGCAAAAGTACGAATGACCATTACCAGCGAGCTTGAGCGTATTCGTCAATCAACTGAAAGTGTCGTTTCCGAAAATAACGGCAGTCACATTCGCAATCAGACAGGGACAGACTGGTTCGTAAATATTGAAGACACTCAAAATGTTTTTTTTATTTCGCAAAATGCAAGCGAATTAGTGCACTCAAATAATGGTCAAATGAATGAGCCTATCTTTGAATTGCTGATGTCAGCAAAATCAGATGTTAATATTGTGTCACCGTATTTAATTCTACGTGCCGAATACAAAGCTAAATTTCAAGAGCTCATTGACCACGGTGTGCGTGTTCGAATTCTAACAAATTCATTATTTTCTACGGACAACGCCGAAGCCCAAGCGGGTTATCGCGATAACCGCGCCGCTTTAATAAAAATGGGATTAGAAATTTTTGAATACAATGGGCCTAACACAATTCATGCGAAAACGTTTATTATCGATCATAAAGATCTTTTTGTAGGTACTTACAATTTTGACCCGCGTTCGGCAATAAAAAATCGCGAAGTTGGAATTATTATTAAAGGCAATTGCAATGATAAGTTGTCAGTCCAACTGGCCGCGATTATCGAAGTATTTCGCAGTCATTCGACTTTGGTTGGCCTAAACGGAGAGGAAAAAAATCCTGAATTTCAACTGCAACCGATTCCAACACAAAAAAAAGTCATGATTAAATTATTTGAAATGATTATGCCATTTATTCGCAATCAACTTTGAAACTCCATCACACAAATGCACCTAAGCCCAAAGGGACAACCTAAAACCAGGGTTATTCTTGGGTCTTAACCTCACTACTTATCATTTTTTTTCTTC
>JAYUWH010000121.1:0-3664 GCA_043753645.1 Bdellovibrionales bacterium
GTAAGCGATCCATCAGCCCTGTTTGAGCGCGCATAAAAACATAGGCAAACTGACTTTAACAAAAAGGAGTCAGCGTGAAAGAACTAAACCAAGACAAAATAGAATACTGGCGCAACCATCTAGAGCAATCAAAAAAATACCCTGAAGGAATCCAAGCTTATTGCAATGCGAATAAGCTTGCGCCATCTAATTACTACAAATGGCGGCACAGGGTTTTGAATTTACCACCATCGAATATTATTTTAAATAACACGAAATCACCATTTTTGCCGATCACTGTATCTCCCGCGACTGATTTTGAAATAAAAAGTTATCCACAAACGAAAAAATTACCAGATAGTCGTTGGGTTGCAGAAATCATTACAAACGTTATTCGAGGTTTAATGTGAAATCGCCAAAACAATTTAAAAAAGTATTTATCCACAGAGATTATGTGGATATGCGTAAAGCGATTAACGGTTTAAGCCAAATTATTGAACAAGCGCAAATGGGAAATCTAATGGAGCCCCATTTATTTGTGTTTAGCGGTAAAACAAGATCAGTGATTAAGATTTTATATTTTGATCGCAGTGGTTTTTGCATGTGGCAGAAGCGCTTAGAGCAGGATAAGTTTCCGTGGCCGAAGAAATCACTAGATGTAGTAGTTACGATTACGCCGGAGCAGTTATCATGGCTTTTAGATGGTTATGATATATTTAAAGTAAAACCATTTGCTGAATTAAATTATGAGCGCGTCAGTTAAAATTATTTAATTGAATAAAAAATAATTTTATTCAATATGAAAAGCAGATGTCACAAGTTGAAATATTTTTTTCTGAAACTGAAGATTTAAAGATTGAAATACAAAGTTTAAAAATAAGTGCAAAAAACGATCAGCAAAAAATAAAACACTACGCTGAGGAAGTAGAACGACTTCACGAGATGTTAGCTGAGCTCAAGCGGTCCAAGTTCGGGGTCAAATCAGAGCGTTGGGAATCAGATGAGCAGATGGTTTTTAACGAGGTCGAATTTTTTTCAAAGCAACCAGAGCCTACTTCAGATGACAAGATCACGGTCAGCGAGCATACAAAAAAACGCGGTCACAGAAAGCCACTGCCAAAAGAGTTAGACCGCGAAGTGATTATTGTTGAATTGCCCGTGGCAGAACAGTTTGCGGAAGATGGTACGACGCCACTTAAAATTATTGGTTACGAGATATCAGAAAAATTAAGTTTTGAACCAGCACGTGTTAAAGTGATTGAATACCATCGTGCAAAATATGGTGTGGATGCTGGTGATTATGAAAAAACAGCACCGCCTGTGCCAAGTATCATTCCAAGATCATTTGCAACGCCGGAACTTGTGGCAAGTATTGTAACAAAAAAATATGCCTATGGAATGCCGCTCTACCGGATCGAAGAAATGTTTAACGAGATTGGTGTTGTTTTACCACGACAAACTCAAAGCCGCTGGGTGATTGCGCATGCTGAAGCTGCCAGGTCAGTGTATAATATTTTATGCGATCGTTTACAGCAAAGTTTTTATGTCAGTTGCGATGAGACGTACACTCAAGTATTAAAAGAAACCGGCAAAAAAGCTGAATCAAAATCTTGGATGTGGGTCAGATCAACGCCGCACGCGAAAAATAAAATAATATTATTTGATTATGATCCATCAAGGTCAGCAGAAGTTGCAAAAAAATTATTTCAAGAGTTTGCGGGCTATTTGCAAGTCGATGGTTATGCAAGTTATAATATTTTAGAAAATAAAAACGGTATAATCCGCATTGGCTGCAACATGCACGGCAGAAGATATTTTGAACAAGCAAACACAGAGGGTGCTAAGTCTGGCAAAACATTAGCCGAAGTTGGTTTGAAATATTATCAGAAGTTATATGATTTAGAGGAAGAGTTTAAAAGACTCGATTTAGATGAAAAACAAAAACAAAGATTGCAAAAGCACGTTCCGATCTGGGATGAGTTCAAGTTATGGGTAGATAGCAATATAAAAAAGGTTCCGCCAAAAAGTAAAATCGGCAAAGCATTTAAATATTTTCAAAACGAATATGAAAATCTAATCGGATATTTAAAAGATCCACGCTTAGAGATGGATAACGGTTTTGTAGAGCGTGCGATTAGAAAATTTGCTATTGGTCGCAATAACTGGATGTTCAGTGATACAGAAGCTGGTGCTGATGCCAGCGCCATGTTTTATAGTCTGCTATGTACAGCGAAAATAAATGGCGTAAAAACTTACGATGCTATGAAATATTTATTTGAACAGTTACCGAAGTCGAATTTAGCTGAAGACATTGAACACCTAGCCGACATCATTATGGGCATCAAATCAATACCTAGCAAATAGGACTGATGGATCGCTTACGTATTTGCCCAGCTTTTCCAGACAAAACACTTTTACTAACAAATAGACAAGTGCCCGTGTCAGTCGATGTTAAATTATCTGAGCCCGTGAATCGTGCCTCAAGCTTACGATTGTAGTCTTCGTCTAAATTATCGTTTTGATCGTTAGATGTATCTGAGTCATCTCGTTTAACAACTTCGCTTACAGCTTTATAACCAGTTGTTGCAGCCGAGCTAACTTTAATTTCTTTTTTGTTAGAGGAAACTTCTAAAGTTAAAATTCTGCCGTAAGAATTATTTTTAACTGAGTCTTTGGTTTCTGCACACGTCGTCATTTTTGCGTGGGCCAAACTGCTCATTAAGACAAGCGCAAAGATAAATTTAAATTTCATAAAATTCTCCAAATTTGTTAAATTCTTCTAGTGCAGATCTTTAGATTGCAATCAAGAGATCAGGTAGACTGAATTCTTTATCTTTTTGTGAATTATAAAATATTTTTTTACTAACGCTTTTCGCAATTCATTTTTTCAACATGATGGGAGTTGCGATCGACTAAAAACTCGCAATTGTACTCTTCGTTATTCTTTACGTACCATCCAGACACTTCTTGAATTTTGTCGTAAGGTGTAGAGTTCAGCATAAAGTCACCGTTATCAATCTGACTCGCAGGTACTTGCAAATATCCGGCTAAATAATTGATGGCGGCGCTATGATACGGAAACTTTGGGCCGGCGGCCAGAACAGATTGGGTTGCTGATAGAAAAGTTAAAATCGCTAGGCACAAGTTTTTCATGTTTCCCCCTTTTAGGTTATTGATAAAGATTTATAAACCTTTTTGGAAAAAACATAAAATACATAGTAGATATAGTCTTATGCCTATAATGCATATTTCACGGAGTTTAATTGTTACAGATGACGTCAACTTCGTTCAGCACGGCTTCAAGTTTTCCGGGTCCCATTATGCTAGCTGAATTCGAGTTTCCTTCCACTGGACTAATTTTCACTTTTGTCTGAACTCCGCGCTTTGTTTTTATGCTCAATATACTAATTCGTTTTGCTGCAAGCTCGCAATTATTCGAGTTATCAGTTTTTAATTCACAAAAACCATATGTGTCATCATACGAAAAAACTCGTGAAATTGCATTTCCAATTCCAGGGACATTGAGAGTCTTACCAGATTTGGAAAGCGCAAACGAGCATTCAACAGCATACACAGACAAAGAACAAAATGTAGACAAAGCTATTATAAACAGTTTCATAAGACCTCCGGTACCGTGTACTAACGGCTTTAGATTTAATTAGGTAGAACTCTTCTTAGACCCCTT
>JAYUWH010000122.1:0-11035 GCA_043753645.1 Bdellovibrionales bacterium
TTTGATATTTTTATTTTAATTGATGGAAAAATAATCAACTACCTTCGGCAGGGTGATGCGCTTAAATCAGAAAAAGTTGAAGCGCTTCATAACAAAGATTCTGGTGAATCATTTTTCGTTACGAACGACAACAAGCAGCAGTACCGCGATTATATAAAAAATGCGATGAATTCTGCATTCATTACCAACGATCAAAAAGCTGTCATCTTGCGCGAAAGTTCGATCGCAATTTTAGAAGACCTATTTGAAAATCCTGATGTCGGAGTCGCCTTAGAAGAAGCAAAGCCAATTGTTCATGAACTGCTACGGTTTATGGATATTGCTCCAGGCTCGATTGGAAATTTAATTAGTTTATCGGGCCATGACTTTTACACTTATAATCACTCTTTTGATGTCAGTATTTATTCTTTAGGATTAGGCCAAGCACTAGGTTTTAATAAAGCAGATTTAGCCGAGCTAGGTGTAGCTTCTTTGTTTCATGATGTTGGCAAAAGAAATGTATCGATTGAAATTTTATGTAAAAAAGGACCTTTAGATGAAAACGAATGGGTGCAGATGCGAATGCATCCTCAATATGGCTTAAAAATATTAAACGAACATAACGGAATTTCAGATGCCGTAAAAGCTGCGTGCTATGAACATCATGAATCATGGTCTGGTGGCGGATATCCACAAGATATTTCGGGACAAGAAATTCATCCGTTTGCCCGTATTGTAGCCTTAACAGACACTTATGACGCGATGACAACGCAGCGCTCTTATAATGTTCCGATGAAGCCAACTGAAGCCTTAAACATGATAAAAAATAAACTCGGAGCCCGCTTCGATCCAGAAATGCTTAAAGCGATGTATTCTATACTTTTCAAAATGGACACCAATGTTGGTTAATTTTTTTCAGCAATGAAAGAATTGACATCAACAGCCAAGTCTAACTAGCCTTGTTACCTACGGAGGCTTTATGAAACGCCCTTTCTTAACTTTAGTACTTTTTACGCTTTTAAGCAGTCAAACCCTTTGGGCTCACGATAATTTTTTTGGATCGTGGGTTGCGGAGAACACAATCTGGGGTCGTGATGTGCAGTTTCAACTAAGCTTTTATTTTTCACCTAACGAGACCACTTTAACCGTGGATTGCTTGTATGCCGATGGTGCTCATTTGCAAACATCAGCGTCGTCCTTCGTGGATTATTATGGTAACGACATTTACCTTCGTGAAACAAAACAAACCGTGTCTGAAGACGGCATTCATTTTTGCCGAGCAACCTTAAGCCCTTCAACATGGAGCGTTTACTTTGATGGTCAAGCACGCATGACTTTATTTATGCCAGTGCCTTACCAATCAAAATTTAACTTGCGCCGAAGTTTTTAGTAAAAAGTTAAATAACTACAATGTCGTCAGCAGGATCAAATAAGGTCATATTCATAGCTCTTTGTGCAAATTTAGCAATTGCGATTTCGAAATTAGCTGGAGCTTTTTTCACACGTAGTGCGTCTTTACTAGCCGAAGCCATTCATTCACTTGCTGATTGTACGAACCAGATTTTTTTACTAATTGGATCAAAACAATCAAAAAAAGCCCCTGACGAACTGCACCCCCTAGGCTACGGCCGAGAAAGTTTCTTTTGGTCGTTCATGGTGGCCCTATTACTTTTTTCAATGGGTGGAGTTTTTGCTATCTACGAAGGTGTGCACAAGTTACTGAGCCCTGTTTACAATTTAAAATACCCATGGGTTGGTTTTTCAATTCTTGTTGTCTCTATTTTTATTGAAGTCGGATCCTTTTGGGCTTGCTTAAAAGAGGTTCGTAAACAAAATAAACAGGCCAATTTGTGGCTATGGTTCCGAGAAAGCACAGCTTCAGAATTAATTGTCATATTTATTGAAGATTTAGCTGCAGTTATTGGCCTTTCCGTCGCCGCCTTGTTTTTATTGATCGCTATTGTCACCGAGAATCCGATATGGGATGCGCTTGGGTCGATCTTTATCGGAGCAATTCTTGTCGCGGTCGCCGGCATTCTTGCACGAGAAGTAAAATCTTTGCTGCTTGGCGAAAGATCAGCTACGAATTACAAAAATTTTATCACGCCGTATTTAAATTCTTTAAACTCTGAACTGCATGTTCTAACACTGCTAACACTGGTGACGGGGCCAAGCGAGGTCATGATCGCCATGAAACTTCATCCTGGCAAAATCACGGATTGTTCGGAGCTTATTAATTTAATAAATAATCTTGAGAAAAAAATAAAAGCTGAGTTTCCAGAAGTGCGTTGGCTTTTTATTGAACCTGACTTGATCGACTAGTTTAAATCGCGACAGCTTCGTTACTTTAAACTTTTTAGGAATTACATTTTTTTGCTGACCACAATACAAAACAGTCCGGCGCCTTGTTTAAAATAAATTCTTGTTGCAGTTCTGGACTTAAATCAAGAATCCAGGGCTCTGCACGATCTGGATCTTGATAACGTGCGTTCGGATGACTCTTACGAAACTCACCCTGTGAAATCATTTGAATTTTATCAACACCAAGAAGCTTCAAAAGCCAGGCCCACTTTAAGTTTTCAACTGAGTTTTTAGTTTCGCCAAGTAGCACGACTTTTTTACTCGGGTGAATGCCGCGTCTAGCAAGACGTTCAATGGTCTGGGATAAATCTGGGTCGATCAAATATTGTCGTACCTTTAAATTTTTTTTAATTAGAAAATCATCTGTTACAAGATTTAAACTACCCTGCAAATGTGATGACGCGTACAAAAATGAATTCCGGGTATCAACCAATACCGTTTCTTCGGCAAAGATATTGGTCGTCTGCTCAAGGGCTTTGGTCGGCGCCTGCTGACACCCCATTAGCCCCGTCAGTACCACAAAAACTACAGCTATTTTAGCAATATTAAACTTCATCTAGCGATTGATCTTCATCGTTGGAAAGAAAATAATATCACGAATGCTAGATTGATTTGTAAAAATCATCACCACGCGCTCGATTCCGATACCCACGCCGCCGGTTGGTGGCATGCCAGTTTCGATGGCGTGTAGAAAATCTTCATCCATAGGATGAGCTTCATCGTCAACACCCCGTCTAGATTCTTGATCTTTTAGCCGCGCCCGCTGCTCTTCAGGATCGTTTAACTCAGAATATGAATTACCTATTTCCATGCACGCCGCAAAGGGCTCAAAACGCTCGACCAACTTATTATTACCACGGTGAATTTTAGTTAGCGGAGAAATCTCGACCGGATGATCCATGACAAATGTGGGCTGCCACAGGTGTGGCTCGGCGGCCACTTCAAATACTTTCATCTGCTTTTCGCCTTTAGTTAAATTCTCTAATTTAACAGGTTTATCAGAATTCTTTTTCAGATAATCACCAAGGGCCGCTTCATTTTCAGGATCTATGCTAGCATACTGCTTGATGCCATCCATCACCGTAAGGCGACGCCACGGCGGTGTGAAATCAACTTCTTTTTCTTGATAAATAACCTTCATCGAGCCCGTGATTTCCTTGCACACGCTTGAAACCAGCTCTTCAAACTGTGTCATTTGGTAATTGTAATCCGTGTAGGCTTCATAAAATTCTAACATGGTGAATTCAGGATTATGAGACCGATCAATTCCTTCGTTGCGGAAATTTTTCCCGACTTCATATACTTTATCGAAACCGCCCACGATCAGGCGTTTTAAGTAAAGCTCAGGCGAGATTTTCATGTAAAGCTTCATGTCCAAAGCATTGTGATGAGTGGTAAAAGGGCTGGCGGCCGCACCACCGTAAATCGGTTGCAACACGGGCGTTTCAACTTCCATAAAACCACGGTCATCTAAAAACTTTTTAATGGCTTTGATAATTTTACCACGGGTTACAAAAACTTTCCTAGAATCCATGTCAGAAATTAAATCCAAGTGACGATGACGGTATTTAATTTCAATATCTTGTATGCCGTGGAATTTTTCTGGTAACGGTTCAAGCGTTTTTGTTAGAATTTGAAAACGCTGAACGTAAAGACTTAATTCGCCTTTTTGCGATTTAAACATATAGCCTTCAAGGCCAACGATATCGCCTAGGTCTATTAAATCAAAACTAATTTTATCTTTTTCCTGAAGCTCTTCTGTTTTTACGTAGCACTGAAGACTGCCAGTCGTGTCTTGAATATTGAAAAAACTAGCCTTACCCATCATTCGTAAAGTCATTAAGCGACCGGCGATAGAAAATTTTGCCTCTGTCTTTTTTTCTCCTGCCGCAAGCGATGAAAAATCGTGAATTAAATTATCAATCTTTGCTGTCACATTATAAGAATAGGGATAGGGATTAATTCCTTTTTCACGCAGAGCATGCAACTTTTTTCTTTTTTCCGCTTTAATCGGATTATCATTTGGATCTATTTGTGAACTCATAATTTTTTACCAGCAAACGCTTCCATCACTTGACCTAACAATTCGATAGCTTCTTTCTTTGGACGTTGAAAAGCATTTCGACCCATAATGCTGCCGAAAGCTCCGCCTTGCGCCAACTGTTTTACTTCTTCAAGTAATTCTGCCGTACCCTTGGCTTCTCCGCCCGAAAAAATCACGATGCGTTTGCCATTAAAGCACGACTGCACCACGTGCCGAATGCGATCAGATAACTGAGTGATTTTTATTCCCTGTGTTTCGTAAACTTTTTTCGCTTCAGCTTGTTCTAAATGCGCCGTTGGCGGTTTCACTTTGATGATGTTTGCACCCAACTGGGCTGCCACGTGCGCAGAATACGCAATGACATCCATTCCTGTTTCGCCCTCTTTTGAAAGCCCGTCACCACGCGCATAAGCCCAGATGATCACCGCAAGGCCTGCTTTTTTTGCTTCCCGCGAGGCCACCGCGATTTCTTCATACATTTGTTTTCGGTGTGACGATCCCGGATAAATTGTAAAACCAATTGCTGCACAACCCAAGCGTAAAGCATCATCCACGGAAGATGTTAAGGCCGAGATCGGAGATTTTGAGCCGTACAAAACATCTGAATTATTTATTTTTAAAATTAATGGAATTTCACCTGCATAGTCGCGCGCACAAGCTTCTAAGGCGCCAAGCGGAGCTGCATAGGCATTGCAACCAGATTCAATCGCTAAATCAAAGTGGTAAGAAGGATCATAGCCATCCGGATTTTTTGCAAAACTTCGCGCGGGTCCATGTTCAAAACCTTGATCGACAGGTAAGATCACCATTTTTCCAGTGCCTTTTAATTTTCCGGTGTTCATCAGGCGTGCTAAATTCGTTAACACACCAATGTTTTCAGCTCCGTACCAACTTAATATTTCGCGTACTCGTGGGGTCATGTTTTCTCCTGTGATTTAACAGCTTGAAGCTATGCAAAAATACCAGCGTTATCAAGGCTTTGTCGTCTGAAAAAGGTAAAAATTGACTTCCCTAACACACATGCTAGAAACATCATCATGAACGTCACTTTTGAGACCACTCCGAATCCCGCTACAATGAAATTTAACTTTCACCAAAAGATTAGCGACATCAGCGCTGATTTTCCTGATGTGGCTTCATCCGAGCGATCTCCACTTGCTGCTAAAGTTTTTGGCTTTCCTTGGACTGCGTCGGTTTTTATCGGGGAAGATTTTTTAACGATCACGAAACAAGACTGGGTCGAGTGGGAAATTCTGGCGGCTCCGCTGGCTGGTCTTTTAGGTGAACATATCGAAAGTGGATTACCGGTCCTGATTGATTTCGAAGCTGCCAATGATGAATCTGAAAACGACTCTGAAATTGTAAAAAAAATGAAACAGCTTTTGCAAAATGAAATTAAACCGGTGGTCGCATTAGATGGCGGTGACATTGTTTTTGCTAAATATGAGAATAATAATCTTTATATTCACATGCGCGGAGCCTGTGCCGGCTGTCCATCTTCCCAGGCCACTTTAAAAGATGGAATTGAAGTCCGCTTTAAACAAGTCTTTCCTGAAATCAACGAAGTCATCGCAATTTAAGACAGAAAATTCTGCCGCCGATGTCCCTAAGTTCCACAACCCGGAGAGGCAATCAGATAAGTCGATTTTAGGCAGCTGTATCTATGTTAGCCACTCTAAAGCAGACCAAAACCATCTTATAACTTTCAACCATGGCTCAATCTTTGTAAGAGCCTCCAATGGAATGAAAAAGTTTATATTTTCTTTAGTAATAATATTTGGGCTTGTGTATCTTTCATTAACCGAAAGAAAAGTCGAAGGTATTCTTAGCAAGTTAAAAATTTCGGGTGCTACGCGTGTGCAGTTCGCCTCAATTGAAGACTCCGCAGATTTTTCAGAAATTGGCAATGCCGATTTGAAAAAAGTAGAAGCCGATTTAGCTAAATACAATTTAACTCGTGTTTCAGCGGTTTTCATTTCTAAAAATGGAACCTATGTTTTAACTTTTGTTAAAACTACTGAAAATAAAATAAAACGCATTTTGTTTGTCAACGGCCAACCCTATGCCGACGACCTAAAATCCATTTCAAAAAACCGCATCGCGACGACATCTGGGGAAATTCAAACTATTTCGTCAATGACCGCTGGGGATTAGATTTTTAGAAATTAAAAAGTGCGATAACTCAGTAAATCCTGTACATTCAGTACGCCAGATGTGTCTGGCGTCCAATACACGCCAAACATCACTTTATTTTCATTAAATTTGCGGTACTTTGACAGCACAACTAAAGTTTCTTTCGATACAATTTCGCCGGTTTCTATGTCCTTAGTTATTATCGCACAGCGCGAACATAATTTAGGATTTAAGAAATCTATCTCGTTAATTTTCATTTCTAAAAATCTGTCTTCGTCAAATGCAGCTATGCCATCTATCATAATGTTTGGGCGAAAGCGTTCGATTTGTGCGGGTGGCAAGCGCAGTGCAGCTAACTTCAAATTTAAATCTTGCAGTGAGCTTTCATTAACTAACAGCACAGGTCTTGAATCAGCGAACATAACTTGTTTAACCAGCGCAGTTGAAGCTAGTGCTAAATCACGAAAGCTTTCGCTTTGGTATCTGACAAGCCTTACTGCCTTTCCCAAAAATTCAGTTAATGCTGAGTTTATGGCATCGGATTCAATGCCCGCACTGAATCCATCTTCCCAAACTTTGACGGTTGCTATTTTTTTGCATTCAGCCGAAAGATTTATTTTGAATGTATGTGGATCAAAGCTTAAGACCAGATTTGTTAAGTCGATTACAGTTTTTATTAATGCAAGTCTGGGTTCTGATCTTAATGTTAGAAATTCATTCTTTTCATCAATAATCATCCACTGACGATCATACTTTATGCCAGTGGAAGTGAATTCTAGTTGCTGCACTTTGATTCCGCGGCAGGATTTAACCGGATAAATCCATAATGACGTTACCCGCGGGTTCGTCATCGAAATTACATTCCTAAGATATAGTAAAACATCAGCGGAGCCACAATCGAAGCATCACTTTCAACGATGAATTTTGGCGTATCAATCGCTAATTTACCCCAAGTGATTTTCTCGTTTGGAACAGCGCCCGAATAAGATCCGTACGATGTTGTTGAGTCAGAAATTTGACAGAAGTAACTCCAGAGTGGAACTTCTTTGTGTCCTAAGTCCTGTGACAGCATCGGCACTACACAAATTGGGAAATCGCCGGCGATGCCGCCACCAATTTGAAAAAATCCAACTTTATTTTTAGTCGCTGTCGCCATATACCATTCAGCCCAGTAAATCATGTAATCGATTCCTGATTTAACAGTGCGGGTGCTTTTAATATCTCCCTTGATACAATGACTGGCAAAAATATTTCCGGTCGTTGAATCTTCCCAGCCCGGAACTATAATTGGCAGATTTTTTTCCGCAGCCGCTAACAACCACGAATTTTTTGGATCAATTTGATAATACTGCTTTAATTTTCCGCTTAGTAAAATCTTATACATGTATTCATGGGGAAAATAACTTTTACCTTCTTTTTCTGCATTTTGCCATTCTTGCAGAATGGCTTTTTCAATACGGCGAATCGCTTCTTCTTCAGGTATGCAGGTGTCAGTCACGCGGTTAAGATGACGCTCTAGAAGCTTTTGCTCGTCTTCCGGGGTTAAATCACGGTAATTGGGAATTCGTACGTAATGATCGTGGGCCACTAAATTATAAACATCTTCTTCTAAATTTGCGCCCGTACAAGAAATCGCATGAACCTTATCTTGGCGAATCATTTCGGCCAACGACAATCCAAGTTCCGCAGAACTCATGGCTCCTGCAAGTGTTACTAACATTTTACCGTTTTGATTCATCAAAGTTTTATATCCAACGGCTGCGTCTTTTAAAGCTGCGGCATTGAAGTGACGGTAGTGATGATCAATAAATTGAGTGATATTCATAAGTCTCCTGAAAAAGTAAGTTCTAAAACTTACTTAGAATTAAGTGGGCTGACAACTAGGATTCATGCAATCAATTTTGCATACATATTAGGCCTTTGCTGAGCCCGCATTTTCACTAGCAGCAAGGGCTTTGTTAGTTTTAGCTGTTTTATACCAATGATAAAATGTGACGGCCGTTAAAGTCATACTGGCCAAAAAAATAAACAAGGCCATCGAGAAAAATAATAAGACAGCCATTAGTTCACTCCGCCCAATGTAACCATCTCTTCTGTCTGAACACTGTGATGAGCTGTCACTTGCCGCACCACCCACGAAGCTGCAGCTAAACCAAAAGCGCCGGTAATAAAACTGGCATTGCCGTAGATCACACTGCGGTGAAGGCACGAATGAAGATCGTTCTGACCCTGCGGACAGACGCACTTAAAGCCTTGGCCAAGATCGTAATGAAGCTCAAAAGATTCCATAGGAATTTCATCCGAGAAAACGCAAGGAATTCCAAATTTACCTTTACGCGGAAAATTATAATCTTGCCGTAAAATCTTTCGCACCGAGTGAGCTAACGGATCGACAATCGTCTGCGCCAGATCTGTAATTTTAATTCGCGTTGGATCCATTTTTGCCGAAGCACCACCACTGGTGATAACTTTTAAATTATTTTTACGACATTCATTGAGCAAATGTGTTTTCGCCGTTAAATTATCAATCGCATCTATAATATAATCTGGATTTTGTCCTAATATTTCTGCTGATGAATCTTTATTGTAGAACACGGGCATAATATTTATTTCCGCTTGCGGATTTATTTTCTTCAAACGCTCGCCCATGACATTAGCTTTTTTTTGACCGACTAATCCTTGAAGCGCATGTAACTGACGATTGGCGTTGGTAATACAAATTTCATCGAAATCAATAACAGTGATTTTACCTACTCCAGAGCGCGCTAAAGATTCTGCCGCCCACGAGCCCACTCCGCCAAGGCCAATGACCATGGCATGGGTTTTAAATAGTTTTTTCATCATGTCGTCCCCCACTAACCGACCCATGCGATCAAAGCGGCGGTGAAGTGTGTACGTGTCTTCTTTTATTTCAAATGGAGCCGCCGAAGCTTTTACCGGAACGCCCTCTGCACCTGTATTTTCCATAGGGTCAAGAGTTAGCAGATTCAAGACCTTCTGAATAGTCTTTTAAAGTTGCTTGTTGAAATTTCTAAAATATCTAAAACGCTACGATTTCGAATTAACGCTATCTTTTCAGCGACTTGCCAGATCGACGTAGATTCGTTTAGGCCCGTCCAGCCTTCTGGCGGCTGGTCAGGACAATCACTTTCCAGCAATAAACATTCTAACGGAATTTTTTCTACGCAGTCCCGCAATTTTTTATTTTTGTCATAGGTCACAGCACCTCCAACAGAAATGAAGAATCCCCGATCAATGTATTTCTTGGCTGTTTCAAAACTGCCGCTAAAGGCATGCACCAACCCCTTTTCCTCGGGCACTCCCCACATATCTAGGACTTGCAGGGCTTTGTCATGGGCTTGAACCACATGCAATATCAGCGGTTTTTTGAAAGCTTTTGCTAATTCGATCTGATTTTCAAAAACGTCAATTTGCCGGACCATCGAATCCTTCATGATGTGGGGTCTGAAATCTAAACCTGTTTCGCCGACAGCCATAGCTGAAGGTAGTTCCAACGCAAGTAGGTCTAGCGCATCTTCACAGCCATCATCATCTGTTTGGGCCACAAAATAGGGATGTAATCCAAAAGTTAAGCCAAAATTTTCCGGAAATAATTTCTTTAGATATTTTTGCCGAACCCATTCGGTGGGGCTAACCCCACCCTGCAAAAAGAAATCGATTTTCTTCAATTTCGAATTTTCCAATAGGGTTTTTATTTCTTCATCTGAATTATTCCATCGGGGGTCAGACCAATGACTATGAGAATCAATGTACATTTTACTAGAATAGCGTGATTGCAGCGATAGACAAGACCTAAGCACAGAGCAAGGCCTAGCAAAGCTATCAGCAGATCTGGACTTTACCATATCCCTAAGTAAACCGATTAAAAGATACTGAAATTGAATAAATTTTAGTCACACACAGGAGCTTCGATGAAAAAAGATTTGTTAAAAATGGGCATTACTATTTCTACGGATACGGGCTCGATTTTACGTCCGACATCACTAACATTTTCTTGTCCGAAGGCGGCTCGTTTAGAAAGCTTACCGCATGCACCATTTAAATACTACACGGACGCCATCATCGGGCTATCCTTCCACAAAATGACTGATTTTAAACACTGTGAAGCTACCGATACCAGTTTCGCACAAAGCGCCTATGCCGCTTTAAACCCGTACGTCGAACTGTATCGTAAATCAGCTCCCCGAATTCAGTCGCTAACAAAGACAGCTCTAACGCAAAAAATTCAGTTTGAAAATTTCGAGAAAAAAATGACAGATCTTTTGCAAAGTCTTTTTTCTGGATCGACGATCGATCTTGCAAAAGTTCCGCAAGTGCTGGATGTCATTTCTGATTTTGAAACTCAAGCAGGATCACCACTGTTGTACAATTTTAGTTTAAACTTCAGTGACCGGTTTAAAGAAAAGTTAATTGGTTTTTATTCTTTTCTATTTCATTTACGCTCAGTCATTGCCATAGATCATAACGCTTATGTCGAAGACTCTTCGATTGAAAGCG
>JAYUWH010000123.1:0-10899 GCA_043753645.1 Bdellovibrionales bacterium
GCTTTCTGGTTAGCAGGAAATATTCTTGTCCAACCGCCTTCTTGATCAATTAATTTATTTCGAATACGCACATTAGCAAATGTGCCGCGAATCATCACATTGTGATTACCGCGGCGTGATCCATACGAATTAAAATCGTGCACCTTTATCCCCTTTGATGACAAATAAGATCCCGCTGGAGAATCAGCGGGAATCGAACCTGCGGGTGAAATATGATCAGTTGTAATCGAATCGCCAAAAACCGCTAGCAAACGCGCCTTTTTTATAACTAAGTTCTGGGATGTTATTTTCGAATCTAGAAATGGAGGTGATTGAATATAGGTTGAATCACTAGACCAACCATACGTATCGCCACTTGGAATTTCAATCTGTTGCCAATTGGTATCTCCAGTTAAAACATCTGAGTAAACTTTTTCAAAGCGCGCCTGAGTTACAAATTTAGAAATCAAATCAGCAACCTCTTGCGGATCAGGCCAAATATCTTTTAAATAAATTGGCTTTTTATCACCATCGACACCCAAAGGATCCGAAACTAAATTGACATTGATATTACCCGCAATCGCAGAAGCCACCACAAGTAACGGCGACGCCAACCAGTTCGTCATGACTGAAGAATGTATGCGGGCCTCGAAATTTCGATTTCCTGATAATACGGCAGCCGTTGCAATATGCTTTTCATCTATAGCGGCTTGAATCTCGTTAGGTAAAGGCCCACTGTTGCCAATACAAACAGCGCAACCAAAACCCGCAATATTAAAGCCCAATGATTCTAGACCTGACATCAAACCCGCAGCTTCAATATAATCGCGCACTGTCAAAGATCCCGGAGCAAAAGTCGTCTTTACCCATGGCTTTCTGGTTAAACCTTTTTTCACCGCGTTTCTAGCAAGCACCGCAGCGCCAAGCATCAGTGCGGGATTAGAAGTATTTGTACAGGACGTAATGGCTGCAATAACAATGGATCCATGCACCAAATTAAATTTTTCTCCGGTAGGTAACGTGACCGGAGCCGCAGCCGTTAGCACACCCAAATCTGCATCAGGATGAAATATTTCCATCTCATAACTAATACCTTTCATGCTTTCGCTCATTTGCAGCCATTCTGCTAATTTTTCTTTTGAAAATTGATTCAGACTTTGATCATAGCGCTTTAACAAAAAATTTCGAAAAGTCGAGCGCACATCAGCTAAGGCCACCCGATCCTGTGGTCGCGAAGGTCCAGCCATGGAAGGCTGGACAGTTGCCAGATCAAGCTGCATGATTTCCGAATAATTTATTTTTACTTGATCCGTTTTCCATAGCCCCTGCGCTTTAAAATAAATTTCTGTGCGCTGGGCCCGCTCGGTTCGGCCTGTCGATTTTAAATAAGCAATAACCCGCTCATCAATCGGAAAAATTCCTATCGTTGCCCCGTATTCCGGAGACATATTTGCCACTGTTGCCCGGTCTGCGATAGTTAAGTTTTTAACTCCTTCTCCGAAATACTCGACAAATTTTCCAACAACGCCTTTTTTGCGAAGCATTTGGGTAACTGTAAGAACTAAATCTGTAGCTGTGGCCCCAACGGGCAACTGGCCTGTAAATTCGAAGCCCACGACTTGCGGAATTAGCATGGTGCACGGCTGACCCAGCATAGCAGCCTCGGCCTCGATGCCGCCGACACCCCACCCAAGCACCCCTAAACCATTGATCATGGTGGTGTGTGAATCCGTACCGACTAAAGAATCAGGGTAAATAAATTTCGTACCTTGCCAATCGCCAACTATGGCCACATGAGATAAATATTCTAAATTCACTTGATGACAAATTCCAGTTGCCGGAGGAACGACATTAAAACTTTTAAAAGCTTTCTGCCCCCATTTCAAAAATTTGTAACGTTCGCTATTTCTTTCAAATTCGAATTTCGTGTTTATAGCCGCAGAATCTTTTTGCCCCCAAGAATCCATCTGTACTGAATGGTCTATTACTAAATCTACCGGCCGTAGTGGATTTATTTTTTGCACATCGCCGCCGCTGGCTTTCATCGCATCCCGCATCGCTGCTAGATCTGCGACAACCGGTACACCCGTAAAATCCTGCAGCAACACCCGTGACGGTGTGAACTGAATTTCATAGGTGGATTCTTTTTTCTGATCTTGATTAAGCAAGGCCAAAATATCAGCTTTTGTGACAGCTTCGCCGTCTTCGTGTCGTAACAGGTTTTCAAGCAAAATTCGCGTGCTAAATGGCAAAGTCGAAACTTGCAGTCCTGAGTTTTTTCCAAGAGCTATTAAAGAATGGTAATTGAAATTTTTTTCACCGACATTTATAGCAGATAAAGTATTAAATGAATTCATATTTTGTTAAGTATGCAAACCTGTTACCCAGTGCCGAAAGCTTCTATTTTATTAAAGATATTGCCAGTGGTCAGGGATTCCCCAAACGCGCCATTTACAGAGGCAAAAAGACACTTTTAAGATTATAATGATTTCCTGATGCCCTCATTTTAATACCCAAAGCCATCATCTTTTTCTGTTGCATGGTCATTTGCCCTTGCTGCCTTATCCACTGATCAAAGCGGTGATTCAGCGTGAAATAGATTTTGCTCAGCCACTGCGGGCACTGGAAATTCTAAAAATCGAATAACGTCTTCAGCGCGGTAAGATTTTTTGTTAGGACTGATATTTAGAATTTTTAATAAATTATTCAAATCATCTCCGGCGGTGATCAATGGCTTTTCAAAACTTTGATCACTTTGTTTCTGAGCCATGCCGATGTCAGCCATCAAAGCATTGCATAAACATTTTCGACCTTTGGTATCAGCTTCAAGCCCGCCCTTTTTTAAATAATCAGTCACGGGTTCAGCAGGACAGCGTTGGCTGACTGTGCCTTCAGGCGTCTTATAAGCGTGACGTAAATATCCCAAGTCACAAATGCGCCTACGTGCTAGGTATACACTTTCTTCCGACATCGTTTCTTGCAAGCGAACGGCTTTGAATGGAAATCCTGTCGGCGATGAAACGGGGTCCGTGAATACCCAGCCGTCTTTTGGATTTTCACCACTTAAAATTTTACTAATCACCGTTTCTTTCAGCTGTTGATCAAAACCAGACTCTTCACAAAAGGCGAATAAAGTTCCAACTTGAATACCGTGCGCACCTTGTGCCTGAACTTCTTTTATTTTTTCAGCAGTCGCATAATATCCCGCCATCCAAAATGGTAATCCCAAGGCTTTCATTTCTTCAAGATCAACTTTATCGCGTTCACCATAGATAGGTTCACCGACCTCATTTAATTTCATCGGTCCACGTGGCGGAGCATTGTGACCACCGGCTAGCGGTCCTTCGACGATAAATCCATCGACAGTTCCTGTAGATTTCTTTTTTAGACTTGCAGCCAGCGTACTTGATGAAACAATCGGAAAGAAGAAAGGCCGTTTTAACGGAAAAAAATTTTCTTCTCCCAAAATCTCAGCTGGGTTAAAGCTAGTTATAAAATTATCATCGGCGGCAGCACCTGCGACCGGAACTTTCAAGAAGGCTTCTTTATTTTGACTTAATAAATCTAGCGCGCCAGGAATTTCACGCGGAATACCAGCCCCCATAATGACGTAATCGACATCTGCTAATAGGGCTCCATACAGACAGGCTAAATTTGGCAGCACGACTTTTTCTAACAGATTAAGACCAATTTTTCCGGAATGATTCTCTTTCGCAAGAAAAACTTCAACAAAACTACTGACCATCGTTAACTGCAGTAAAGACTTCGACGATTTGAGGTTATATAAAGGTGCTCGCTTGTACGGTTGGTCGGTCGCTTTGCCACCTTCTATAAAATACTGGGCAAGAATTTTTTGCGAAATATCCACAACGGGAAAATTTTTCATTGCCCTTTGACAATGACCGTCCGGATCTCCGTCTTGAAGGCGCCGCACGAGTACCGAATTAATTGCAGTTCCTGAAACTACGCCCAAATAACCAAGCTTAGAAACCGCTTTGGCCAGGATCCAGTTCGAAACGGCAATACCCATCCCACCTTGAATTAAACGCGGATGCAAATTTATGTTCATGCATAGATTTTAATTTCATTCGTCACCAGGTTCAAGGAAATATCCAATCCAACGCAACTAAACTTTTTTTTGCCCAATCAGCCACTGACTTTACTTCAGGCTGCATTGTGTTGATTACGGCATGAGAAGTGTTGGCGTATTGCTGTCTGGTAAGGGTACGGATGGAGCGCAAGGCCTTCGAATAATTAAAGCCTATCGATCGTTATATTTTATAGGAAAAAATCTGTGATCATATTTGCCGCTCGGGAAATATGGCGCTTTAGTCGAAATAAAAAATAGGGCTTGTTAAGTTACTAAATAAACAAAACATGTTGCTGTTTTTATTCGTCTCTAAGTGATTCAAATTGATATGAAATATTAAGATTGCTTAAGATTTAAAAGCTAAATCCGATAAGATTTGCATATAAGTCAATGTTCGAAACCGGAAGGCAAGTAAACAATGGCAGCGCCGATTCCCACGAATGAAAAAGAACGGCTTAGTGCACTTTACAAATTGCGGGTCCTAGATTCGCCAGCTGAGCAGGCCTTCGACCAATTAACAAAACTTGCCGCGCAAATTTGCGGTTGTCCAACATCTGTAATTAGTTTGATTGATCGCGACCGCCAGTGGTTTAAGTCGACTTTTAACTTTGATGCAAAGGAAACCCCACGGGATTTTAGTTTTTGTGCCTACACCATTTTACAACAGGGTATTCTTGAAGTTCCGAACACCCAAACAGACGATAGGTTTAAAGAACATCCAGCAGTGACCGGAGATCCCAAATTTCGTTTTTACGCCGCAGCCCCAGTAACGATAGACAACGAAATGAATATCGGCGCCATTTGTGTTCTTGATACCAAAGAACATATTTTAACACCCTTTCAGCGCGAATCTTTACTAAGCCTGTCCCGTCTTGCCAGCCACTTACTGGAAGGTCGAAAAGCTTCACTTTACAATTTAGACTTAGTTAGCGCCCAAACGAAAATTGAAATGAAAATGACTCGCGCGGCGCAAATCACAGTCCTTGCTGAGATGACGGCGGGCTTAGCTCACGAAATTAATAATCCGCTTGCTATCATAAAACTAAGTAGCGAAGGGCTGCAGCAATTTTTTCCACAAGAAAAAGTTTTGGCAAGTCACTTTGGCAGACTTAATTTGGCGGTTGATCGAATACAAAAAATCACGCGTGGTCTGATCACCTTTGCTAGGGACGCACGCCATGATGAACCTTCACGCGCGCAGCTGAAAGATTTAATTGCTGATACATTGCCGTTTTGCAAAGACCAGCTTCATGAACACCGTATTCACCTTAGCATCGAAAGTTATAGCCAGGACTTCAGTTTACAATGCCGTCCCGTCGAGATTTCTCAAATTATTTTGAATTTAATTAATAACGCCGTTGACGCCGTTAAAGTATTACCCGAGCGCTGGATCAAATTAGCGGTCACCGATACTGGTGCTAATCTTCAGATCGTTGTGACCGACAGTGGCCTACAAATTTCACCCGAGCTGCAAGAGCAAATATTTCAGCCGTTTTTTACCACTAAAAAAGTAAATCACGGGACTGGGCTTGGCTTAAGCATCTGCCGGGCAATTGCCGAGCGCCATGGGGGATCTATTGTAATTGATCCCAAGAGCCGTCAAACTTCTTTTATTCTAACCCTACCGAAGGCTCAACCGCTAGCGGCTTAGAAAAAGCTACTTTAACTTAAAAAGTAATTTCCAAACCTTGTTTACGGTGGACCGCGAGGTGCCAATGACATTACCTGCGTGGAATATCGAATCTGAGGACCCATCTATTTCATCTTCGGAATTTGTAAACGATGAACAGCGCGTATTATCTATTTGTGAAGAAATTAAAAAAGCATTGTCTTCATTGCCGCAGCAGCCGAATGGAAACTCAGCCAACGAAAGCGCCGTGCCGATAGGACAGAGAATACTACTTTTACATGCTGAAGCTTCAATGCTTAATTATAATCTTTCGGCTTACACCAGTTGCATTGAATCAACAGATAGCAAAGATGAAATCGCAAAAAGAAAAACTTCGCAGCTGCAGGCCTTGGCAGCTAATTACCAGCAAGTTTTTAAACCCGCTCAGCTTTTTTTATGCCACTGCTCAGAAATTTTATTTAATCAGATTTTTAGCGAACCAAAACTTCAAGGATCATTATTTTTATGGCAGCAAGAACGCTCGAGACAAAAAACTTTGCTTAGTGAAAAAGAAGAAACACTGCTTGCAGCATTATCTACCAGCGGGTTTTCATCCAGGGGAAATTTACATTCAACTTTATCAGGCACAATTAAAGTTGAGATCGAAACTACTAGTTTAAAAAAAGTGTGGGTCTTGCCGAGGCTTCAGGAATGATTTTTAGTGGTGATGAAGCCACGAGAAAATCAGCATGGCAGGGAATAAATGAAGCTTGGACAGCACATCAAGATACGGCCGCTGCGATTTTAAATTCATTGGCTGATTGGCGCCTGCAAGTAGTCACAAAGCGATCACACGCCCAGCACGTGAACTTTTTGACTGAGCCTTTATTCCAAAATCGCATCAAAAAAGAAACTTTGTTGGCGATGATGCAAGCTGTAGAAAATAATAAAAGCAGCATTCAGGAAGCTGTTCTGATGATGGCAAAGTATCATGGGAAAGCTAAGTTAGATCCTTGGGATTTAAATGCACCTGCGCCGGCAAAGACAATGGTTAAGCCTGTTGAATTTTCAACGGCACTTGAGCTTATTCGTAAAGCCTTCAACAACGCAGATCCGCAGTTTGGCGAATTCGTATCAATGATGGAGAAAAACAATTGGATTGAAGCCCGCGTTCTTCCCAATAAGGCAAGTGGTGCCCATTGCACGGGGTTTGCGAAATCACGAACGCCCCTAGTTTTTCAGTCTTATCTTGGCTCGAAAAAAGACATTACAACGTTAGCTCATGAACTTGGCCACGCCTATCATTCCTGGGTGCTTCGTGATTTATCTTTGGATCAGTTAATCTATCCAAAAACCCTAGCTGAAACGGCCAGTATTTTTGCCGAAACGCTATTAGCTGAAGAACTTATGGCAGCGGCCATCACCAATGATGAAAAAATTTCTTGCGGCTGGAGCGATCTGGAACAAGCCGTTGGCTTACTACTAAATATTCCTGCTCGGTTTGAATTTGAAAATAACTTTTACAAACTACGAAAAGAAAAATTATTAAGTCCGCGCGAACTTAGCGATTTAACTGATCAGGCCTGGTCCAAATGGTACGGTAATACACTAAGTGAAAATACGAAGATGTTTTGGGCCACTAAAATGCATTTCTCATTTGCCGATGAAAGCTTTTATAATTTCCCCTACACTTTTGGGTATTTGTTTGGACTGAGTATTTATGCACGAAGAAAACAACTTGGTAAAGACTTCTGGCCAACATACACCGCTATCTTACGTGATACCGGCCAAATGACCGCCGAAGATTTGATTCAAAAGCATCTAGGCGAAAATATTCAATCGACAGAATTTTGGCAAAAATCTATCGATGTTGTGATAGCTAAAATCAACAATTTCAAAAAGCTACTTTAACTTAAAAAGTACTGGCATCGATTACGAAGCGGTACTTCACTTGGCCTTTAATCGTTTTTTCATAGGCTTCGTTAATTTGCGCTGCTGAAATTAGTTCGATGTCTGAAAACACTTTTTTCTTAGCGCAGAAATCCAACATCTCTTGCGTTTCTTTGATGCCGCCAATTAAAGAGCCTGTCAGACGCTTTCGACCACGAATTAAACTGATCGCAGCAACAGCACTTGGTTTTGGTGGAACTCCAAGCAGAACCATGGTGCCATCTATTTTCAAACTTTGAAGGTACGGATTCAAATCATGCTCAGCCGAAACTGAATCAATAATTAGGTCATAATAACCAACGGCGTCGATAAAACTTTTTGCATCCGTTGATAATTTAAATTTTTTTGCTCCTAAGCGTTTTGCATCCGTTTGTTTACTGACGGAGGTGCTAAACACGGTCACTTCGGCCCCCATCGCTGCTGCAAGTTTTACGGCCATGTGTCCCAGCCCACCCAGTCCAACCACGCCCACTTTAGATCCTTTTTTTACGCCGTAACGCTTTAGCGGAGAATATGTCGTGATACCTGCACAAAGTAAGGGCGCTACCTGAGCTAGTGGCATCGATTTTTTAATTTTTAGTGCATATTTTTCTTTCACAGTAATATGCGTCGAGTAACCACCGTATGTTTTAGTTTTCTTGTCATGTTCCACATCGTTGTAGGTGAAAACCGCCTTATTGGTACAGAATTGTTCTTCGTTGCCCTTGCACTGTGGGCATTTACCACATGAATCAACGAAGCAGCCGACTCCGGCCTTGTCCCCTAGCTTAAAATTTTTAACTTTTCTACCTACTTGAATCACGTGTCCCACAATTTCGTGGCCAGGTACGCAAGGATAATTGGCGGGCCCCCACTCCGAGCGAACGGTGTGAATATCCGAGTGACAAATTCCACAGTGCGAAATTTTTATTACGATATCATTGGGGTTCGGCTCGCGGCGTTCTAAAGTAAACGGTTTTAAATCGGTGTCGGCGGAAAAGGCTGCATAAGCTTTGGTAGTTGTCATTGCTAAAGCTTATTTTTACTGGGCACTTCGGTCACGACATTTCGCACGAAATAAAATTTTCTGCATGCCAACACAGCTTGCTGAGCACACAAAATTTCTTTGACTAAAACCAGTGCGAAAGTTAATCAAAGAGCGCAGTTAGAAAGCTTTGAACGCAGATATTTTCACCTGAGGGGTTCCTATGCAGTTACTTATTGTTGCCTTACTTTTAGCATACATAATTACTTTATATTTTATGCGTAACCCACTGAAACACAGCAAGGCATTCATGTGGCATCGGTTTTTAAGCTGGTTTCCTCTAGGAATGACTTACGCCTTTATGTACATGGCGCGCTACAATTTGGATACTCTGGCGACGGCGGAAATTATCACGAAGGCCCAGAAAAGTCAGATCTCAGGTTGGGGATTTTTTATTTATGCAGCATCGCTTTTTATATCAGGTCCGTTAATCGATCGCATCGGTGGAAAAAAAGGCATGATTGGTGCCGCACTTGGCGCTGCAATATTTAACGTTTTAATGGGTTGGGCCCTTTACTTACACCTGCATGGTTCAAAATCTTTCGACCTCGTTGTGGTGCTAACAGCTTTATATTCTTTAAATATGTTTTTCCAAAGTTTTGGGGCCATATCAACGATCAAAGTAAAATCATTTTGGTTTCATGTGCGTGAGCGCGGAACATTTGGTGCTATCTTCGGAACGCTGATATCTTTAGGAGTTTACTTTGCTTTCGATTGGACCGAGGCCATAGCTAGCGCCGTGAAATTAAATTACAGTGGTGCGCCGTCGGCATTTCGTGATTTTATGCAAAATATCTTTGCGCTTCAGGCAGCAACAGTTCCTGCAGTCTGGCTTATCTTTTTTATTCCAGCAGGATTTTTAATTATTTGGGCTTTGATTGATTTATTATTAATTAAAGATGCACCCAATGATGCCGGATTTCCCAAACTTGAAACCTATGATGCTTCTCATGGTGATAATATGACTGAAGGCCGATCATGGTCTGCGGTCATAAAAGCGATTTTAAGTAACCGGGTTATTTTAATGATTGGTGTCATTGAATTTACTTCGGGCGTGCTTCGCGATGGCGTGATGAAGTGGTACCGCTTGTTTGTTAAAGATACTGGTCTAAGTGTAGAAAATATTCAGCATAATTGGGGTCTTTGGGCAGCTATTACAGGCATCATCGGATCGTTCTTAGCCGGTTGGGCTTCAGATAAATATTTTCAATCACGTCGGGCGCCGGTGGCAGGCATATGCCAAGTCCTTATGTTCTTCTCGGTGGTGGCAATGTTGCTGAATTTGATGACCTCAAAGGGAGATGCGATGACTATGGGCGTAAGCGCGCTAGTCATTATGATGGCCGTTATCGGAGTGCACTCGATCATGTCGGGAACTGCTACAGCTGATTTCGGTGGTCGTAAAGGTGCTGCCACCGCAACAGGTGTGGCTGATGGTTTTTCAAAACTAGGATCTTCTTTTCAAGAATTCGTGCTTGGAGCCATCATCGTAAAGGACACTTGGCACTACTGGCCGATGTTTTTACTTCCGTTTACAATGCTTGGTCTGTTCTTCGCCTGGAAATTATGGAAAGAACTTCCGCCGGCAACCCGCAAATACTTAGAAGAAGTTGAAAAAGTAAAATTTTAATTTTTTTATTGTAGGAAATCCGCCGGCATGACTGACGTGTCGCGATAGATTTGTAGCTCAGATCAGTCACGCGCGAACTTAGCAATGTTATGAAGATTCAACTAAACACGTCTTCTTAAGACTCCAAATCAGGTTTATCATAAAACAGAAAATCTGCTAGGAGCTTAAATGCGCCAAAAAATTTTACTGATTGATGACAGCATAGATATGCGTGTGCTGATGCGAATGCTTCTTGAATCTGAGGGCTATGAAATCGATGAGGCCTGTGACGGTAAACAAGCATTACTAAAAATCGATAAAGAAAAATCTCCAGATCTTATATTTTTGGATCACAACATGCCTGTGATGGATGGACCCGCATTTGTTAAGGCTTTTGAAAGAAAGCACCCAAAACTTTTTTCTACGACTCCAGTTATCATGCTGACCGGAAGAGATACTGATGACGTAAGTAAGACACACGCGACTGAAGTGATTAACAAACAGCATGGCATAGATGACCTGATAAAACTCACTGCAAAATATCTACTTAAAAAACCCTCAAAAAATGAAAAAAAAACACGCCATGAAAAATGAAATCTGTATGCTTCTTCGAAAAAAAAGTAAAATTATTATGTCTC
>JAYUWH010000124.1:0-31596 GCA_043753645.1 Bdellovibrionales bacterium
GTTCGGAGAAACCTGTATAGCCATACCGGTTTCTGGTCCAGGTTCTAAAATTTTATTACGCGTTAAGGTTTGACCTTTTTTAATTGGAATTGCGGCAACGCCACCAACAATGTCAGGAATACTTGTGTAGTAGTCGGGCTCAACGTCAGATTTATTTTTTTCGACATACTCGATAACATTGTCGTAGATGCTATCCATTTCACGGATATCTTCTTTCGCAACAACTACCTTAACTTTGTCGCCAACAGTTTTTTCAAGTTCTGCTTTTTTTTCTTGAGAGTAGGAATACAGCATAAACGTAGCAAAGACTCCGGCGCCTAGTGATAACCATAAGTTTCGTGATTCATTGGGTCCCATTATCTACCTCGTTTAAAAAACTATTGCGGTTTACAATCGGCATTTAAGCAGATTCCATAAACGGTCTTGATCCAAACTCTGGCCGTTTGGACAGGTTGTTCACCGGCCTGAGGTACTGACTTGGCTTTAACGTACCAAATATTTCCCTGTGTCGGAGCCAGTTTGAAAAGTCGATCAACGCCGCTTTCGTTTGTAACTGTTTTTAGGCCCTTGCCGTCTTGTATAGTGGCTAAATTCCGCGCCTGATTTTCAGAATCATAATTGAAAGTGATTCCGCGCAAGGTTGCAGGCCATTTTTTATCTTCGATCTTGTTATCGGCACTAGCAGCTGTTCCATCTTGGACAGTTCCATGCACTCGACTATGAGATTTTAAATAATTTGTTGTATCACCACCAGGACGAAAATAAATTAAGTTTGAACGAAAACGAAATGTTTCTAACGTGTAATTGTAAGAGGCAATAGAGTTTAGAATGCCAGAATGAATGGCTCCAAAAAAACCAAGGCTGAAGTTAAATACCAGGACCATCATAAATAAAACAGGAATAGCCTCTAAAACGGCCATGCCTTTTTCAGATTTCTTAAATTTATTTTTGTTAGTTTTATTAATTAACATTTTCATCAGCAACCATTATCTTCCATGGGGACGTATTTTAATGAAGCATCGTTAAGGTTTGCCGGGGAAATGGTATAAATTGATCCAAAATCTTCACCTGAAATGTTTTGAATTCCTTTTGTAAAACGATTCTCAAATGTAAAAAATCCCTGACATTCTTTAACGCTAGGATGCCGTAAAATAAATGCGCGTATAGGAAACGAAAAGTTAGGATTTCCAGGTTCGGCTACACGGCCTAGAAAAGGAATGCGAAAATCTTGCAATAACTTAAATTCAATATTAGCTTTTGCGCCAATCCAAGGCTGTCGGGCTTGAAAATTACCATCTTTGTTTTCTTTTTCGGTATCTAATCTTAAACTTAGATCAGTATCTATATTTGCTAAGTCACCAACAATTAATTTGTCTAAAATAAACCATGGTGAACTGCTTCTGCCGGTCAAAAGTGGGAATTGATCTGATAAGTTATTAAATTTTCGTATAGCTTGTTTATTTGCATCGTCTTCGCTGATATTAGCGACTGAATAATTTCGAGCCGTCGACCAAACGATATACTGTGAAATCTCTATCATCGCCAAAGAAAAAGTAAAACCAAATATTAAAATGCCGCAAGAGATTACTAAGACAAAGGCGAAAAGAAAATCGGCAATTAAAAAACCAGACTGATTATTTAATATGGACTTACTTTTATTCGAATGAAATTTTTTATTTAAATTTTTCAATTTGGATTTGAGCTCAGCGAGCGGTGAATAGAATTCGGATGGCATTTTGCTAATTTTAATCCGCTACCAGTTTTACCTTGGCTTCGGCATTCTTCGTTCCAAGTGCCGTAGGCGGCCATGCGACCCACACTTTCCATCGGACTAGAAACTAATTTTTGCACAATTTTTTTTTCCCGTAGTGTGTTAGTCACAACTAAAAATGCGCCTACCAGCACGATCGTAAGTAGAACGGCCTCCATAGCAAACTGGCCTTTTTGATTTGAAATCAGAAAGGAAGCTTTGACGAAACTATTCTTTTTCGAACCAAGGAACTCGTCCTTGATTAGGACTGCTATCTGCATAAGGTGTAAAACCTGTTCCTGTTGCGATTTGTGTTTCTACTCGAGCAGCTAAACGCACTCCACCTTTTTCAAAGGCCACTTTCGGAGCCTTAATAAGGGCTGACATGAAAACCAAGCCGCCCATAATAAGTAAAAGTACGTATTCAAGTGTCATATATTATTTAGTAGTAACCTCAGACATGCCCTCGTCCAGAGCTACCATTTTTTTATTAAAAGCAGCTTTAATTGGATCTTTAAAAGCAATAACTAACCCCACGATAACAACAAGTAATAAGATATATTCTGTTGCTCCTTGGCCGGCGTTATTTTTTAAAAGATTTCTTCGTAAACTTGCACGTATATTTGATAAGAATTTCATAATTGAATTCCCCCTTCATGCTGAACTTATCGTCCTAAAATGAACTTTACTAAATAGGCACTTAGCTTATTACTAAAAAAATTCGAGCTTCGCTTCGCTGGAACCGTCTCATAACGGGATTTTTAGAATCAGTTCGAGTATTTACTAACAAAATTATATTTTTTAATTCTTTCGTCTCGGGGAAAGACGTAATCTCGACCTTGGGCGTGTTTTTCTGCGAAAAATTGAGTTTAAGCGGGTGGCTTACTAGACTGTAAATATTCGACGTTATTAAAGTTGAAAACCTTATTCAGGAAGACGGAGGTTTCTTATGATTCCAAAACAGTTTGTGCTACTTTATGTTGTGTGTGTGATAACGTTATTTGTTGTGAATGCTTTAATGGGTTAGTTTTTTAGAACGTAAATATCGCTGTAATTTCGTCCCTTTTCTTCGCTATCCATGCCATATCCAACGACGTAGCGGTCATCAATTGTTTTACCAATATAATCAGCGCGAATCGGCAATTCACGTCGTGCAGGCTTATCAAGCAAGGTTACAATTTTTAGTGAATTTGGATTTGACGATAGCAGTCTATTTTTCAAGAAGCTAAGTGTGCGGCCGGTATCAATAATTTCTTCAACTATCAAAACGTCTTTTCCGGTGATATTCATTGAAATATCTTTGGTCATTCTAATTGCTCCACCTTTTTCAGTGGCTTGCACATACACGAAATCAACCTGCTGAGGCAAATTAATTTTACGCATAAGATCTGCCGTCATATGCACTGAACCCCGTAACGGACATATGAAAATAAGTTCGCGGCCTTCATAGTCAGATTCAATTTGGCCCGCCAATTTAGCAATTAGTTTGGCAATTTCTTCTTGGGATAAAAATTTCAACATCTCATCTTTTATTTGGGCCATATCAAAGTCGCTTTCTATAAAAATTTAGTTCGTTAATATTGTTACACCAGCAGCCTGAGCCATTTTTAAATAGCGTAAGGCATCAGAATTTTTAGCATCATAGCGTAAAACGTTTTCCCATTGGTCAACCGCTTCAGCAATATGATGGAAATTATAAAGTATTAAACCCAACTTTAAGCGCGGAGCAACTAGCTTAGGTTCAGCCTGCAGCACGGTTTTTAGTTCTTTAATAGCTCTGTCTTTTTGCCCTGCTTGCACGTAGGTTTCTGCAATGCGCACACAGAAATCTGATTTTTTTGACGATAGGCTAAAGGCTTTATTATATTGCTCGATCGCTTCCGGGTAATATTTATGCTGCAAATATAAATCTGCAAGCTCGGCATGTTTGACAGCAAATTTTTCGTTGATATTTTGATCTGGAACTTGCTTTTTCAAATCAAGTAAAGCTTTTGCGTCTTCAAATACTTTTTTAGCTTCGTCATAGCGGCCAATATCGTTTAAAATAATTGATAAGCCAACGGCAGCATCGGTGTAAGAAGGATCGATTTCGAGTGCTTTTTTAAATGTGGTGATGGCCTTGTTGAATTTACCTTGATCGTAATAAATTGTTGCCAGCATTTGAAAAACTTCAGGATTTCTTGAGTGAAACAAAGTGGGCTGATTTAATAAAGGCTCGGCCGATTTGTAATCACCTTCGATAAAGGCTTCACGGGCTTCGTCAATCAGTTGGTGAGAAAAAGATTTCACCTAAAGCCCCTCGGATTTTAAAGTGCGCGCTTCATCAGAATTCGCGTACTGAGTTAATAACAAATTAGCATATTTTTTTTGTTTATCGGTGTTTGAAGCTTTATAAGAGGCACGTGCAGAACCGAGTAAAGCCTTCGGATCGAAACCGTGCCCCGAGTACTTTGACAATACATTTTCATAACGCAATAAAGACGCTTCGTATTTTTCTTGGCGTAAATAGAAGTCAGCAACGTACAGTTCTTTTCCAGCTAGCATCACGTAGGCTTTATCACGTTTTTCTTTTGCTTCGGTTGTATATTCAGACTTCGGATAATTTTTAATAACTTCATCAAAGTGATAAATAGCATCATGTGCTAATGATAAATCGCGATCAACAGAATCGGGCAGTTGCTCGTAAAAGCTCATTGCAATTCTGAAAACCACATAATCGATTCGTGGATTTTTCGGATGCAAGTCGCGGAAGTTTTGGTAAGTAATTTGTGCTTCGGAAAAAGATTCTCGTTTATAGTGAACATCCGCGATGGCTAATTCTGCTTGAATTGCATAAGAGCTGTAAGGAAAACGATTTTTTAAATCGGCATATTTTTGTAGGGCTATATCGTAACGGTTGGCATCTTCGTATTCTTTGGCGATCGAAAAAAGTCCTTCAGGAGTTGAGGCATTTTTTTCATCCGAAGCGCAGCCCATAATTAGGCTGAAAACTATAAAAAATAATAATGATTTCAAGCTGTTAGTCATAAATATTTTGAACCTCAAGCTATCTCACCCGATCCAAGGAAAGTTGTCAAAAATTTTTCCCTTAAACAGCCTGAGAACAAATCTGCAGACATGATAGGCTTAAATAATATGCATTTAGCTAAGGCCAAGTCGGATAAGATAGTATTTCTAGATTTTTTTTCGCAACCCATCCAGAAAAAGCTCCGGGATAGCGTATTTGCGCGAAATTTTCATCCGTTTTTAAAACGTCAACTTCGGTGCCCGCGGCCGCTTCGAAAATAATGGCTTGATTGCCACCACTTGCCGTTTGCACAGACGAATTGTTATTAACAACAATTGCTTTTGGAATTGAAAGATCAGACCACTTTATCATCACTAAGAATAAAAATAAGGACGTCATCGTCAACAGGGTAGCGAATCCGACGATAGCGCCGACCGGCTGCTTTTTCTCTGAAGAATTATTCTCGCTTTCGATTTGGTTTTTTCTGCGCTGAATCCACAGCTTAAGTGCGACCGCTAAGCTTATTGCTAAAAACAGCAAAAATCCGATAAATAAAATATCAAACGATACATTTTTTAAACCCACTTTTTGCAACGACTCAACTGTCGAAATTTGATGTGGAATTTGTGGCGGCTGATATTTTTTATTAATTTCCGCAAGTAAACTATGCGCAAATGAATTACTTGAATTCAAAGTCATGGCTTTTTTAGTCCAAATAAAAGCATTAACAAAATCATTTTTCTCGAACGCACACGAGCCCATATTGTGATAAAGTACGGAAGCTTGTTCATTGGTGATAGCGTTACGACCTTGGTCTAGTAAGTTTTTGTACTTGCTGATGGCATCATCGCACTTTTTTTGCTGCTGATCGGCTAAGCCCTGCTGAAATAGCTGTTGAAACTGTTGTTGAAAAGTCATTGATTGTTGCGGCATAGAGCCAAAGTCTACAAACATCGTACTGTAATTGTCATGCGCTATTGCACCAAGTAAACTAAATGCTAGCAAAATCTTTTGGTGAAAGGCCTGTTATGTTATCAGTTTTGAAAAACGTCCTCGGTCAAGTGAAGAACTCTGACGAAACCCTAGTTGGTCGACAAATAAAAAATGATCCTGTGATTGAAGGATTAGTTTCAGATCTTATCGACGAAGTCAGCGTCCACAACGATGCGCTTTCTGGAATTCGTGAAGCACAACCGCACTTAATTTCACAATTTAAAAATAAAATGGATGCTATTGCAGCCCTCCGCGGACGTCCGCTGTATCACCCCTACATTGGAACGGGCGCAGGCCGCGGAGTGTATGTTGAGCTTGAAGACGGCAGCGTTAAATTAGATTTAATTAATGGTATTGGAATTCACATCATGGGTCACAGTCATCCGCGGGTCATGAAAGCGGCTGTGCGGGGAGCATTGTCAGATATTATTATGCAAGGAAATTTGCAGCCTAATAATGAATACTTAGAAGTTTCCGAAAAATTAGTGCAGATAGCGTCTCGTAAAAGTCGTTTGAAACATGTGTGGTTTACCACGTGTGGAACTATGGCCAATGAAAATGCGCTAAAACTAGCGCGGCAAAAAAATTCGCCAGCACAGTTTGTTTTTGCCATGAAAAATGCATTTGCCGGGCGCTCGACGATGATGGCAGAACTAACCGACAATCCAGCTTACAAACAGGGGTTGCCAGAGTACAATCAAGTTTTAAGAATACCAACCTATGAAAAGAAAGACCCGCAAAGTATTGAAAAGGCTTTGCGGGCGATGAAAGAACAATACGCCCAACATGAAAAAGATGTTTCGTGTTTTGTTTTTGAGCCCATGCTGGGCGAAGGCGGTTTCATTCCAACACCACGTGAATTTTATTTACCAATGTTAGATTTTTGCCGACAAAATAAAATTGCTATCTGGGCAGATGAAGTGCAAACGTTTGCAAGAACCGGCGAATATTTTGCCTTTGAAACGATGGATCTTGGTGACTACGTTGATTTAGTTACGATTGCAAAAACTGTACAATTGGGTGCGACTCTTTACACATCCGAGTACAATCCAAAACCAGGCTTGATAGCAGGAACTTTTTCTGGCGGAGGGTCTAGTTTAGCCGCCGGCTTAGAAATTTTAAATATGTTGGATGAAGGATACATCGGACCAAAAGGACGCATTCATGAAATTCATTCGCGGTTTGTTGAAGGTCTAAACAAACTTAATCAAACAACTTGCAAAGGTTTAGTTAGTGATGCTGGCGGCATGGGGCTTATGATTGCTTTTACGCCCTTCGATGGAAAAAAAGAGCAAGTTGAATTATTCATAAAAAAATTATTTCAAAATGGTTTGATCGCTTTTAGTTGCGGAAAAGATCCTGTTCGTATTCGGCTATTGGTTCCAGCAATCATTGAAAATCAAGATATTGAGTTGGCTTTACAAATTTTTGAAAAGACAATTCAACAAGGTCTAACTTAGCTAAAGGAAATTTTTTGAATTGGATTGAATCGTGCCGCAAATTAATTTCACTTGATAGCTCAACCGGCAGCTCGACTGTTGAAAGCGTAAACTATTTGGCCGAACTAGCACGCGCTGAAAATTTTGATGTGGAAATTTTGTCCGAAGTTCAAAATGGTGTTACCCAGGCAAATATAATTGTTCGCTTGGCCAAAAGCATTCCTGGCGATCAAGAATTTTTAATGCAAACTCATTTAGATACAGTGGATCCCGGCCATTTTGCTTTATGGAAGAAAAATGGCTGCAATCCGTTTGATGCCACTATCATCGATGGCGCAATCTACGGCTTAGGTACTGCCGATATCAAATTAGATTTTCTATGCAAACTCGAGGCACTTAAAAATCTTAAAGATAAAAAATTTACAACTTTAAAACCCGTACTTGTTGGAACCTTCGGCGAAGAAACCGGCATGCAAGGAACTTTGAAGCTTATCAGAAAAAATAAAATCAATGCGAAGTACGCACTAATCGGTGAAACCAGTGACCTTGGAATTATTTATTCGGCCAAAGGCTTTGCTACCGTTGAAATTCGCATACCGTTAAGTCCGGCCGAAATGGAGTACAAGATAAAACGAAACTTATTAGAATCGGTTTCTACTCAATCAAAAATATTTTCAGGTAAAGCTGCGCACTCATCGACTCCTCATCTGGGTGATAATGCGATCGTAAAAATGTTAGACTATTTGCAAACGATGCCCGAAAATATGTTGATCATCGAAGCCGACGGCGGAACCCGTGTAAACTCAATTCCAAATCAGGCAATGATAGAGTTAGATGCAACATCTGTTATTCTTAATGCTTCATTACAAAGACTTAATCAAATTTATATAACGATCAAAGAGGTCGAGCGTGAAATGGAACAAATTCAAGATAAAGAATTCGAGCCGTCACATTCAACTTTAAGCGTTGGCATAATTAGAACGACCGAAGATTCTATTTTTTTAGGTGGTTCATGCCGCATTCTGCCCAATGTAACACAAGAGTATTATGAACGATGGATGCAAAAAATAAAAGCTACGTGTGATGCTAACGGCAGTGAATTCCGCATCACAGACTATAAAAGACCTTTTCGCACTTCAGAAAACTCGCAATTAGTGAAAGCAGCGCAATCGATATTACGCAAGATGGAATTAGATCCAACGTGCAAACCGTTAGCATCTACGAATGAAGCCAGTTTATTCACGCGGGTCAACATCGAATGCATTTGCTTTGGAGCTGGGGTGCGCCAAGACAATGTGCATACATCAGAAGAACATGTTAAAATTGCTGATCTGCAAAGAGCCATTTCATTTTACGAGCAAATGGTTGAAAGGTTTTGTGTATGAGTTTTATCGTAAGATCAGTTCGCCGGGAAGATTTGCTGCAATTAACTGATTTAGCAAAACAATTTAATTTATTAAATTTACCAGGCGATAAAAAAATCATTGCCGAAAAAATTGCGCGCAGTGAATCCTCTTTTGCCGGAGAATTGCCGAAAGACCAATCTGAATATCTTTTTGTCGTAGAAGATACTGAAGAACAAACTGTGATTGGCAGTTCACTGATAATTGCCAAACATGGTAATGAAACAGTGCCACACTGTTATTTTAAAATCTTAAAACGCGATCATTTTTCGAAAGACTTAGGCATTGGTTTTATTCATCAAGTGCTTCGCTTTCAACTCGATACTGACGGGCCGACAGAAATCGGCGGTTTACTGATTGATAAAGCTTATCGTCGTAGACCCGAGCGACTGGGTAAACAGATCTCACTCAGTCGATTCGTTTATATGGGATTAAATCCAGATCGTTTTGAATCTCGCGTGTTGTGTGAACTAACGCCACCATTGACGGAAGAAGGTCGTAGTGAATTTTGGGAGGCATTAGGCCGTCGATTCACAGGGTTGCCATATCAAGATGCCGATGCCTTATCGCAAACAAATAAAGAATTTATTGAATCACTTTTTCCGGAAGAAGATATTTACTTAACACTGCTTGATGCGAAGGCGCGCTTAGTTTTAGGCCGTGTGGGTGAAGCCACAAAACCAGCGCAACATTTACTTGAAAGTATTGGTTTTGATTATTTAGAAGAAGTTGATCCTTTTGATGGCGGTCCCCATTACGGTGCCAAAACAAAAAACATTTTGCCAATTAAGCTTGGCAAACAATTACGCATAGGCGAATTTGCGAATTCGACATTTGCAGAAAAAGGTTTAGTTGGAGTTGGCACAGATGACTTCAGATGCGTTTCCACTGGTTATGAAATTCGCGAAGGAGCTATTTGCATTCCGGCGAAAGCAAGAGATTTATTAAAGGTAGATTTAGATCAAAACGTTTTCGTTGCACCGTTTGAATACGGAAGAAAGTAATATATGGAATTAAAAGCAATGACCTTTGCTGGTGACTTTATCAATGGCCGCTTTGCTTTACCTGATAAAGTAAACGGGCAATTTCGCGATATTAGTCCTGCTGATACTAGCGACCTTATTTTAAATGTTTCGTATAAATTAGATCATGTAGATAAAGCCTGCCAAGCAGCTAAACAAGCGTATTTGCCTTGGGCGCGCCTGTCGTTAGAAGAAAGAAAAAAATATATTTTAAAACTACGCGAAGTTTTTGTAGCCCATGAATCTGAAATGGCACAATTAATTGCGCGGGACACGGGTAAAGCCTTATGGGATGCGACGACTGAAGCGAAGGCTCTTGTTGGAAAAATCGACGTCACTTTAAATGCCTCTTTGAAATTGATTGCAGATGAGCATATTGAAAATGCTTTGCCGAATGTTGAAGGCATAATTCGTTATCGTTCGCGTGGTGTGATGGCTGTTATTGGACCCTTTAACTTTCCAGCTCATTTGCCTAATGGGCATATTATTCCTGCGCTTATTTCAGGAAATACGATTGTTTATAAACCATCTGAGCAAACTCCGGCCGTTGCTCAACTTTACACACAGATGATTGAAAAGGCAGAATTTCCTGCGGGCGTGTTTAATATGATTCACGGGGAAGCCGAAACCGGACGAAGATTAGTAGCCCATGAAATGGTAGATGGAATTTTATTTACCGGATCTTACGAAGTAGGTTTAAAAATAAAACAAGAAACGCTAAGTCACTACTGGAAAATATTAGCGTTAGAAATGGGCGGAAAAAATACCACGATCGTGTGGGATGACGCCGATATGGATAAAGCTATCTATGAAACTTTGGTCGGCGCCTATATGTCGACGGGTCAGCGTTGCTCTGGAACTTCGCGCATTGTTTTACATGATAAAATTGCCGATCAATTCACGGATCGTTTTTATGAAGCTGCAAAAAAATTAACGATCGGCCATTGGTCCAAAAATCCGTTCATGGGGCCATTGATAAATGAATCGGCTGTAGAAAAATATATACGATTTCAGGAAATGGCAAACCGTGAAGGCGCTGAAAGTATTATGCGCGGAAAATCTTTAGATCATCTTGATTATAAGGGGCATTACGTGACTCCGAGTATTCATTTAGTGAAAAAATTTGATGCTCATTCACTTTATCAAAAAACAGAAATTTTTGGACCCAACGTAGCGATTTACCGCTCGAGCGATTTCAATCAGACCATCGAAAATATTAATTCTTCGGGTTATGGTTTGGTGATGGCTGTATTTACAAAAAACAAAGAAATTTATGAAGAGGCGTTGCTAAAAGCACGAGTTGGATTAATCAATTGGAACCGCACGACAAATGGTGCAAGCTCACGGTTACCCTTTGGTGGTATGGGTAAATCGGGCAATGACCGTCCATCGGGCCACTTCGCCATTCAATACTGTACGGTGCCGGTTGCTAGCTTAGAAGACTCAACCCCACTAGATAAAACAAAATTACTGCCGGGAGTCGATCTTGACTAAAAAAGTAAAAATTCTTTTAGTTGGTATCAGCAGCTTTGTCATTGCGGTGACAGTTGCCATAAGTTTTTTTACATTTCAGTTTTTAAATTCGGGCGTTAGCTCGGACACGACGGAAGTTCTTTTTGATGTGCCGCCCGGCACAACGATGACACAAATCGCGGCGAATCTGCAGCTACAAGGATTGATTCGCAATGGCAGTTTGTTTTTATTTTACTCGCGTTTTAAAAAAATGAATTCGTCCTTGAAAGTTGGGGAATACTCACTAAATAAAAGTTTTACGCCTAATCAAATTTTAGCAACTTTAGTTTCGGGGAAAAGTGTGACCCGCAATTTAACTATCGCCGAAGGTTTAAACTTGTATGACATCGCTGGAATTTTTGAACAGTCAGGTTTAGGTACCAAAAGCGATTTTATGACCATGGTTCATGATAAAGAATTTATTAAGTCATTATTAGGAGAAGAGCTAGAAAGTCTGGAAGGATATCTGTTTCCTGAAACTTATAAAATCACTAAATTTGAAAGTCCTAAAAATGTAGTTTCACAAATGGTACGCCAATTCCTTGCTGTCTGGGGAAAATACGATGCACTAGCAAAACAGCGTAAATGGACACGTAACCAATTGATAACTTTTGCTAGCATTGTGGAAAAAGAAACAGGGGCTGGATTTGAAAGACCTTTAGTTTCTTCAGTATTCCACAATCGATTAACAAAAAAAATGAAATTACAAACAGACCCTACAGTGCTTTATGGTTTAGCAGTAAAAAAAGGTGAAATGCCATTGAACATTTCGAAGTTGGATTTACAAACTCCATCGCGTTATAATACCTATACGAACTTCGGTTTACCACCGACCCCAATAAGTAACCCGGGGGAAGATGCTATCAATGCAGCGTTTCAGCCAGCCACAAGTAAATTTCTATTTTTTGTCAGTAAAAATGATGGCACCCATGTTTTTTCAGAAACTTATGCCAACCATAATGTGGCTGTGCGAAATTTTCAAATGAATCCCAAAGCACGTGAAGGAAAATCATGGCGTGACCTGAAGAAAAATCAGACAGCTGTAAAAAAGAATGCGCCTTAAGTTATTTTGGCGCAAACGGTTCAAATAATTTTGTTTCCGCATTAAATCGGTAGGTGTTCAATCTTAAATTTCCATTACGATCGACTGATGGTGCAATAATATCTAAATTCCCATCTTGATCAACATCTTGCAGTGCCAAATTAGTCGAATTTTTATCAATGGTGACATAAGAATCGGCATCTTCAGATAAATCAAATTTTTGCTTAAATTTTTGAGCCCCGCCCACGGCCTCTATTTCATAAATTTCTATTTGCAAACCTGCGGCATCCTTTACTTTCAAAATTAGTAATTGAGTTTGCTCGGTAGAAAAATAACCAGTGATCTTGGCTAAAATATTTCGCTGCTCTGATTTAAAAATTGAATTTAAGCGGTTTCGAACTTCAGGAACTAATGTTAAAGCAGCAAAGGTCATTGCTAATATTAAAAATAAACAAATTATCTTTTTTTGGTTAGCTGAGGTCGATTTTTCAGTTGCGTCCATTGGTAGATAGTTTGGTATAGTTATGACTATGGGTCAAATAAGTCGTGAAGATTTTTATCAGTTCATTGAATCTAGAAAATCAATTCGCAAATTCAAGAAGACAGCTGTCCCGCAAGAGATTTTACAGCGCGTAATAAATGCGGGTTTGCATGCGCCATCGGGTAAGAATCGCCAAAATTGGCGATTCTATGTCGTGCAAGGAGAAAAGCTAGATGAATATTTAAAATTATCGCAAAAGTCATGGCTTGGAATAAAAGACATCTTGCAAAAAAAATTGAAGCCCTCGCTGTATGACTTTACCGAACGCTTTTTTTATACTCTAGGAGACGCACCGGTCATTGTGTTTGCGTATTCCCAGAATGCCACGGACGAAAGATATCACACCAGTATCGGTAGCGTTTACATGGCCGTAGAAAACATAAACTTAGCTTGTTTAGCCGAGGGTTTAGGCTGTTGCACGATGGGTGCTCCGCTAGAAGTGAAGGATGAAGTTGCAAAATTTTTGCAACTTGACCAACTTGACGCCTACAAGTCCGGATTTCTTGAGCTTTTATGCGCCGTTGTGATTGGCTATCCCGATCACGAGCCTCCAAAGGCCATACGACAGCTTGACGAAAGAATTACTTGGATTAAGTGAATGTGCGGGCGGAAGCCATCGTAAAAGTTGACCTTCTCCGAGCGCTTTGCCATACCCTTATGATGCTGACTTCCGCCATCCAGAATCCAAGAATTCATCCTTTGGATGCCTTAAGAAAAAATCCATTTGTACTGGCTCCGATGGCAGGCATCACCGATCACGCATTCCGCAGTTTCATGAAAAAATTAGACGCAAGCGTTGTCGTTACTGAACTGGTCAGTGCAACTGGTATCGAATATAAGTCAGAAAGAACTTTATCCTTAATGAGCTTCGATGAAACTCAACGTCCGATTGGTATTCAATTATTTGGCGAAGATCCTGAAATAATTGCCCGCGCGGCGCAGGTCGTTGAAAGTCATGGCGCCGATTTTGTCGATTTAAATTTTGGTTGTCCGGTGCCAAAAGTTGTAAAAAAAGGAGCAGGCTCGGCCATGCTGCGCGATTTGCCGGCGATGAAAAAAGTTTTACGTGCTTGTGTGCAAGCGGTAAAAATTCCAGTTACTATCAAAATTAGAACGGGCTGGGATTCGACCTCAAGAAATGCGGTTGATGTTTGTAACTTAGCACGCGACGAAGGTGTTACGTGGGTTGCGATCCATGGTCGCACGCGGGCTGCCGGATATTCAGGTTTAGCGGACTGGGATTTTATTACCGAAGTAAAATCCAAAGTTGAAATTCCAGTTTTAGGAAATGGCGATCTTGTTACTCCACAAAAAGCTGTTGATAAATTAAGAAGTTCTGGGTGCGACGGCGTCCTTATTGGCCGTGGAGCTTTAAAAAATCCGCTGATCTTTGCCGATGCTCTTAGTCTATACAGAAATACACCCCTTCGTGAAGACTTGAAACGCAATTACAGTGGAATATTCAGCGATTTAGATCAGGCCATTCGTGCTAAAAGTTCCGACCATATTACCAATATTCAGCTTAAAAAGTTTGCTTCTTGGTTTTCGACAGGCTACCCCGGGGCTTCGGCCTTCAGAAAAGCGATTTTTCAGCTCAAGGATAATGACGAAGTGCTGTCATGTGCGCTACACTTCTTTAGTTCAATAAAAAATATGCAGCAGGAAGACACCAGCCAAGAGGAATTTTTGATGGGTGGCCACGGCTAGCCATTGGTTAAATTTATTTTATAAAAGTTATTAAAGTTGCTTTAAGAAAAAGGAAACAAAATGCAAGATCCAAAAAAAATCAGAAATATCGCCATCATTGCTCACGTCGATCATGGTAAAACCACACTAGTTGATCACTTGATTCGACAAGCCGGAACGTTCCGCGACAACCAAGCTGTCGAAGAACGTTTAATGGATTCAATGGATCTTGAAAAAGAACGTGGAATTACAATCGCAGCAAAAAACGCCTCGTTCACGTATAAAGATTTTAAAATTAATATCGTCGATACTCCGGGACATAGTGACTTCGGCGGAGAAGTTGAACGCGTTCTTAATATGGTTGATGGCGCAATCTTACTTTGCGATGCTTCAGAAGGTCCGCTGCCACAAACACGGTTCGTTCTGAAAAAAGCCTTAGAACAAAATATTAAAGTTATCGTCGTTATTAATAAGATCGACCGTTCAGATGCGCGTATTCAAGACGTGCATAACGAACTTTTTGATTTATTCATCGACCTAGAAGCGAATGAAGAACAATGCCATTTTCATACGATTTACGCGATTGCGCGTGAAGGTATGGCGACACTTGATCCGGCAGTTAACACCGGTAATTTGACAGTTCTTTACGATGCAATTGTTGAATTAGTACCACCGCCAACAATTAAAGAAAATGAGCCTTTGCAATTAATGGTCTCTAACGTGGGTTACAATGACTACGTTGGACGTTTAGCAATGGGTCGTATGCGTGCAGGAACTGTTAAAGTTGGTGATGACATCATTTGTATTCAAGAAAATGGCCAGAAAAAAGTAAAAGTTTCGGCCCTGTTTCAGTACTACGTGAACTCGCAAGTTCCAGTTACAGAAATTGGCGCAGGAGACATGGCGATCATTGCCGGTATCGAAGATTTTACAATCGGTGACACGATCACTTCAGCAACAGACCCACGTCCACTTCCACGTATCAAAGTTGATGAGCCTACGGTTGGAATGATTTTCTCGGTAAATAATGGACCATTCGCGGGACAAGAAGGTAAGCAAGTTACGTCTAGAAAAATTTTAGAGCGTCTTGAAAAAGAATTACTTTATAACGTTTCAATCCGTGTTGAAAAAACCGCAGCGACAGATGCTTTTAAAGTCATTGGCCGCGGCGAATTGCAGCTGGGCGTTTTGATTGAACAAATGCGCCGCGAGGGTTTCGAATTACTGGTCTCAAAACCTCAGGTTATCATGAAAATGATTGATGGAAAAAAATTAGAGCCTTTTGAACACGCTGTTATCGATATCGAAGATCCGTATGTTGGAGCTGTAACTGAAAAGTTAGGTCAACGTAAAGGTGTAATGACAAACATGGTTCAAAAAGGAACGGGTCGTACACGATTAGAATTTCGAATTCCTTCACGTGGTTTAATCGGTTATCGTTCTGAGTTTTTAACTGACACGCGTGGTACCGGATTATTGAACACAAACTTCGACGGATACGATGACTACCGTGGTGATATTAATTCACGCATTAACGGCGCCATGATTTCTGATCGTACCGGTGAAGCGAATGCTTATTCGATTTGGACTAAGCAAGAGCGTGGTCGCATGTTCGTGAATGACGGTGACGTTGTTTACGAAGGTATGATCGTCGGCGAACATGCTAAAGACAACGACCTTATTGTGAATATCCAAGAAGCAAAACGAATGTCGAATGTTCGTGCGTCGGGTTCTGATGAAGCGATTCGCGTGACTCCAGTTAAGCCGATGACTCTTGAAGGCGCGATGGAGTGGATTAAAGAAACCGAGCTGATCGAAGTTACACCAAAGACAATTCGTCTACGTGTAAAAGAATTAGATCCACATAAGCGTCCTAAAAATAAAAGTTCTAAGGAATAATCCTTAAATGAGCGCAGCTGTTATAGCGAAAAACCTTTTTAAGTCTTTTCAATCTGTACCAGCTGTAAACGACATCTCTTTCGAAATCGAAAGAGGTGAATGTTTCGGAATTTTAGGCCCCAATGGTGCGGGCAAATCCACGTTGATGAAAATGCTGTATGGCCATGTTATTCCAACGCAGGGCCAGCTTTTTATTCTAGGTTTAAATACGAAATCAGATATCAGCGAAATTCGATCCCGAATCGGCGTTGTACCGCAAGACGACGGGCTTGATGTCGATTTTAATCCGATAGAAAATTTAAAGATCTTTGCAAGCTATCATGGAATTAGTTCTGATGTCGCTGAGGCACGTGCAAACCACTTTGTTGCAGAAATGAAACTGTTTGATCATCGCTATAAACATGTCGAAAGCCTTAGTGGCGGCATGAAGCGTCGCTTAACATTAGCGCGAAGTTTGATGAATCATCCTGAACTTTTGATTTTGGATGAGCCTACCACTGGCTTAGATCCGCAGGCGCGACACTGGATTTGGAATTACTTCGAAGATTTAAAAAATAATAAAAAGACCATGATATTGACAACGCATTACATGGAAGAAGCCGAATTTCTGTGTGACCGCATTGCAATCATTGATCATGGACAAATATTAGACATAGGCACGCCTAAAGATTTAGTGCGAAAACATATCGGCGCTGAGGTTGTGGAGATTAGTGTTGGAAATGATTCGCAGTACTGGAAAACCCAACTGCAAGCGATGAAAATCGATTTCCAAGATTTTGATAAAAAGCTTTTTGCCTTTTTTCCGGATGCAATATCTCGTCAGCAGTTTATTTCTCAAATTCAGAATGTTTATTATTTAACTCGCATGGCAAACTTGAACGATGTATTTTTAAAACTAGCTGGTTACCAGATCAGGGAAAACGCATGATCAATGTTTGGCTGCGAAATTTTTTATTTTTTCGAAAAACTTTTCTAGTTTCGTTATTTTGGACTGTTCTTGAACCATTGATGTATTTGGCAGCTATTGGATTTGGCCTTGGTCGTTTTGTTGATCAGATTGAAGGTTTAACATTTATCGACTTTTATTATCCTGGCTTACTTGCGTCGACGGCCATGATGATTTCTTATTTCGAATCGACATACCCGAACTACACCAAACTTACATACCAAAAAACCTATGCTATGATGTTACTAACCCCGTTGACAGAGATACAAATTTTATTTGGTGAAATACTTTGGTCAGCGTCCAAGGGCTTTATTGCTGTTTGCGGAGTTTGTTTAGTTTCGCTATTTTTTGGTCTGTTTAAATATCAAATTTTGCTAACGCTGCCAATTTTATTTTTGATCTGCCTTGTGTTCTCTGCCTTCGGAATGGTGGTCGTTTCTTTGGCTAGAAATTACGACTCATTTATATTTTCTACATCCGGCGTAATAATCCCACTTTCGCTTTTAAGCGGAACTTACTTTTCGATTCAAGATATGCCAGTTTTTTTTAAAGGCTTAGCCTATGTGCTGCCACTAACTCATGGGGTGAATTTAACTCGCGATATAATTTATCGAAGCGTAGGTTATAGCAGTTTAATTAGTGTGGCTGTGCTGCTTTTTTATATTTATATTTTAACAGTTATTGCCTACAAATTATTTAAAAAGAAATTAGTTAATTAATTTCCTCATCTAAATTTTCTAAGTCATCTATAGTGATATCTTTAAATTCGTTGGCCGACGGAGCTGCTTTCTGGCCACTTTTCAGAAAAAAATCTAAGCCGTCCATCGCTGTAACATAATCTTCTGAGGTTATGCGTTTGTATTTATGAAGGTTTTCGATAATTTGCGTCAGGCGAGAGCGTGCAAACTTAGTTAAATTCTTTCGATAATAAGATTGCGAGTACTTTTCGGGGTTTGGTAAAATCATCGCAAAAAAAGCGGCCTCTTGAACAGTTAAATTAGCTGGTAATTTCTTAAAATAAAACTGCGAAGCTTGCTTAATACCAAAAATATTTTTACCAAATTGAATCGCGTTTAAATAACGCTCTAGAATAATTTTTTTGGGCAACATTTTTTCGATTTGAATTGTAATCAACGCCTCGAGGCCCTTGCGGAAAAAGTTTTTTTCTTTATAAAGATATAAATTTTTTGCCAGTTGTTGTGTGATAGTGGAGCCACCGCAAACGATTTTACCTTTTTCTTTAAACTTTTCATAACAACGTTCTATGCCTTCTTGGTCGAACCCATTATGATTGTAAAAACTTGAATCTTCAGTTAACAAAATGGCGTCTTGCGCATGTTTCGATATTTGTTTTAATGGAACATAATTTTTTGAAGTAGGACATAGATCCACACCATACATTGATGTCTTAATACAACCCTTTATGGCTTTCTCGGAAGGTAGCCAAAGCCAAAGGCTTAGCGCCGTCAAAAAAACAATTAAAATAAAAACCATAACCATTTTTTTCATTAGATATATTTATTTTCTTTCATCCACCGAACACTTTTTTCAATAGCGGCATCGGCGGGTGTTGGCTTAAAACCTAGATCGGCTTTGGCCTTCGCGCAATCGAACCAATGAAACCGAGTTGCTGTGTAGGCATTTTCTTGGCTAAGCCCAATTGAAATATTATATTTTGTTAGCACATCGCCTAAATTTCCTAAGCCATGCAAAGCCCAATCTGGCATTTTTATTTGCGGAGATTTTACTTGGGCAAAATAAGAGATTTTGTTAAATAATTCCTTAATCGTCATGTTCTCTGATGAAAGTATATAACGTTCTCCATTTTTTCCGTGTTTAAGTGCCAACAAAATTCCTTCGATGACATCCTCGACCGCGACAACATTTACGCCACCTGAAGTATAGAAGGGCATTTTTTTCTGAGCGACTTTGACTTGATTTTTACGACTTTCTTTTTTTGCATCTCCAAAGCCATAGATAGTACTGGGGTTTACGCAGATCGCCTGGATTTTGTTTTTGGAAGCGGCTTGCAGAACAATTTCTTCGGCTATTCGCTTGGTCTCGAAATATCCCAAATTTAAATTGCCGATCGTATATGGCGATTGTTCATTTAACACTTCTGGTTTAGGCGTTGATCCGATCGTTACAACTGACGATAAATGGATAAGTTGGGGGATTTGAAGTTCTGCACAAGCATTCACAACATTTTGAGTGCCGCCGACATTTACTTTATCCATTAACGGCCGCATTGATTTTTTGTAAGCTACCACGCCAGCCAAATGAAAAATAATATCGTTGCCTTTAAAGCAGGATTTCAAAGATTGAAAGTCTGTAACATCGCCAAAAACATAGTTTGGCTGGGCTCCATTTAATTCAGAAAGATCGCTGTCTTTTCTGACCATAGCATCTACCGAATGCCCTTCTGCAAGTAGGCGCTTAGTAAGCCATGAACCTAAAAACCCATTGGCACCTGTGACAAGTGTTTTCAAGAAGGATCCTTTTTATTTCTTAAAAACAGTCGTCGTGCAATCTTAGCAAATAGCACACCCCAAAAAATTCCGGCAATGGCTCCGGCGATGACATCGCTTGGATAATGAACTCCGTTATAAATTCGGCTGTAACCCACCAAGAAAGCTATCAAAAATAATGGAATCTGGGCTAGTGGAAAGAATATCGATGTGTAAGCGGCAAAAGCGAAACTATTAGAAGTGTGGTTTGAATAAAAACTTTTTGCGTCAGCTGGACTTTTTTGAATAGCGTGGACTTCGATGTTTTGAAAGGGTCTTGGTCGTAGATAATGGTTTTTGATTTGACCACCAATAAAATCATTGAAGGCCAAAGTTAAAAATAAGAACAACAGTAACGAAAAACCAAGGCGCTTAAACTTTTTATAAAAAAAGAAAAGAAGTATTGAAACTAATATCAAACCAAAATAACGCGAATGATTTAAGTCAGTAAGCCACGGAAAAAATTTATCCAGCCACTCAGTTGTGGCTGTTTCGTTTATCAATTTGAGAAGTTTATAATCCCATTTTAAAATCCACTGATCCATAGGCACTTAAGTCTAGCCTGTAATAGATCATCGTGAAAGCATTCTTTATGTATGGCAGACTTTTATCTATGGATAGATCTACATATTTGGGACTTTTATTAGGTATCGGCGGCATATTTTTAGGTAATTTTTTAGAGGGCGGGCATTTTGCATCGCTTATGCAAAGCACCGCTTTTGTTATTGTTATCATGGGAACTTTTGGCGCCGTTTTAGTCTCTAACCGGATGGCTGATTTAAAATTAGGTTTTCGCTTATTTAAAGAAACTTTTCGTGAAACAAAGTTGAATTATGAAAAGCCAATAGCAGAAATATTAGATTGCGCACGATTAGCTAAAAAAGAATCGACACTATCACTTGAGCCCAAATTAAATCAAATTCAGACCCCACTTTTAAGAGAAATCCTAAAAAATGTTATCGATGGCGTCGATGTTGAGCTGACACGAAAGATTTTTGAGTACCGTATCGACAAGGAAGAAGCAAAACTTTTATCAGCTGGACGGATTTGGCTGGATGCGGGCGGATTTTCTCCCACGGTGGGAATTATTGGTGCCGTCTTAGGACTAATTCACGTTATGGGGAATTTAACCGATACTTCAAAGCTAGGCGGCGGAATAGCTGTGGCTTTTGTAGCAACCGTTTACGGCGTTGGTTTCGCCAACTTAATATTTATTCCCATCGGTAACAAAATTAAAAAAAATGTTTTTGAAATGACTCGACATAAAGAAATGATTCTTGAAGGTGCGCTTTTGATCGGAACTGGTCTGAATGCTCAATTGATTGAACAAAAACTTATTTCTTATGTGAGCTCAGATGTCGGATGATAAACGTAATAAAAATGAAGAGCCCGAAAATCACGAGCGGTGGTTGGTCTCCTACGCCGATTTTATTACGTTGTTATTTGCGTTCTTTGTCGTGATGTATGCGACCTCTAGCAATAACCAAGAAAAACAAAAATCGTTTCAAGATTCAGTCAGAGTAAATTTAAAATTAACTGGTAAAGAAGCCGGTGGTGACGCGGGTGACGCAGCCAATGGTGCAGGTGAAAAAGCAGCCGAGGTATTAATTCCTCTAGATGGCTTTCCTAAAAATCGAGGACCAGGGGAAACCCAAGATTATGTCGCGCGTTTCATGGAAAAGAAACTAGATGATGAGGATAGAACTAAGGTGCAAGAACTTCGTCATGATGCTTTAGGAGTTCGTATCGCTCTAGCTTCAGCACAGTTTTTTAATCCCGGCGGTACAAAAATTAAAGTTGGAGCATTAAAAGCATTAGATAAAATTGCAATTCTATTAAAAGAAAGTGATCGCAAGGTCGTGATTGAAGGGCATACCGATAATCAGCCTATGCTAAAAGATGCGCCTTTTGAATCAAATTGGGAATTGGCTTCGATGCGGGCAACCAGCATCGTTCGGTATTTCCAGAAGTATCATCAAATTGATCCAAAAAGAATGTCTGCAGTTTCTTACGCGGACACCAGGCCCTTAAAAAGCAACGATTCTGAAGAGGGTCGCTCTCAGAATCGTCGTATAGAAATCTATATTATTTTAGATGATAAATATCAGCAGTAAACTATTAAGCGATACACTCTAAAATTTTTTCTAAAGTGATTTCATCTTTTCCAGTTTTGCCGATAGCTTTAGAAGCTTCTTTGACAGCGTCCTCAACTGATTTACCTTGCTCGATTGCTTTTATAACCTCAGTCTTGAAGTTTCCTGTGTAAGACATCTCAGCTAATTTAGATAAACCCTGAGCATCTTTTACGGTTTTTACACCAGCAGAAACTTCAGCGATGAATTTCAAAGTCGTTTCATCTTTCTTAGCGATTGATTTGTACACTAGCATCAATAAATCAGTGTCACCTTGAAGAAGTGCTTTTTTAACATTACCACTTAATCCATTTATTTTACCGGCTTCACCAGCCATATCAGCCAACTTACTTAGATATTTTTCCTTAGAAACAGTGTCTTTAGAGCCCATAATTTCAGTCGCTTTTTCGCGAGTTAATTCACGCTCTACTTTAGCGGGTCCGGCGAAAGCTAGGTTAGAGATCACTAGTACTAAAGCCATCATTACTGTTTTTTTCATTTGCGACTCCTCATCGACTAAGTTTATTTTTGATTCACACTTTTACTTTCAAATCAAATGCCCATTTAAATCGTCTATGTTTGTTTTTAGCTACGAAAAGTCATCTAAATGACACTTTCCGTAACCAACGTTCACCCTATGAACAGCCCCGGGTGGACTTGCTGCACGCTTTTTCAAGCTCTTGCTGCTGGAATTTTTTAAGTTCATCTTTGGTGAACGATAATCCACGACGCATCAAAATTTTCATGCGTACATACTTCGAAAGGTGGTCTTCAATACTGCGTAGGCCGGCGGTCGCGGAAGCCACAACTTTTTGTTCGAATGATGGATTCTCAACTTTAGCATCTTCGTACACAGGTCCCGTTGATGCTGTTTCATTCAATCCGTCAGGTAAATCACTAAATAATTTGCTTCCTGTCTTCACATTTTTTAAGCCGACGTTGGCTTCTAAAGCTGAAATCGCTTTTTCAAAGCGATTTTGTAATTTCAAATAATTTTTATAGTTTAGCTGTGTTGAAAAGTTTTGATCAATTTTTTGTAGCTCTTCATCTTTTTTAATTTGATCTTCATACTTAAGAAAATCAACCGGCTTAGCTAATTCAGCGATCATCGATTCTAGGGTATCACTGACTTCTTTGTATTCAGGTGTCGTCAATTTTGAAAGAACGTTACTAAATTGCCCAAGAGCAATTTTTTTGGCTTCGTAAAGAATACTTGTGTTGCCTTTCGCAGGTAAATTAAACTTGGCTTTTGTATGGATCAGATTAATAGTCTGCAAATAAAATTCTTTTTCAAAACGGTAGGAGTCAATCACACTTCCGGCTAGAATATTATTATTATCCATATTGAACTGAGTTAATTTGTCCACAGCGCCAGCAACTGCAGTTTTACTATTGAACATATTTTCGACTGTGCGGTTCACGATTTCTGCATAGCCTGCATCCCATTTTTGGAGCATTGGCGGTATATTAACCATCACTTGTGCCGACCACCACTTAGGAAAATCCGCAAATTTTTGCTTGTCCGTGTAATCCCCCAACAATCCAGACTTCAGATTTTGTGTTAGATAATGAATTACATTCTTGTACTGCTGCTTAGTGGCCGGATTCGTTAAAGTCGTTGTAAAAAAAGTCTGTGAATTTGTATCGCCTTTATTTTCTGCACAAAACTCTTTTGCAGTTTGTTTAACAAGTCGTGGTGCTAAGAAGTCTGGCTCCCATACCGTGAATTTATCTTTAAGCACAGCATACTCCTTAACGTAGCCGGATTCTGGCCCACACAGCATCGCATGATACAAATACTCAGCAGGGTTTTCTAAACTTACTTTTAAAAAAACATCTTTTGTATCGAAATCTGCAGTTTCAAACTGGGATTTATTTTCAAGAAAAAAAGCTGTAGAAAATCCTTCGCCTTCATTTAGCTTTGGATTTGGTTTGCCTATTCGCTGAAGTAGTTCGCTGCCAAAGCGTCGAAATTCATAGTTTTTTCGGTCAAAGGATTGATTATAGATCTGCATGAATTCACTTAATGCTTTTCCCTGTTGGGTTGGAATTCCAGAGGCTAAATCATTTAATATATTCTCTGCATGTTCACTAGACCATGGTGACATTTTGTAACTACTAATACTTTTCTGCGCAATCAACTCTTTGGCAACAGCGACTAAAAGTGCTGACTGCATGGTTTGTGTTTCTAAAGGATAAGCCAAATACGCATTTTCTTCTTTAACTGCAGCACCTTGCCACGGAATGAATTTAACTCCATATAACGGAAGAGGTCGAAATGGAAAACTTGTTACGTTATTAAATGCTTCTGGAGGTAAATTATTGGAATCTGATTTTGGCAGACTAACTCGGTAGCTAGTATTGGAAGTAACAAATAATTCTTTCAAGAAAGTACTATAAAAATTTTCGCTGACTTGAATTTGATTAATTAAACGATTAGTCATTGTTAACCAAGACGCCAGATCAGCATCAGTTTCAGAATTTAAGTGGTCACGCCATCCTTGCAACTGTTTTGAAAAGTTAGAAATTTCGTCAGGAAAGGTAGTTTTAAAATTCTCGAACGAGTAAAACCCTTCGGCAGTTTTTTTGTCCGGCATTGTCGTCGGATGGTAAAGTGGTCGCAAGGTTGAAATTTTAGCATCATCCCATTGATATTTTCCAGCAACTTCAAATAGACGATTTAATTCAGCGTGATCTAGGTACTTAAATGTTAATTGTTTAAAGATATTATTAAATCCACGAGTCACAGTGTTATTAATCATATGATCAACTCCGACAAAAAATCCGAATTGAGTCACTTTGCCGATGAGGGCAATAGAGCGAATCGCGAATCGCGAAGGGTTTGCAGATAAGGCGACGTTTACAAAAAGCATTTGGAATCCAGCTTTTTCTCCAGCTTTCAGTAACAAATTATATAAACTTTTAATTGAAACACTGGTTAATCCGTTAACGCCACTTTCTAGAAGTTGGGTACTAGCTTGAACAATCAATAACGAAAAAATTTGCGGCAAATATTTCTGCGATATATTACGGACTGTCCAGATTTCCATGGCCCCACTACATGCTTGATCCGCTTTTATTTGTTGGGCTTTTTCTTCTTCAGAATGAAGCGCTCGAGATCCTAAAAGGCCCGCCGAGCATTGTTTTATCATTTGTCCGACATCTGCAACAACAGATGAAGCTATCGATCCAGCTGCCATAGCTTGATATGAAATTCGTCGTAAGGCGATAGCTTTAGTTTCAGGGCTCATTTTCGATGAAAGCCGATCAGAACGGAAGTTAGTATAAAAACCATTGGCGGCCATAAAAGCGTAAAATGAAAAATTAGCGATAGGATCTTTTAAATTAAGCACTTGCTCTTGGAATACCAGCGGATTTCCGCCAGCGTGATTCCACATCGACATAAAATTAATAGCACCTGTAGCTATGAAAAAACTTAAAGTTTCAACGGGTAATTTTATCATCGAGTTGACTAAGATCCCGCGTGACTTAGCTAATTCATGCTCTTCCATTGCTAGTTTATTCAGTTCAATGCGAAATTTTTGGAAATAATTGGGATCTGGTTTTGCTACCGAGCCTAAATGAATTTTTTCAGTGATGGCAGACAGAATATCAACGCCTTGTTCAGAATACGGAGATGCTTTGCGCCATTTATTAGACTGGGTTAATTTTGGCACATATACGGCCATCGCATTAAAGCCCAAAATTAAAGTTAATCCTGCAATAATAAGTTGTTTCATATTCGAACACTCCCGTTATTATCAAAGATGCAAAAGATCATCCCATGTAAAGGGAATAGGGCGATCTAGAGCGTCTCAGAATAAGAAATGCCGAAAATTGTTTTACTGACTAATGGAAATTAGTCTTTAGAAATTTTTACGTGATTAACAATGATTGGTTCTAGCGGCTTATCGCCCGGAGCTGTTCTAGCTTTGGAAATAGCTTCAACCACATCGTAACCCTCAGAAACTTCGCCAAAAATAGTGTGGTGATTATCAAGCCAAGGAGTCGGTACTGTAGTGATAAAAAACTGGCTTCCGTTAGAGTTAGGACCCGAATTAGCCATCGATAAAATACCAGGCTTATTGTGTTTTAATACCGGAGAAAATTCGTCTGCAAATTTATATCCCGGATCGCCAGTGCCAGCGCCGCGCGGGCAGCCACCTTGAATCATAAAATTTTTGATCACCCGGTGAAATACTAAACCATCGTAAAACGGACGCTTTATTTTTTCGCCCGATTTTACATCTTTGAATTCTTTAGTGCCTTCTGCAAGTCCTACAAAATTTTCAACAGTTTTTGGAGCATGCTCAGGAAATAATTTAATTTTAAAATTGCCAACGTTAGTTTCAAATAAAGCGTGCATAAGAATATCCTTCTAGAAATTATTTTCTGCTAATTGATTTTATTAAGATGGGTTCAACAGGAACATCGCTATGTTCACCTTTTGTAGTCGTTGCAACGGCGCGGATCTTATCAACAACATCCATGCCAGAGGTCACTTCGCCAAACACCGCATATCCAAATCGCGCTTGAGATTGATAATCAAGCATCGCATTGTCGACGACGTTTATAAAAAACTGCGCTGTTGCTGAATTGATTTCTTCCATACGGGCCATCGAAATCGTTCCACGTTTGTTGAATAATCCGTTTTTCTTAGCTTCGTTTTCAACAGGAGGATAAGCCGTTGCTTTTTCTTTCATGTCTGGCGTGTGACCACCACCCTGAATCATAAAATTCTTCATTACGCGGTGAAAGATAGTCCCGTTGTAATGTTTGCTGTCGACGTATTTCAAAAAGTTCTCAACAGTCACCGGAGATTTTTCAGCATTTAATTTGACAGTTATTTTTCCCATCGAGGTGTCGATCACGACTGAAGTGTCTTTAACCGTAGGCCCCTCTTTTTTGGTGGCTGCATGCGACTGAAAGCTGAAAGCCATCAGAAAAAACGCAATCACATAGATCCATAAAATAAGCACGCCATTTGGTTTCATAGTATTTGTTTTCATATGGCCTCAGTTAGACAATGAACTAACTCATCGTCAAGTTTTGACAACCCGCTATTCTAAATTGCGCGACCATTTAGGCTTATAGTAGTTATAGGAATCATTGGTGACACGGCGTTCTTCAGAACCATCAACAGTCGAGATATAAATCTGATTCTTTCCTGTGCGATTACTTGTATAAACTAAATAACGGCTATCTGGAGAAAAGCTTGGATCTTCGTTATGGGCTCCGCGACCGTTTGCTTTTTTAGCAGTCGTTACGCGTGCTAATACCGAGCCATCACTGTTCATGACAAAGATATCAAAATGGTCTTCAGCCTGACCCGCGAACGCGATTTTCTTTCCATCTGGAGACCAACTTGGCGAAGAATTATAAGCTCCATCAAAAGTTAGTCGCTTAACGTTGCCACCATCGGAATTCATGACATAAATCATCGGACGTCCGCCACGCTCTGAAGAAAAGGCAATTTTGCTGCCATCAGGATTTAACGCTGGTTCCACGTTAATGGCTCCAGCAGGGCCTTTGGTAAGTCGGTTAATAATATCACCCGACAAATTAATTTTGTAAATGTCAGCCGCCCCCGAGCCCTGAGACATACCTAAATAAATAGCTTTCCCATCTTGAGAAAATGTGGCGCCTGAATTTACGCCCGGTCGGTAAGAGGTTAAAGTTCGTTTGCCTGTGGCGATATCGTAAACGTAAAGACTAACATTGGTAACGGGGCTTGCGCCTTTTTTGATAAAAGTTGTAAAAACCGAATACGCAATTTTTTTTCCATCTGGAGACCAATTTGGAGAAATAACGCTGGATTTATGATTGCTGACTTTTTCAACTTCAGTGCCGTCCCAATTCATCGTGAATACTTCTTTTGCTTGTCCGCCGGCCCGGTCGCTGCCAGCAACAATTTTCGACATGAACGAGCCTCTAACTCCAGTTAACGCTTCAAGCACGTCATTCGCTAAAATATGCGCGACTTGGCGTGATTGACTAATCACGGCTTTATATCTTTTTCCGATAACTAATTTTGATTGCGGCACGTGATACAAAAACATTTCCATAACAAGTTCATTATTGATAACTGAGTAACCTGTGCGAATTAAGAATTCCGCTCCCGAGGCCTTTAGCGGTTCAAATTTAAAGCCATTCACTTCCTTAGGCGCGGGTTTTATATTCGTTTTTGCAGGATCTTCAAGAAAAGCCGAATTTGCCATCATTTGGAAATAAGTTGAAAGTTCCAGATCTTTTTTTGCCAAATTATAAATATCGGCAGCGGCCGTTGTGACGGCTCCGGAATTATTTGAACCTAAATTATTAAAATATGGAAATGCCAGCACGCTTTTTTTATTTTTGGCTTCTCCAACTTTGATGTAGGACTGTTGAGCCTGAGAATAAAAGCCGCATAAAAAAATCAATGAACATAAATAGCGAATCACGAAAACTCCTTTGACATTATTTTTTATTATTCTGGAAAACCGAAAATAACACCGTCTTTACTGTATTGTTCTGAAAACTTTTCTGCAAATTTTGGAAATGGCGCTGCTTGATCGATCGCTTGAAGGCAATAGTCATCATACGCAGATTGTCCGCTAGATTGAGCAATCTGGCTAGATAGAATTTTTCCATTCACATCGAATTTAACTAGCACGCGTGTGCGGTACGGTTTATTTTTAAGCCACTGCGGTAACGCCCAGTACTGTTTAATGTGCGCATCTAAGTTCTGTAAATAGTTGTCATTTTGCAATTTATCTAATCCACTTAAAGATGTTCCAGCCGAGATAATACGGCCTTTTGCCGGTGCCGTTACCACTTTTTTTGGTTTTTCATCTTCATTTATTTCCTGGCGCATTTTTTCAATAGCAGACTGAGCTTTTAATTTTTCTAGTGCTAATTTCTGTGTGACCTTTGATTTTTTAAGATTCACTGCCTCGGCATCAATTTTACTTTCCTTTTTTGGCAAGAGTGGTTTTTTTTCAGCCTCGGCCTTTGATTTTTCAACGGGTTTTTCTTCGACGATGGGTTGCTCTTTTAAAATTTCTTCCACTTTTGCTGGCATCTGATTAGGCTTTAGTTTATCCGGCAAAGCGACCATATCGACTCGAATCGACTGGGAAATATCGATGGTCGGCTGGTTAAAAAATACAACTTGCAGGATCAGAGCTGAAGCAATGATGGCGTGGATGGCAAAAGAGACAATAACGCCCTGATTGAACTTTTTATTTTGTTCCAAGTGGGGGTCGTGTCCTAGATCAAGTTTTTCAGCAAACAAATATCAATCCTTTGGAATAGTAATCAGATTTATATTATAAATTCCAGCAGCACGGATATCGGCCATGGCTTCGGCAACGACGCCATAATCAACTTTTTTATCCGCTTGAATATAAATTTGCTTATTTTTACGAGTATTGAAAATGGCTTTTAGTTTTTCTTTCATTTGATTGCCGGGAACGACGATGTCGCCAACTTTCATTTGCCCCTTAACATCAATAGTTAATACAAAAGGATCTTCGTTAAGATCGACACCTGTTGAATTGGTTTTTGGTAAATTAACTTCGATTCCCTGCTGCATCATCGGCGCGGTCACCATAAAAATAATAAGTAATACCAGCATCACGTCAACAAATGGTGTGACATTGATTTCACTCATGGTCGCCCGCGAGCCAGATCTAGAAGTTGAAGAACTCATGCCCATATATTTTCATTATCCTTTAAAGAAATTTCTTTTTACAACATTTAGAAAATCGGAAGCAAAATTATTCATATCGATCTCTTCTTTGCGAATGACCGCCACACAATGATTATAAATGATGACTGCTGGAATGGCCGCCACAAGGCCGATCGCCGTGGTAATAAGCGCTTCGGAAATTCCTGGTGCGACAACCGCCAAACTTGCTGAACCGGTCTGACCAATTTTATGGAAGCTTCCCATGATGCCCCAAACTGTTCCGAACAACCCGATAAAGGGGCCTGTCGATCCTGTCGAGGCCAAAATTGTTAACCGGGATTCCATATCAGACATTTCATTTTCGATCGTTTTTCGCATGACGCGGTCTAAATTATCGATTCCAAAAAGTTGCGGAGTTTCCGTGTCTGCAGGGTTATTTTTACTAAGCAAAGGTGACTCGGCGATTTTTTTCATTTCAAGATAAGCAGCCTTAAAAACTCGGGCATGCGAGCTGGCACCATGGGCATTTACTTTTTCGAACATGTCATCCAGCGAACTCATTTTAAAAAATTGCTGGTCGAAAAGTTCATTGGCAACTTTTAGAGTACGAAATTGTTTATATTTGGCCCAGCCAATCGCCCAGCAAAGTATCGACAAGCTAACTAAGATTAAAAGTACGACTTGCACAATAAAACTGGCTTGTAACAAGGAATCAATTCCGCCCATTTGAACTGCGACATTGGCCGAGGTCGGGGGAGGCGCACTGGAGCTAACTTGTGCTATGATAAAAGTTAGAAAAGCGGCCATAATATTTTTGTTTTTTAAAAGGAAACGACAGTTGTTTTGCATAATCAAAAGCGTAAATCGAAATAGCATGCTCGGCAAGATCATTTCCCTGTGTAAATGGCTTGTTTTAGTGATGCTATTTTTTACCGGCTGTGCACAGCAAGAGATTTCGCCGATAACTCGAGAGCCTGCCGCAATTAAACAATCTAACGATCTGCAGCGATATGCGTTTGAACAATGCAGATCTGATAGTCGCTTATACTTGGAAGACCAAATTGTGCAAATGCCTGAAGAATATTATCGTTCGCATGAAGATGAATGGTCGCAAAAAATTCCTTTAAGCTGTGTTCAATTTGCACAGCGTAATTATCGTGGAAAATATGCCACATGCCCGAACGAATCAGCAAAACCGAAGGCGGGCGCATTAAAACCCTGCATGACTGAAAATTATGTCAGACTTACTTACAACGCTTACCACGATGTGATGGATTGTTTTAATTTAGATCCAAAAGACTATTATTTTCAGATTTTACTTGAAAGCGGTTTTCACATCAATGCCTTCAGTCAGGGCTTTGATTCTGGTATTACTCAGTTTACAGGAAACGGAATTCGTAAAGTTACAGCTAATAATTTATTGCAACGGACGCAAAGTGTCCTGCTGAACAGCTCGCGTCCATCTTGTGCGCGGATTTCTAGTATCGTGCGAAGTTTTGATATCAGTTTTGATCAGATTAAAAATCGATGCTCGATGATTTCTTTGCCACAAAATCCCTACCGGGGAATGTTATTTAAGTATTTGCACACTATGCTGGATCAAATTTCAATTACAAAATTAATTTCTGAAACTCCGGCCCTGTCAGGACTTGCAAATGATAAAATAAAACGGCATTTGGAATTTTTAGCCTATAACCGGGGTATTTCTGGCACCAATAAGCTTCTGGATGGTTATATCCAATCGCGAAAACTTGTCGGACATAAGATCACTGCTGACGATTTTGATCTTGATAAGAATTTATCGAAAATTAAGCAAGTTTTAAGATTGGATGCAGACAAACGTTCCAAATTGCTAAAAGCAAAAAAAATCAAAAATCTGACTTTTGCTGAATATGCCGTTATTCATGGCGCAACTTATCTTTCTGATATGACGGCAGCCCAAGATCATGTGCGGCGGTATTTGGGTGACCAGTGCGGCCGTTTATAGTATGTTTCGTCCCGAGGTCGCATGCGAATTATTCTTGTTACAATTGGTAGTTTAATTTTTT
>JAYUWH010000125.1:0-10688 GCA_043753645.1 Bdellovibrionales bacterium
ATTTAGCTTGGTCGCCACTGGTTCCACACAACAAATCATGGCGACGGCGACCTATTCTGATTCTACGACTGCAAATGTAACAGTAAACACAAATGCCACCTGGAGCACCAGTGCTGCAGGGGTTGCTACTGTAAATAATGCAGGTTCAAAAGGGCTTGTTACAGCAGCAGCCGGCTCGGGAAATGTTAACATCTCTGTGACTCATAAAGGAGTCTCTGCAGTCGCTGCTGTGACTGTCTACCAAGTCTCTGGTTTGACGGTTTCTCAATCTGTTGTTAGTGGTGGAATCGGTGCCCAACAAGCGATTCGGGCTCAAGCGGTTTTAACTCCTTCTGGCGCAAGTGATGTTACCGCTGCCGCAACGTGGACCACATCGAATGGATCCGTCGCAACAGTTGCAGGTGGAGTTATTTCGCTAGTTGCTGCGGGTAGTGCAACGATTATTGTAAGTTATGGCGGGTACTCGCAAACGGTTGCGGTTACGGTGCAAAATAAAACATTAACTATGATTTCAGTGAATCCAAATCCTGTAACTATTCCAGTTTCGGGAACACAAAACTTTGTAGCTACGGCGACCTACTCAGATGCCTCAACCCAAGTCGTTACCACGAGTGCTACATGGACGACTTCAAATGCTGGTGTCGCAACTATTTCTAACTCATCGCCAAAAGTTGGTCGCGCAACCGGAGTCGCTGGTGGAGCTGTCACTATCACAGCAGCAATCGGTGGAGTGAGTGGCACAGCAACATTAAATATTTCAGCGGCAACATTAGTTTCAATTGCGGTGACGCCATACGATTCATTGATTACAACAAATCAAAGTTATCAATTAATTGCTACAGGAACTTTTAGTGATGCAAGTACATCTGTTATTACCGATCAAGTAGCGTGGTCTTCATCAGATGCAACCGCAGCTACAGTCAGTAATTCGGCGGGAACTGTCGGACTTGTTACTACGCCTTCTTTTGCTGGTTACAAATCAGCTACTATCACGGCAACTTTAAATTCTATTTCTGGAACGACTCCGCTGGGTGTGAATGGCGCTACAATTACTTCGATAGTCGTTTCGCCATCGACAACCATCACTGCTGGCTCAACTTATAATTTAAAAGCATGGGCTAATTTATCTGACGGCGGCGTAGTTGATGTTACCAATAGTGCTATTTGGTCAAGTGGAACGCCAGCCAATGTCACAGTTTCGAATGGGACTGGAACACGAGGAGTTGTTACAGGAGTCGCGGCAGGATCATCATCAATTTCAGCCGCGTATAACTCTGTAACAGGATCACAGACAATTACCGTTGGTGCTGGAGCGTCCGTGACAGATGTTGGCACAGGTTTAAATGGTGCTTACTACACATGGACGGGTGGAGCTCCACCGGCGACACCGTTTGATCCAAATAATAAAAAAGGTTCACGCATTGATTCAAACATAAATTTCAATTGGGCGGCTGGAGCTTCACCTGCGGGCGTGTCTGATTCTTTCTCTGTTAATTGGACTGGTTTTTATATTCCGGCAAATGCAAGCACTTATTTCTGCTTGTATTCGGATGATGGAGCGCGTGTGACACTCAATGGAGTTTTAATTATTGATGATTGGGCGGCGCATGCAGCGGGTTGGAATTGCTCGGCGGCGCAGACTTTAACTGTGGGCATAAAATATTCCCTGTTAGTGGAATACTATGAAAGTACCGGCAACGCTGAAGTTCATTTCACACAATCGATAATCAGTGCCGTCGATGCGCAAGCATTTGGTAAAGCCGTACCGCAATCTCAGCTGTACCCGCAGTAATTTTTTTTCGAACCGCAAATTATATTATCTAGCGGTGGAGATATTATCTCAGCTTTTGCATATCGACCAAAGTCAAGTAGACTTGCTCGCCGCAGATGATTGCTTTCGGGAAACCTGTTAATCTGAAGAAGTGAAATTTTTTGCCGTGCTACTTTATTTTTTTTCAGCAAGCGTTATGGCTAAAACAGCTGACTACAGAAGCTTGCCATTTTTAGATGAAAATATAAAAGTGGGATTAGGAATGACTTATTCCAAATTAGAAAATAGTTCCGATGTTGGAAACTATTTTTTACTGTCACAGGCAAATCCGCGTTTAGAATTGCAGTACGACAGTTCGATTTTGGATAAGTTAACTCACCGGGTTGATATTTATGCAGAACAACTTATCTACCGGCCGGAAAACAGTTCACTGATTTTAAAATACAAACAGGATTTTTTAAGTTACGGAATTTCTTTGCGGTCTCGGTGGATTTCCGATGGGGAAGGATTTGCTTACGGCTTTAAGATTGCGGGAAAATCCGCGGCAGTTATTTCTGAGCTACCCACTCCATTTGATGTTCGCGGGGATATTGCGACAAGGTATTCGGCCGAGGCTGGAATCTGCATGGTGTGGTTTGGTCAGACTGTTGCGAAACTTCCGTTAAGTATTGATTTTGAACTTTTGTACTCGGGCACGCTGGGATCGAACTCGGCCATGACTTACAATAGTGGTTCAATTTATCGTTTCGGAATTGAATTTGATTTTGGTAAACATAGCGTTCTTTCAAATTGGAACTTGCGCGGCGCTTACAGCTACGAAGACGTCAAAAATGATTACAAAAATTTTGTGGATAAAGAAATCGGTTTTACCTTGAACAAAGTATTTTTCTTCTAAAATAAATAAGTTAAAATTAAACTCGGGAAAGTGTCTGATACTATTTTTTCAACTGCTAACGAATCATAAATATCAGACTTGTATCTTATTTTTCGGTAAGAAATTTTTCCACCAAGATGAAGCTGATTGCCGATGTGCTCGATATAACCGGCATCGAATTGAAAGCCTTCTCCATTGGTCCAATGGCCTAACTTGGCTAAAATATCATATGTGACTAACACAAAAAACCCGCCCTCAGTGTAATAGCCGGCAATGGGTCCGTAGGCTTGACCGGCTTGCGACTCGTTTTCGTTGCGTGATTCGATTAAATACCGCCCGCCAAAAGTGGGCCCGCTTCGGACAAGATAAAGTAAATCCACGCTCAATTTGCTATTGTAGACCACAGCGGAGTTCGGCGCCGTGCCTTCGCTGAGCGACCCACTGACCTGCGCCAGTAGCGAATACATTCGCGGAGCCATCGTCGCATTCCCAACGCACGAAAAAAATAGAAGGTACCAGCTCACTTTCCTTCCGGCAGCGCAGCAAAAGCTAATTAATAAATCCGTAAATTGAACCATCGAATGAGTCAGCACTTAAAAATGTTAGCACACAGTAGATAAAATAAAAAACCCAAGGTTTTGAAGCCCTGGGTTTAGGAAAATATAATGCATCGCATTTAGAAAAGTGGGCAGGAACTATTTTTGTTCGGCCAGGCGCTTGGCTGCGTACTTTTTTGCTAGATCGTCTTGGATGTTGCGCGGAGCTTGGGCGTATTTAAGGAATTCCATTGAGAATTCGCCTTTGCCTTTTGTTCCCGAGCGAAGATCCGTAGAGTAGCCGAACATTTCTGTTAGTGGTACTTCTGCTTCAATCGTTGCATTGCCTTCGATTGAAGTTGTTCCCGTGATCACGCCACGTCGCTGATTGATCTGGCCCGTAGCTGGTCCTTGGTATTCTTCAGGGACAGTTGTTTCTAGCTTCATAATCGGCTCAAGAACAGTTGGCTTAGCTTTTTGATAAACCTCACGCATTGCTGCCATCGCTGCAATCTTAAACGCCATGTAAGAAGAATCCACGTCATGGTAAGATCCATCTGTTAAATGAACTTCAACGCCAACGATTGGGAAACCAATCAAAGGTCCCTTCACACACTGTTCAGCAAAACCTTCTTCAACAGCTGGGATAAACTCTTTCGGAATTCGACCACCGACAACTTTGTTGGCGAATAAAAATGTTTTACCATCTTCTTGCGCAGGCAAAGGTTGAATACTTCCAGATATTTTTGCGAATTGACCCGATCCACCTGTTTGCTTTTTATGAGTGTAATCGTACTCAGCACCTTGTAAAATCGTTTCACGGTAAGCCACCTGAGGCTGACCCACAACAACTTCACACGCAAATTCACGTTTCATACGCTCGACATAAATTTCTAAGTGAAGCTCGCCCATTCCAGAAATAATCGTTTCGTTCGATTCATCATCACGGTGCACGCGGAAAGTCGGATCTTCTTTACGGAACTTTTGTAAAGCTTTAGTAAAGTTGTTCGATCCTTCTTTTGATTTTGGAGCAATCGCTAAGCTGATAACAGAATCGGCGATATGCATCGATTGCATAGACGCTTCAATTTTATCATCACAGAATGTGTCACCCGAAGCGCAATCCACACCGAATAATGCGACGATATCACCAGCGTAAGAAACTTCGATATCTTCCATTTTCGCCGAGTGCATACGAACGAGACGAGGAACTTTCAAAGACTTCTTGTTCGTTTGATTGATAACGAAGTCACCTTTACGAACAGTACCTTGGTAAACGCGCATGTACGTTAACTGGCCGAATTGAGTCTCTTGAAGTTTAAACGCCAACATAACAAGTGGTTTGTCATTGGCTGTAACTAATGGAAATTTTTCTTCGCCCTTTGTTAAATCTAACGCATGTTCAATTTTTTCGGTTGGGTTTGGTAAATAATAAGTAACAGCATCTAATAAATGCTGAACGTTTTTATTTTTGTAAGCAGATCCGCAAAATACAGGAACTAACTTTAAAGAAATAACGCCTTTACGCATCGCTGCGCGCATCTCTTCCAAAGTAGGCTCTTCTTCCATAAGAAATTTTTCTGCAATGACATCATCAACGTCAGCTAATTTACCAATTAAAATTTGACGATATTCTTTAGCCTGATCAACCAAATCTTCAGGCATTGGAATTTCTTTGATTGTTTCGCCATCTTCGCCTTGATTTTCAAAAGCTTTCATTGTGATTAAATCAATTATTCCAGTGTGCTTGTCCTCAAGACCAATTGGAATATTTGCCATGAACGCATTTAAACGTAGTTTTTCAACTAAAGCGTCTTTTACGCGAAATGGATTTGCGCCCTGACGATCTAATTTATTAATAAAGGCTAAGCGCGGAACGCTGTAACGCTTCATTTGACGGTCAACAGTGATCGACTGAGATTGAACTCCAGAAACTCCGCAAAGTACTAGGATAGCTCCGTCAAGTACGCGCAAAGAACGTTCCACCTCGACTGTAAAATCCACGTGCCCCGGAGTATCGATTAAGTTAATTGTGTAGTCTTTCCAGTTCACCTGAGTCGCAGCAGACTGAATTGTGATACCTTTTTCCCGCTCAAGATCCATAGAATCCATGGTCGCACCGACGCCATCTTTTCCTTTAACTTCATGAATTTCGTGAATACGACCGCCATAAAATAAAATACGCTCTGATAAAGTCGTCTTTCCCGAGTCAATATGAGCCGAGATACCAATGTTTCGAACTTTTGAAATTTCCCACGTTTTAGACATAACAATCCTTCTTTTTAGGTCTTTTTTCTTTAATATTTAAATCAAGATTATTTGAAGTAACATTATTTCCATTTCAGAGCAAAGACTCATTCAAAAACCAGGTGTTCTTGGCAAGGAATTCTGGCAATCAGCAGCACCTACTAAACAGCTTCTTGGCACTTTTATAAGCAAAACAAGAACCACACAGCTCGACTAAAGCCTAATTAGCAATTTTTGGGTCCGCATGAGAGGATTTTAAAAATGAGATCCGAGAATTTAGAAAAACAATTAAAAGAAAAGTTTGGTTTTGACCAGTTTCGATTTCCGCAAAAAGAGATTATCGAAAAAATCTTAAACGGCGAATCTTTGCTAGCTTTAATGCCAACGGGTGCGGGTAAGTCGCTAACATACTTAATGACTTCAACGTATTGCCAACAAAAAAATGGCCAATTTTCAGAAATCGTTCTGGTGATTTCGCCACTAATTGCATTGATGCAAGATCAAACACAAAAAGCAATCTCGTTTGGAATTGCTGCCACTTTTATAAATTCATCTATTTCCGCGGAAGAGCGACAAAAGCGCATGAGAAAAATTTCCGAAGGCTCCTACCAACTTCTTTTTGTAACGCCAGAACGGTTTCGAAAAGATGAATTCTGGAATTGCTTGACCAATATCAAAGTAAAAACTTTTGTCATCGATGAAGCCCACTGCGTATCATTATGGGGACATGACTTCAGGCCGGACTACTCAAAGCTACAAAGCTTTCGTCAGCGGTTAGGAAACCCACCAGTGCTGGCGCTTACGGCCACAGCAACGGCAGACGTGCAGAAAGATATTGCGAAGCAGTTTGAGCTTCACCTTGAAAAAGAGATTATTTTTGGAGGCTTGGCGCGTCCAGAACTTTCTTTAAATGTTCACGAAACTTACTCGGACGTCGAGAAAAATGAATCTTTACTAAAACTGATGACGGTGAATAGCAATGAAAGTGGCATCGTCTATTTTTCACTAATTCAAACGTTAGAAAAAGCTGGTAGCTTTTTAAATTCAAAAAAAATTCCATTTTTAAAATACCATGGCGATTTACCCCCAGACTTCAAAAAAAAGAATCAAAATCTTTTCTTAAAAAACGATGTGAAATGGATTTTGGCGACCCCAGCTTTCGGACTAGGTATTGATAAATCCAACGTACGTGCTGTTATTCATTACGAAATTCCTTCCTCGATCGAATCCTATTTTCAAGAAGTCGGACGGGCTGGCCGAGACGGAAAAAAGGCTTCTGGCCATTTTTTATATTCTGAAGATGATTTGATGATTCAAATGGATTTTTTGAAATGGGCATACCCTGACGCAGAATTTATCAAAAAAGTTTATGATCTGATAAAAACAAATCCAGTCGTTGTTGCCACGGAAGGTTTTGATTTCTTACGAGAACAAATGGTGTTTAAAAATCGCAAAGATTTTCGTGTCAATGCAGCGGTCTCGATCTTAAGTCGGTGGGGCTGTTTGGAAGAATCTCAAACCCCATTTGGTTTTTCGGCAGCGCAAGAGCCAACAAAAGAAAATTTCGAAAGTGAAGATCAAGCTTTATTAAAAAAGGAACACCAAAAAAAATTGCTAGCTTTACTGCGGTGGATTCAAAATAAAGATGAATGCCGGCTTGTGCAAATTTATTCTTACTTTGGTTTTAGTGACCAAAAACCATGCGGGCATTGTGACGTCTGTAATTAATTTCCCTAATCCGCGCGGGCCAACGCGGGAAGGCGTGATTGCCCTAGGCGGAACGCTAACCGCAGCAAATTTGATCAAGGCCTATTCGCAGGGTATTTTTCCGTGGCCCCATGAAGGTTACCCGCTGTTGTGGTTTTGCCCGGATGAGCGCGGGGTGATCGATTTTGCGGAAATAACAATTTCGAGTAGTTTTAAAAAATGGTACCGAAGCAAAGCTTCTAGCTTTTCGATCACTGAAAATAAAATATTTCCAGAAGTCGTCAAACAATGCCGTAAGCAAAAACGCACTGGTCAGCAAGGGACGTGGATCAACTCAGCGATGGAAACGGCCTACGTCGAATTGCATAAGCTGGGAAATGCCAGATCGGTGGAGGTTTGGCAGAATGAAAAATTGGTAGGCGGAATTTATGGAGTTCAATCTAAAAAATATTTTAGCTGCGAGAGCATGTTTTTTAAAGTCTCAAACGCTTCGAAATTAGCGCTGTATGAGTTGATACAAATCCTAAAATCCGAAGGTCAAGCCTGGATGGACATTCAAATGGTAACGGACGTCAGTGGAAAATTTGGTGGAAAACTAATTTCAAAAAATAAATTTTTAGACCGCATCAATTGTTAAGTTTGTCTAAAGCCTTAGCTGCATCGATGATCCACGGCTGATAAAATTCTAAATTTAAAAATAAGCCATATCCTGAGCATAAAGTTTGATTGTCAAAACCTCCATCAACAACCAAAGAAGTGGGTAAGCGATACACATCCACAGCGATGGCAACCAAATTCAGCTGGTCGTTCACGTTCATGAAAACAGGGCCGCCGGAATCGCCCGTACAAACGCCTGCAGCCTGCTTTTGTGAAACTGAAAACGTTGAACTTTTTAAATTTGAAATTGGAACTTGTATGACAGCCTTTCTTAAAATTCCAATAATCTCGTCATAGGGGATTTGGGCTGTATTTTTCAAGCTGCTGCTTTTTCCGAACCCAGCTATGATTAGCTCAATCGTTGGAGTTTTTGTCATTTCTGCAATTTTACTTCGTTGTAAAAAAGGCTGCTGAAACGTATCGACCACACCTTTTAGGTTTCGATCTACATACAGCAAAGCCAAATCGGCGCTATCTTGGAGATCGCGCAAAGATTCAATTCCCAAGTCTAGTTTTTTTAAGTAGTTTTTGTGAATTGCGTGATCGACGACCTCATAGATATGCTCGACGACATTAAATTCCTTTCGAGACTTCGGATTAAGTAGTACGCGCATCTGTTCAGGATGATCGGAGATACAATGAGCCGCGGTTAAAATTGTTCGCGAATTTAAAACCACACCCGAACAAAGTCCAAAAAATAGAGGTTTTCCGTTTCGAATTTCAAAAGTTTTGGCAATTAAAACAACACGGTACGAAAGTGGGTTGCCAGCCTCAACTAAAGAGCCTTTAAGGACACTTGAAACAACCGCGGTTTTATCTAAAAAATTAGAATCGCCACAGCCGGTAAGAAGTGTGATCAGAAAAGTAAATGTAAGCAGTAAGTAAGCGATTTTCACATAGTTCATTGTAGCAAAATTGACGACAGCCCAACGCCGTTATATCCAGTTTAGGGATTTCCATGTCGTCTAAACTTTTGACACCAGACAATTCGTGAAAACCCGTTTCTGGAACTTTTCCATTCTGGGACTTTTCCTGCGACTCCTGAGCTGGATATCTGCTGATGCAAGACTTAAGTATTGAATTAAAATGCCGATACGTAACATAGACGGGGGATCTATGAAGCGTAGTCCTATTTTTTTGATATTGCTGGCTGTAGTCTCAATTTGTTTTTTTTCCTTTCAAAATTGTGCACGCAATCAGTTTGCTTACGAGAAAAATTCTTTAGCTGGCAAAATGGGTGCATTTTCTTTAAAAGACAGCTTGATTCACACCGACTTAAACACCCCAGTCGATTTTAAAATTTCATTTGATGGTGATGCCGCTGGTTTAAGTTTATCACTGAGTGCTGGATCGTCTATACAATCGCTGGCGGTTGCTAATGCAGTGATTGCAATTACTAACGCTAGTACATACGCGCTTAAATACACGCCGAAATTGGGTTTCCGAGGTAAGGATGAATTTACCGTTTACGCGCGTGACAGCCATGGTGAAAGTGTGCAGGGACACGTCATAATCATCGTGGCCAATCCGATATCGTCTTTATGGCCTGCTTTGTCGTCACGAGGAATGGGCTGCATTTCGTGCCATTTTAAATCCTCTTCAAATGTAATTACAGATTTTGGTTTGGGCGGCGATGGCAAAGGTCGCGATTATTTTTTTGGTTCCGCAGACCATTGGAACGCTGGAAGTCCCTATGGAGATCACAACAATTCAATTACAACTATGAGCTTCAATAACCCTGCTGCAAAAATTTATGTGCCAAAAGCAAGTGCGCCTTCGTTTGTAGTCTCAGCGACAGGTGGCAGTCAGCTTAGCTTGGCAGAGTATTTTAGGCAGCAACTAAGCTTCGATACGACGAAGCCAAACTATCAAATCACAAAAGACATTGAAGTTCTTGAAAAAAATAAAATTACGATTGCGGCACCTACCGAAAATGATCTGAAGCAAATTTTTGGATTGACGTCACCGCAATTTAAATACTTTAAAGAAGATCAGCGCTCCGTCGATTTTTCTGGTTTAACTCAGACTGGAACAGTTTTTAAAAATACGGCGCCCCTAAATTGTGAAGGGGATTTGGCTGTTTGGGGGACAGTGCACCTAGAAAACTTAGTTATCAACAGTAAAACGGGCTGTCGAATTTATGCAACGGGATCTGTTTATATCTTTGGGTCCATAAGCTATGTAAATAAAACTGAAACTTCGAATTTACAAATCAGTAGTGCAAATGCAATTTTTATGGGACTTGGTAATGTGATGAACAGTGAAAATTCAGGCACGTGCGAGCCTGCTTCTGGTTTTTACAATTCCCAATTCCAAGCTCAGGTGCGCCAAGTGTTCGATGCAAATTTCAACTCAAGTTTTCTACACCGTATTAAAACTTTGTGGACAGTTCCCTTCACGTATCTGCGAGAAAATTTAACACCATTACAGATTGGCGATAAGCTGTTAGCCGAGTTAGCTGTTGTTGAATCGGCTGTTGGGCACCCTTTAAAGGACGCCACATGCAGACCCGAAGGTCGTAATGTTTCTTTTGAAAGACTTTTGCTTAATGCCCCGCAAATTCACAGTCGCTATTTAGGGCCTTTTAAGGGATCTCTGATCGGAGAGCATGTTCTGATGAGTCTTTCACAATTTACTTTTCAGTATGACGATGTCTTTTCAAAGGTAGCGGTATTTCCAATGATGAATTCGGCGCTTTACTTAGAGGTAAAGTAAGACGACGGCAATTTAAAGCTTAAAAACTGACCCACAAAATTGTCCCATGAAACCATAAAGGAAATCTAAAACCCAACTGATTTCCGGACATTAGCACAGTCAGATCCATAATTAACGCACGTTCGTGAGATTCATACTTTTTGCAGACTATGAATCTCTATATGACTTGCACGCATTGCCA
>JAYUWH010000126.1:0-10676 GCA_043753645.1 Bdellovibrionales bacterium
CAACCAAAGCAGTTAAGCTTTATCAAAAACAAACTCTGAAAAAAGTTGCAATAAAAAAATCATCCCGAAAAGCACCAGGCAAAAAGGCATTAACTGGGACTTCTAAAGGTAAAAAATAAAAGAAACTGAGATATGGCGAAGCTTGGAAATATTGTCATAGTTGCAGAGAAACCTTCGGTTGCGCGCGATCTAGCGCGTGTCGTTGGTGCATTTCAGCAAAGTGACGGTTATTTACAAGGAGGTGGATATACAGTGACGTGGGCCATTGGCCACCTTGTGACTTTACCAGAGCCTCATCAAATCAATCCCGCATGGAAGTCCTGGAGCTTTGGTCATTTGCCAATGCTACCCGCACAGTGGCCTTTGGTTGCGGTCGAAAAAACGCGAGCTCAGTTTGAAATCGTGAGACGCGCACTTTCAAAATGCGATGAAGTCATTTGTGCAACAGATGCAGGACGCGAAGGGGAATTGATTTTTCGCTACATCTACGAGCTATCAAATTGTAAAATACCAGTAAAGCGTTTGTGGATTTCGTCTCTAACAACTGAAGCCATTAAAGCAGGGTTGAATACTCTTAAATCCTCGTCCACATATGATTCTCTGGCTGATGCCGCCCGCGCGCGAAGTCGAGCTGATTGGTTGTTTGGAATGAATCTTTCACGCGCCTATGCCCTAACTACGAATGAACAATTATTTGTCGGTCGAGTGCAAACACCAACTCTTGCAATGGTTGTGGACCGGGACCTAAAAATTAAAAATTTTAAATCTGAGGATTATATTGTCATCGAAGGAGAGTTTCAGGTCGCAAACGGAAAATATCAAGGTTGCTATTTGGGTGAGAAATCTGAAATTTCAAATCCAATATCAGCCAAAGAAAAACGTTTTCCTATTGAACCAAAAAAAGTTGAATTGATTTTAAAAAGAATTCTTCAAAATGTGGCAAAGCTTGCATCTGTTGATGGTAAGACTGTGAAACAACCCTCTCCACTGTTATATGATTTAACGGAACTTCAGCGTCATTGTAATCGTCTTTTTAGTTTTTCAGCAGCGCAAACACTGGGCTTGGCACAAAATCTTTACGAACGACATAAGTTGATCAGTTACCCGCGTACAGGGAGCAGACATATTTCTGTTTCTGTGGCCGACACGTTATCGGAAATCGTAAAGACAATTCGTTCTCCCTATGAAGCAATGCTCGCTGAACCAACTGGCCGCGCTAAATTGACAAGTCGGTTTGTCGATGACACCAAAGTGACAGATCACCATGCGATCATTCCAACAGTCACACCGGCCTCAAAAACAAACTTAACTGGCGATGAACAAAAGGTTTACGATCTCATTTGTCGCCGCTTACTCATGGCCTGGCAGCAGGATTTCGTAACATCTATAACCACTGTCATCACAGAAGTCGGTGGGCTCGATTTATTAAAAACTCAAGGTACAATGGTAGTCGATTTTGGATGGAAAGCTTTGGATATAAAAAGTAGGGCTAAAACTCCGGAGCCAGAACTTCCAACAGGATTAGAGGCTGGCTACTCAGTAAAAATTATAAATGTGGAATCGCGCCAAAAACGCACGGAGCCGCCACCACATTTGACCGAAGCGACGCTCCTGACTGGAATGGAAACCGCAGGCCGTCAACTTGAAGATCGTGAGTTAGCAGAATACCTGCAGGATTCAGGGCTTGGAACGCCTGCAACTCGCGCAGGGATTATTGAAGCCCTATTGTCGCGTAGTTACATCGAAAGAAGTGAAAAATCTTTGATTGCAACTCCGCTTGGACAAAAACTGATTGCCACCGTTCATCCAAGTGTAAAGACACCAGAGCTCACGGCTCGCTGGGAAAAAATGCTCGGTGAAATCCAAAATAAAAAAAGCACACTTAAGAAATTTATGGCCGAGCTAGAGACTGAAGTATCAGCGCGAATTGCAGAAATTGCAGAATCACCACCACTTCGAAATAGTTTTTCAACAAATAGCATTTTGACTTCAGGCGAATTGGCCCATGTTCAATTGCCGCCAATTCAGCAAAAGCGAGCTGTGACGCCGGTCGATCAACTGCAGCGACTCCTCAAGGATTATTTCGGATTTAATTCATTCAGAGCGAGCCAAGAAGCTGTATGCCGTAATGTCACCGAAGGGAAAGATGTCCTACTCGTCATGCCGACCGGAGCGGGAAAGTCCATTTGCTATCAAATTCCAGGAATTGCTAGAGGTGGTACAACTTTAGTTGTAAGCCCATTGGTTGCTTTGATAGAAGATCAAGTGGCAAAGCTGCAATCTTTGAAATTTTCAGCTGAACGAATTCATTCTGGTCGCAGTCGTCAAGAGTCTCGGACTGTCTGTCAAAAATATTTGGCTGGAACTTTAGATTTTTTATTCATCGCTCCGGAACGCCTATCTGTTCCTGGATTTTTAGAATTTCTAAAAAAACGGACACTGTCACTAATTGCAATTGATGAAGCTCATTGCATATCTCAGTGGGGACATGATTTTAGACCTGACTACAGAATTTTAGGAGAACGACTTAAAGAATTAAGACCGGCACCAGTCATTGCCCTAACGGCGACAGCAACGCCTACTGTACAAGATGATATTTGCAAACAGTTGGGATTGACTCAAGAAGTACGAATCATCCAAGGTTTTCGGCGCACGAATATATCTATCGAAGTAGCAGAGTTCACGCCAAAAGATCGGCCAAGTATCATTTCATTACTTTTAAAAAGAGAAGGACGGCTGCCAGCCATTGTCTATGCGCCAACAAGAAAAAAAACCGACGAATTGACTGAAAAACTGAACAGTGTTTTTCGCGTAGGATCTTACCATGCAGGCATGCCCGCCAAGGCTCGTGAAAAAGTCCAAACACAATTCTTAGCGAACGAAATTGATGTTATTGTTGCGACGGTGGCGTTCGGAATGGGTATTGACAAGCCTAATATTCGAACCGTCATACATGCCGCAATGCCTGGAAGTATTGAGGGGTATTATCAAGAAATTGGACGCGCTGGCCGTGATGGTCTACCTAGTACAGCTTATTTGCTCCATTCTTATGCTGATCAAAAAACCCATGAATTTTTTTTCGAAATGAATTATCCCGACATAGTCCACCTGCAGTCCATATTCGACAAAGTCACATCACATAAAGCGCCTAAAGCAAATATTCAAAAGGCTCTAGCTGGCATAGATTCTGAGATATTTGATAAAGCTCTTGAGCAACTTTGGGTGCATCGAGGTGTCGCCATTGATCCAGATGAAAGTATGAGCCTAGGAAGCAATGATTGGAAAAAGTCATATCAATTGCAGAGAGATTTAAAACAAAATCAACTCAAACAGATGTTGGCTCTGACTTCGTCAGGCAAGTGTCGCATAATGTATATGGTTTCGCATTTCGGCGACCAAAGCGACTCTGGAAAACCATGCGGAAATTGTGATATCTGCAATCCAAATCAATCAAATGCTCTTGTAAAAAAACGAAGTCTAACTCAGGATGAAATTAAAGCCGTCACTGTTATTGCTTCAGCGCTTTCGAGTCACTCGGGAACTCCTTCAGGCAAACTATTTCAAGCATTGGAAGAAACTAAACTTGGAATCTCTAGACCTACATTTGAAAATATCATGACACTACTTGAAAAAATTAAATGGATTGAATCAAAAGAAACAAGTTTTGAAAAAGATGGTCGCAACATTACGTACAGAAGTATTTTTCTAAAAAAATCTATTACTGCCATAACGGCTCAAGAGCTTATTGCGCTGCAAATTTCTTCAATTCTACGTGCTGATGTAGCACGAAAAAAACACAGAAAAAATAAAACGAAGGACGCAATAAGAAAAACGTCTTTCAACGTTAAACCATTAAAACATACAAATACCGAAAATATTATAGAACCGCTGAAAGCTTGGCGGCTAGCACAAGCAAGGAAAAAAAATATTCCAGCCTTTCGAATTTTGACCGACAAAGCCCTTCATGCAATTTGCGAACAGCATCCGCGTTCAATTACAGCGTTGCTTGAAATTTCCAGTATCAATCGCAAGGCAATTGTTCAATACGGAGATGATATTTTACGGGTTATTCGAGATTTAGTGTAAGCAGCGGTATCGGAAAAAAATTGATTTAGTTTGTCTGACGAGTGCTTTAGTCTATAGAGATTGTCGGATCAGATCAGCCAGCGCTGTTTGGCGCTTACGATTGTCAATTTGACCGACGGCCATTGCAAAAGCTTTGCGGCTTCCGACAAATACAGCCAGTTTCTTAGCGCGAGTCAGTCCAGTATAAATCAAATTTCTAAAAAGCATATTAAAGTGCTGACCTAAAACGGGAATTATGACGACTTGAAATTCACTACCTTGAGATTTATGAATCGTGATTGCATAAGCAAGTGACAGGTCGCTCAGGTCAGCTTTTTCAAAACAAATAACGCGTTCTTCGCCACCTGAAAAACAAACTTCGCAGGTCATATCTTCAGAATCGACTTGTGTTACGCGACCAATATCGCCGTTAAAAACACCAAGGTCATAATTATTTCGTGTCTGAATCACTCGGTCGCCAACTCTTAAAATGCGGGCACCGATTTGAATTTGACGTTTGTTTGGCGATTCAGGATTTGAAATTTTCTGAAGGGATTCATTTAGACTTAACGTGCCAAGTGTTCCCCGAACTTGAGGGGTTAATATTTGAATTTCGACATCTTTGCCAAGCCACTCAGGAATTGTTTTTGTATAAAGTCTGACTGCGGTTTCAACGGCGGACAGCCCGTAATTTAGTGACGACCAGGGGTGAACAGATTTTAAAACGGCCATGAGTTCTTTAGTATTCGAGCCAGCTTTCGCCAGCACATTTAGATCTACATGTTTAAATTTTTCTGGAATGGTTAACACGGGCGCACGAATTGACTGCTCATCAAATTCTTCGGGTCGGTAAAGCTGATCAACCTCAACACCTTCGGATGTTTTTTGCAGGCGACCTTTCCATTCTTCACCGAATTTTATCAAATGGCCGGAGTCTTCTTTTAGAGTTTGTTCGATAGCAAATTTTGCACGCTGAATAAATTTAATTTGATCTTGGGTCGCTTCGTCGGCGTCAACAAAAAGACAGTCATGGCCTTCAGCAAAGGCATTGGGCTTGGCCAGAGGCGAAATGATTCGCGGAACTGAGCCGCTATTAATTTCATGGGCGAATCTAATAATCGACGAGGCCTGGGCCTGACGAAATACTTTTGTCAGCCGAAATCGTGGAACAGGTTCTGTTTTTAATAGGTCTGACAGCACATCGCCTGCGCCTACAGATGGAAGTTGATCTGGGTCACCGATAAAAAGAATTTGTGCATTTTTAGGAACGGCTTTTAAAAGGCTTGCGGCTAAGCTAATGTCCAACATCGAAGTTTCATCGATAATTAAAAAATCAGTTTTAAGAGGATTTTTATCATCACGTTTAAATCCATTTTTATCCGGAGCCCATTCTAATAGACGATGTATTGTTTTAGCTTCAAAGCCTATGACCTCAGTCATTCGCTGTGCGGCCCTGCCGGTCGGCGCCGCAAGTATCACATGTTTTTTCATGGCCTTTAATAGCTGAACTAACGCTTTGGTGCATGTGGTTTTACCACAACCGGGCCCGCCTGTTAGAATTGAAAATGATTCTCCGGAGATTCCACAAACGGCGATTTGCTGTTCATCGCTCAGACTAATTCCATTTTTTTCACAATGTTTTGTTACCCAATTGCGGACTCGCACTGGGTCCACTTGTATTTTGATGGCCATTAAGTCTTTGACATGTTTCGTTGTCGTCAGCTCATCAAAATAAAGACCCTTAGAGTAATAGCATGAAGCAACTTCATTATTGCGATTTAGCTTTCGGCATTTTACTTGGTCAGTTTTTAGTAAAGTTTCAAGAACTTGAAGAATCCTATCAGGCTCAATTTTTTCTATCAGCAGCTCAAGCGTATTCCCGATGATTTGCTGGTCGGTTAAAAAACAATGCCCTTCTTCGCGACTGGCGGACAAAACGTGTTTAATGCCAGCTTCGATGCGTGGTTCACCAGTTCGCTCGAACTCCATCGCTAGGGCTATTTTATCAGCCGAGAAAAATCCAATTCCATAGATATCGTGGGCCAGACGGTAAGGATTCGCGGACACAGTCTGAATGGCCTTATCGCCGTATGTTTTATATATTTTGGTAGCGAACAACGTACTAATTCCGTAACCTTGAAGAAAAATCATGACGTCGCGAATGGAGCGGTGTTCTTCCCAGGACATTTTTATTTGCTGTAATTTTTTTTCAGCAATACCGGGAACCAACATCAGCTCTTCAATTTTATTTTCAAAAACATCCAGCGTTTTTTCATTAAAGTGCCCAACAATTCTCTTTGCGGTGGCAGGGCCCACACCTCTGATTAGGCCTGAGCCTATGTATTTTTCTAATGCCGCAGCAGTGGCTGGTTTTTTCTCGACGGCACGAACAGCCTTAAACTGTTCCCCGTGTTGCGGGTGATGGCCCCATTCGCCCCAGAACTCCATCGTTGCACCGGCAAACACTTTGGCCTGATGAATCAGCACCGTTGTCATTCGGGCTGGATCACGGAAGGATGTCACTTTTAAAACCGACCAGCCATTTTGCTCGTTGTGAAACGTAACTCGTTCAACGATACCTGCAAGCCGTTCAAGATGCTTTTCATTTGAAATGGTTGGATTTTGTAAACCCATCAATGATGTCGTCTTATCAAGTGGCCGCCCTAATCTTATCGAGAAATAATTACTATTATGGGTGCGTTATGTAAACAAAAGTCTTCGTTCTAAAAATATTCCCTTCAAAGCGACTCCACTTTTTGGTCCTGGTGCTTTCTGGCACCCAAACCCTCTTTTTTGTATTTTCTTCCAATCTGTATGAAAAAAATAGCCGACAAGATAAAGTCGTCCCGACATTCGGGACGTTTACTTGCGCGAGGGTGCGATCCAAAAAATATGGCTGAACGATGCTGCGATACGCTGAGTCCCAAGTACTTCTGCGCGTCTTTTTGCCATGCCTAGATGGCTGCGCGACTGATCACTTTCCTGGATACCTTATGGATAATGGTTCCCGAAGGTCCATCGCAACAGTGCGTTCCTCCGGAGTCTTCTGGGCTTCGTGTTTATACTCGAGTATTCGTTAGTTTACGTCGCATCCTTAAAATTTACCGATGCCCCCGAATCTTGCCGACGCTCACGCCCGAGAAAATGTTTTCGTGCTTTCCCAAACCTTTCTCCTGCGGAAACATTTGCTCTGCTGTATTTCTAGGTCACCATTGCGAAGTTAGGATAGCGGATGATCGGCACCGATGATATTCTAGCTTTGGCTGAGCGAAATTTTTTCTCGATTTGAGCCGAAGTCTGTGGCTCTTGGAAAACTATTTTCTTCTGCGCAAGTAAACGTGCCGTATCGACGGCGCGACCGTATAAAGTAATTTACTTCATACCCCAGCCTACTACAGGATTACAAACGCCAGGTGATCCATCCCAGACTTTCCCGCAGCCGCCGGGTACATTATGGATATTAAGATACCAAGTACCTGGAGTTAAGTTAAAAAAAGTCTTACCACGTGAATTCCTTTTTCCAGGATCATTGACACTAACATAGATACCGCTAGCATTTGCTATTGGGCCTCCTGTTATGGTCGTACTGCTCTCGATAAAATCACATTTTGTTTTTGATATCGATATAAGTCGGCCGCCAGGCGAAGGTGGAGCATCAGACATGATAAATTCAGCGGGGTATCCGTCGCTTGTCGTGTCGCTAGCTTTCACGTTCAGTTTAATTACATAATAACTATCATCTTTCATGACAGGGTTTACTAAATAATTAGCCTTATTTGGTGGAAATGTTCTATTATATGCCCAATAGTCGCCACTCATAAATCTGGAGCCATATATTGCTATGTCGGGGAGCTCTATATTAACAGGTGAATCCCCCTGTTTCAGGGAAGTTGTCGTGTCAGTTAATTAATCATATGGGGTTCGAAATTGGATAACGCATGCGAACAAATAGCCGTTTTGGTAAAGAGTTTAAAGAAGCTATCGTCAAGAAACTAATTTCTAGAGGCAACGAAACGATTGCGCAGTTTTGTAACGAAAACAATGTAGCATTGAGTTCTGTTAGTCGTTGGCAGTCAGAGTGTGCTAATGCTTTAGGAATGAAAAACAAAAAAGATAAATCAAAGTATTCTGCTGAAAAGATTTTACAAATAATTTCGGAAACATTTTCTTTGAACGAAGAAGATCTTGGAATTTATCTTCGGAAAAATGGATTACATTCAAATCAGCAAACAGAATGGCGTTCAAGCTTTTTATCTTCAATGAATCAGCCTAAAATTAATCCAAATAAAAAAGATGACCGCGATATTGAAATCAAAGATTTAAAGAAAAATTTACGCAAAAAAGATGCAGCACTTGCTGAAGTATCAGCGTTACTAATACTCAAAAAAAAAGCCAATTTATTGTGGCCCTCGCCGAACGAGGGCGAGGATCTTTAACTTCATTTGAAGATAGAAAAAATATTTTAGAATTAATTGCGGAAGCTGTGGCTGCTGGTTGTCGTGTATTTCGCGCGTGTGAAACGTTTGATCTTGAAGTGCGCACTATTCAGCGTTGGAAATTAAATTCAACAGATCAGCGCCACGGGCCGCTATCTGTTCCATCCAATAAAATAACTGACGAAGAAAGGGCATTGATTATTAAAACTTCAGTAAGTGAAATATATGTAAATTTAAGTCCCCACCAGATCGTTCTACGATTAGCAGATGACGGGATTTACATTGTAAGTGAATCAACTTTTTACCGCGTATTAAAAGCTGAAAAATTAACAGCACATCGTGGGTTGTCGAAGCCCCGAGTCGTTGAAAGGCCGAAGGCTTATGAAGCGACAAAGCCGAACCAAATTTACAGTTGGGATATAACTTATCTGCAAAGTTCAATGCGAGGTCACTTTTATTACTTGTATTTATTTTTAGATTTATTTTCTAGAAAAATAGTTGGCTGGAGTATACATGAAACGCGAGGTATTTCAGAATGTTGTGGACGGAACATCAGCTAGCGGCTGTCTCGTGATGTGTTTCACTGGGTATCATGATTCCGTCTTCGTACGCAAGCCCTTCAAGTAAATTTTTTATTTCCGCGACACCATTAATCTTACGCCACTTCTTTTCACATTCCTTTAATAGTTTAAACGTCATCATTTCAGTGGCCAGTTTTGATCCCGCACCTTTAGTTACTTTCGTTCGTAATTTCAACGTCGCAAAAGACGATTCGATTGGGTTCGTTGTTCGAAGATGGATCCAGTGGCTCGCCGGGAAGTCGAAGTAATTCGTTAACACTTTCCAGTCTTTAACGAGACATTCAACGGCCTTCGGATATTTTTCAGCGTAACTTTTTTCAAAAAAATCGAGATCTTTCTTTGCGGCCGCTTTATTTTCAGCTTTCATCATTTCATGTAAAAGTTCTTTCGCCTTCGGCTGCGAGCGTTTCGGAAGTTTATCTAAAACATTGGCAATCTTATGCACCCAGCACCGCTGTTCTTTTGTTTCCTTAAAGCCGTCACAGGTCCGTAGCGCTGCCCAGAAACCTAAAGCCCCATCGCCCGCAGGCAAGCTTTGGCGCTTTCAGCCCGCGCGCCGTAAGCGACCGCATAACGCCAAGCCATGATTCTTTCGATTCACGATATCCACCTTCAACCGCTAAGAGCTCTTTGGTGCCATCCTCCGTCACGCCGATCATCACCAGCAGACAAACTTTTTCGTCTTCACCAAGCCTAATTTCAACGTTCACTCCATCTGCCCACACGTAAACATAGTCTTTCGTGATTTTTCGCTTCGACCAGTCTTTAAATTCATCTTCCCAGACCTTCTTTAATTTCACGATCGATGCCGGGCTTAAACCCAAAGTTCCTTCACCAAGTAAATCACTTAGTACATTTTTAAAATTGTTCGTCGATAATCCTTTTAAATAAAGTGCCGGCAGTAGACTTTCAATTTTTGGGGATTTTCGTAAGTGCGGAGGTAAAATCATCGACGTAAATTTTTCGCCTTCGCGCTGATCGTTGATGCGCGGTACCGATACCTCGACATGCCCTGAGCCCATCGTAACTGATCGCGGGCGGCCCACACCGTTTTTTACGACGAGCCTTCGGCCGTCTTCATCAACATTATCTTTAAACTTTTTGATGTAGTCTTCGACTTCTAAATTCAACGCCTGAACGAGTAATCTGCGTGCGCCTTCGCGCGCAATTTCATCGAGTGATAATTCAAAATCTTTGCGATCCACAACTTTCGGTGTTACTAACTTGAGCATAGCGCCTTTTCTCTTTTCTCGCCGTTTTGGCGGGTTGGTTTCGTCACCAACGAGGTCAGGCCGCTATGCTTTTATTGTCACCAATCCACAACTTTCTAAAATATCTCCATTGGCAGTCATTGCAGCAGTGGCCGAAAAAGTGATGGCAGTTGTCAAAATGATAGTCAGTACTTTGAGGCCATAGTAAAGTACAAGTCGTTTCTGCAATCGTATTTGTTCCATGAATTACGATTTTGCAATTATGACTCCAGCAATCACTCTTTTTACACTTACAACACTTCAACCCAAGCATAACCACTTTAAAAACGGATATATTCGCAATGGCTTTTGATTCTTATACAGCCTAATTCAAGCCCCGGTAT